>JADDPP010000061.1:3276-3650 GCA_016781845.1 Rubrobacter sp.
ACTTGGTCCGCGCTCGGTTTAGGGGCGTCACCTACGACCGCAAGGTGGTGGGCGTGAGCATCGAGCTAGGCAATGAGGGCGAGCGCATAGAGGTAGAAACGGAGCCCTGGCCATGATGGAGCTTCTGAGGCCGTTGATAAAGAGGGTGACGACACTGGAGCGCAGCGTCGAGAGGCTCAAAGGGCAGGAGAGGGCCATTATCGGCAATGGCGCGCGGGTCAGACACAATACTGCCCAAAGCCTTGCGGACGCCACTTTCACGAGCGTGCAATTCAATACCAGCGAGAGAGACACTGACGGGTTCTACGATCCCGCGGCTCCCACCAGGCTAACGGTTCCTAGTGGGCTGGAAGGCGAGTATCTTCTCAGTGCTC
>JADDPP010000138.1 GCA_016781845.1 Rubrobacter sp.
GACATTGCTATCGGCACGGCAGAGGCCGGTCTGAGGAATGCGTTGCGATTGTCGCAGAGAGGTTTCGGTTGACGAAGATGAAAAGTAAGCTCTTGCTCGCTGCGGCACTGATGCTCTTACTGGCTGCCTGCGGAAGTCCGACCACAGGCGTCACCCCGACCGGCGACGTGACGGTGCGTACCATGGTGCCCACCTCCGTGTCCGAGCCCACGACCGAAACTGCCGCGGCAGGTATGCCGACCGCGACAAAGGGAGCTTTACCTATCGGGCCCAGCGCCGTGACCAGTGCTACTCCCGTACCAGCACCCACAACGGCAGCGGTGACGCCCTCTCCTAGTCCGACGGCCGCTCCCACGGCAGCACCGACTTCTACGTCTACAGCCGCTACTATTCCGACCGCCGGTACAACTCCGTCTCCGAAGAGGGAAACGGCAACGGCGGTGCCTCGCGCCGCCGAAAGGCCGGTTGACGTGCCGGACTTCGAGATGGTGGCCTACCAGGGAGCGGACGTGCTCGGCGGTCGTGAGGCGAGGTTCTCGGACGTCTTCACGCAGGGCAAGCCCGTGGTCCTCAACTTCTGGGCCGGCAACTGCCCGCCGTGCAGGCTCGAGATGCCCTCGTTCCAGAAGATCGCCGACGAGTATGAGGGGAGGGTCATATTTGTTGGGCTGGATGTGGGAGTATTCACGGGGCTGGGCGATCACAAGTCGGGTAGGCAACTCCTCGATGAGCTGGGCATCCGCTACCCGTCCGCTTACGCCACCGATGCCTCTCCCCTCAGGGAGTACAGGGTCCTGAACATGCCCACGACCATCTTCCTCGACTCCAATGGCAAAGTCGTATCCCGCAGGGGAGGCATCATCACCGAGGACGACCTCCGGGGCCTGGTCGAGCAGTTGGTATCGGGATCCTGATGCTCGCAGCGATAGTTGATCCCGAGGGCGAGTCGGGCCATGTGCGTGCAATGGCAGGGCTTCTGCTCATTGGACTGCCGACTACCCACATATCACGTGATGGTGATCGGCACGGTGAATATAAGGGAGCTGTATATGGCCACCTGCCCGATCTGCCTCGGAACCGAAACGAAGATAAGCACCGGTACATAAATTCAAGGAGGGATGCCAGATGATCGCTGGATTCGCTGCGTTGAGGTCAGCAATCCTCGTCGCGCTTTTGGCCCTGGCTTGCGCAGCCGGCCCCGCCAGCGCGCAGGACATGGGAGGGGACGCGCTCGGGGCCAAGGCTAAGCTCACGCCGCTCGCGCAGCAGGACGCGGGCAATCTCCGCGGACCCCTCGCCTGGGTGGCGCACGAGGCGAAGCTGGACGTGGCTGTCACCCACAGCCACGAGCGAGGCTTCATCTACGCCGCTGACGGTCCCACCACGTTCTCGGTGGGCGGAGACACCTTTACGCTCCGAGAGGGCCAGGCTGGCTGGGTAGGCGAGGACGCGACCCACACCCACTCCGGTGGAGGTTCCTTCTGGGAGATCCGTCTCGCGGCTCCGGGTACCGGGGCGCCGGAGGGCATGGAGGATGCCGAGCGGGTCTTCGAGAGCGAGACACTTCAAGGGCTGCCCGAAGGGCAGGCTGCGCTCAAGCTCGTGCTGGTGGAGGTCCCCACCGGTGGTCAGACGTCCGTGCACACCCACCCGGGGCCGGAGTTCATATACGTGACGCGGGGAGACATCGACTACCAGAACGCGATCATCGGGACCAGGGAGATGGGCGTAGGCGACAGCGCCACCTTGCCCGCTGACACCGCGGTCCAGAAGCGCAACCCGGAGGGAGATACGGCGGCGTTCCTGACCTTCTTCGTGGTCGACCCTTCCAAGCCCCTCGCGCCGGATGCGACCTTCGGGCAGATGCCGGATGACATGCCCGAGACGGGCGCGGGCGGCCTCTCCGGGCCTGTCAGTACCGGGGCGGTATCCGTGCTGATCCTGGTGGGCCTCCTCTTGACAGGTGGTCTGCTGCGTGTGCGGGCGGGCGGTGTCTAGCCTCGGTCGACCGGGCAGGAACAGAGGGCGCAGGCGCGGCGGGAGGGAGCGGAGATCGAGCGGGCGATGGTGCTCCGATGGTAGCCGCTGGATGATGTCAGCAGGCAAGGAGGATTGACGTATGAGTGCCGATACTACCGCGATACCCCGAGTGGGCGACCCATTCCCCGACGTGTCGCTCCCGACACTGGAGGGCGGCGAGCTGCAGGTATCGAGCCTGCGCGGCAAGAAGGTGCTGCTGTTCATGTAGGGCTCGTGGTGAGGGTGCCGTGAGCAGCTGCCAGGCTGGCAGCGTTTCTATGAAGAGTATCGAGACAAGAGCTTCGAGCTGGTGGCTGTCGCCCTGGAGACGCAGGGGGCAGACGCCTCCACTCCCTGGGTCCAGAGAGCAGGCGCCACCTATCCCGCCGTAGTCGATCAGAACAACCTGCTGAGCAGTGCTCTAGACTTCAAGGCGGTCCCAAACGGCGTGTTCGTCGGCGAGGACGGGACCATCCGGTACGCCAAGTACGGCGGGTTCAGCATCGAGAGTCCCGAGGATACAGAGACGATCCGCAAGCTGATCCACGGCGAGATCGTGCAGCAAACGGGGGCAACCGACCCTGCCGCGTACACCCTAACGTCTACCGAGAGGGAACTCGTTGAGACGAGAGTCCGTCTTGGCAGCGAGCTCCTGTCCAGGGGAGACAAGGAAGGCGCGCTCGCGGAGTGGCGGAAGGCGCTGGATATGGACCCGGAGAACCTGGTCATCCGCAAGCAGATCTGGGCCCTGCGATACCCGGAGAGATTCCACCCGGCGATCGACTGGGAATGGCAGAAGCAGCAGCTTCGCCAGGAGTGCGAGGAAGAAATCGCCAAGGGAGTATGCGGACCCGATGGTTGCCCCCTTCCGCCGAGGCGCAGCTCGTAGCACACAGGGAGGCTGAATGCGGGCTGCCATCGGCTTCGACATCTATGGGACACTCGTCGACCCACTCGAGATGAACGGGAATCTGCGACCGATGGTCGGCGAGCTTGCCGATCGCTTCTCGGAGCTGTGGCGGGAAAAGCAGGTCGAGTACGCCTTTCGCCGAGGGCTGATGGGACGGTACGAGGACTTCGGGGTATGCACCAGGCAGGCCCTGCGGTATGCGATGCGCACGCTGGACGTCAATCTGTCCGAGGAGGACCAGGAACGATTGATGGCTGGCTACCAGCGGCTGGAAGCGTTCCCCGACGTCGCACCTGGACTGGAAACACTTCGGGCGAAGGGACATCAACTGGCGGCGTTCTCGAACGGAGCGGAGGCGACGGTGCGCTCCCTGCTAGCCCACGCGGGCGTCTTCCCGCTGCTCGAGATGGTAGTGAGCGTAGACGATCTCAAGACCTTCAAGCCAGATCCCAGGGTTTACGCCTACCTGGCTGAGAGGCTAGGTCGGTCGGCCGGGGAGACGTGGCTCGTGTCGAGCAATCCCTGGGACGTGATCGGCGCCAAGGCCGCCGGGCTCAGGGCAGCCTGGGTGAGGCGCAAGCCGGACGCCGTGTTCGATCCCTGGGGTATCGAGCCGGATCTGATCGCGGGAGACTTATCGGAGCTCGCCGGGCGACTCGACTCCTCGACCGAGTGATGAGGTGCTTCAATATGGAGCCAGCTTGATACAGCTGTAAGATCCGGAGTAGAAGTGGCTCTTCCAACGAGTTGGTGAAGCGGAGCCCT
>JADDPP010000489.1 GCA_016781845.1 Rubrobacter sp.
TCACGCGCTCTATGTAAGTGGCGAAGTGCGTATCGAACGCACTTATGAGCCTATTCTCTTCATCTGAGAGGCGGGTCGAGCGGTACTGGCGGACACGCTCCCCAATTCGCCTCTGCTGATCGTCTATCTCAGCCTCGAGCCGGGCCTGGGAGGCTTCTGATCCTGCGAGAATGTGTTCGAGGGCATCTCCACGGATGCGGTAGGTGCCCGATTTCGCGTCATCAAGGGCTTCAAGAACGACGAGTTCCTGGGTGTACATGTCCCTCACCCGCTCGTTGATCTGCCGCATGTAGTAGAGACCGAGCAAACCCTGCAACAGTGCCAGTACCACGAGGGTGCCAAGACCTAGCCAGAGGCGGGCACGAATACTGGCATCCTTCGCTAACTGAAAACGAGCCAAACTTCCTATCTCCTGCCAGCGTCCCGTGTCTAATTCCGGCAACCAAGAGCTCGGGGAACGACATCCATATACCTATAAAGATATAGAGCAGACAGAGCGGCTCCATAATACATTCCAGCAAAGGAGACGTATCGAACTGGGACAACGGGATCGGAACCCGGCTAACTCCCTTGGTCCGACCGTCCGTGAACAAGGATCAACAGTCCTAGCGAAGGCGACCGCTCAATCGAGACCGTGTACTCGGTGCAGGAGCTAGTTTGTGTGTCCCCTCACAGCGCGCTCGTTCGCCAGTCCTAAAAAAGTCCTGGTGAGGTGATGACCTGTCGCGGTCCTTGCAGCGGCAACGTGAGCTGACGTTTTATAGCCACGACGGTACTGTACATAGAGCCAGCCTGCGTATGGGGGCTCATTCCCGCCCTCGGTATCACCGCTATAAGCTGGCGGCGGCCCCATCCCCACCAGTTTCAGCGTTGCCACCCTGACCTACCACGAGGTGTGCAGGTTCAGGTATGCAACCGGGTGCTCCGGCAAAACACAGCGGCCAGCCGTAGCCCTGCACCTGCGCGACAGATAGCGCCTGCCCCAGGCGCCCTCACCCGCCGCTCTGCTGTTTCTCCCCGGCCTGTTGCAGCCCGTCCCGCTGTCGTGACCCTAAAGCAGGGGCTCTTGGAGGCTTTGCCTTCACGCGCCGTCGCGCGCAGGGTGATTGAACAGCTTCTCCCCCTTCTCAGAAGCGCAGAAGACGAGTTTTCGGTCCAGGCTGTATTTTCCCGACTGTGTTAGCGTCTGCTTAACAGACGCGGCATGCAAGCAGGCAACGGAACGCAAGTATCTGCTGCATTTATTCAACTCGTATTCTTGCGTTCTATAGCGGCATAGCAAGGAAGGGCAACGACATGCGGAGTGTGTGCATCCTCGGAACTGGATACGTGGGCCTCGTGACCGGGGCATGCCTGGCGGAGATGGGCAACCGGGTTACGTGCGTGGATATTGATGCTAGGCGGATTCGGTCGCTGCAGGCTGGAGAGGTGCCCTTCTGTGAGCCAGGGCTCAACGAGCTGGTGCAACGCAACATCGTCTCGAAGAGGCTCTCATTCTCATCCGAGTACTCGGTGGGCATCTCGGGTGCAGACGTCATCTTTTTGTGCCTTCCCACTCCCTCGAGTCCGAGTGGAGCTGCAGACACCAGAATACTACGCTCCGCTGTCGAGTCGCTCGCACCACTTATCTCCCCGCCGTATCCGGTCATCGTGAACAAGAGCACCGCGCCAGTCGGTACTTGCAGCCTTCTGAAGAGGTTGCTCCAGAAGAACAATCTGGGGTTGCACTCGGTGCAGGTGGTGTCAAACCCGGAGTTCCTCCGCGAAGGTTCAGCTATCTCGGACTTCATGCACCCGGATCGGGTAGTCATCGGAGCCCAGGATAGCGCGGCGGCGGCGAGCATTGAATCGCTGTACGCACCGCTCGACACGACAGTTCTGATCACCGATTGGAAGACTTCCGAGATGATCAAGTACGCCTCGAACGCTTATCTGGCGACGAAGATCAGCTTCGTGAACGAGGTGGCGAACGTCTGCGAGCTGGTTGGTGCGGATGTCTCCCAGGTCACGGCAGGTATGGGACTGGACAGGCGTATAGGCAGTTCCTTCCTGCGCCCAGGTGTTGGGTACGGAGGCAGTTGCTTCCCCAAGGACGTGCTCGCGCTCACCCACGTCGCAGTGATGCACAACATGCATCCACGTCTACTTCGCGCCGTTATGGAAGTCAACGCGGACCAGGCGAAGCGGGTACTCCACAAGTTAAAGGGCCAGCTTGGTGACCTGGACGGGGCGCTGATCGGGGTGTGGGGAATAGCGTACAAGCCGGACACGGACGACATCCGCGAGGCTCCAGCTATCGAGATTATACGGCTGCTGGAGCAGGAAGGTGCTCGTGTGCGTGCGTATGACCCGGTCGCTATGCCTAAGGCCGCCCCGAACCTGCCAGACGTCACGATGTGCTCGGACGCGTACGACGCAGCCGTCGGGGCGGACGCCGTATTACTCCTTACAGAGTGGAAAGAGTTCGAGTCGGTAGACCTTCATCGTGTCGCCGCGAGCATGAGCACCCCCATTCTTATTGATGGACGCAACGTAATTGACCAGGCGAAGGCCGAGTCCGCTGGCTTCCGTTACACGGGAGTCGGACGAGGCACCTCTACCGTCGCGGGCTTTGGCCGCCAGGAGCGCATGCAGCGCGCGAGCTGAAACCAGATTCTGAACGGAGGACTCATGAAAAGCAGGACTGCCGCTGTGGTCGAAATACCGAGACGCCGAGTTGGTGTGGATGTGGGGCGCGCTGCGAGGAAGCCCGTGGATATGGGCTCACCCAAGGTGATGTTCTACTGCCACGATACCTATGGGCTTGGTCACCTGAGGCGCACCCTCACACTGGCCCGTTACGTTAGAGAACATACCCCATCGGTGTCGCAACTCATCGTCACCGGTTCTCCCGTCGCGCAGAGCTTCGCCCTTCCCGAGGGCGCAGACTACATCAAGCTACCTTCGGTCGTGAAAGTGGGAGCAGACGAGTACGAGGCAAGGTCGGTCTCAGCACCCTTTTCTGAGATACGCGACCTGCGCCGGGAAATCCTCCTGAGCGCGGCCCGCCACTTTCGGCCCGATGCGCTCATAGTGGACCACGCCCCCACTGGTCTGAAAGGTGAGTGCATCGCGACTCTGCGGTACTTGAAGGAGAACGCGCCCAACACCCGGCTGATACTCGGGCTGCGTGACATTATGGACGAAGCGGCAAAAGTCCGAAAGACATGGGCGCGGGAGGGCGTCTACGAGCTGCTCGACAACGTTTATGACCTCATACTCGTGTACGGAAACAAGGACGTGTACGACATCGTCGAGGAGTATGGCTTACCCTCCAAAGCCGCTGCTAAGACGCACTACGTAGGCTACCTGGGACGCGAGCCGGGTGCGCGCTCTTCCTCGCAAGTGCGGGCTGAGTTGAACATGCGCACTGACCGACTGGTCGTAGTGACCGTCGGCGGTGGCGGGGACGGTCACGACATCCTCCGAACCGCGATGAACGCACTGCGACTTCGCCCAGAGCCCGTAGACTTCGACTGCCTGCTCGTCGGTGGTCCCCTGATGTCCGCCCAGGACCGCGACAGCTTGATGGAGCTTGCGGATCCTCACAGGGGCATACACTTCCTCAGCTTCGCTAGCGATATGACTAGC
>JADDPP010000376.1 GCA_016781845.1 Rubrobacter sp.
CCTGCTGCTGCGGGTGGTGTTTGGCCTGAGCGTATTTGTTTCCTCGCCTCTGCAACCATTGTTCCTGATTGCAGCGCCGCTGGGGGATAATCGCGCAGACGTTGCGTGCAATGTCTCTACACGCGCTGCTATGACCGCCAGATACCAGAGGGAGTTCCGAGGCAGAGGTCTCCTGCTGAGTGTGCAATCGCCTTGGGCACACGGCGGTGCTGGTTGGGCATCCACCAGCTAACTGGTACCATGTTGCAGCAGCAACCTTCGAGTTTGTCAGGAGTACCCCTTTGTTCGTTGTAGGCACGGCGGGCCACGTTGACCACGGCAAGAGCACGCTCGTCAAGTCACTGACCGGCATTGACCCGGATCGCTTGCAGGAGGAGAAGGCGAGGGAGATGACGATAGACCTCGGCTTTGCGTGGCTGACGCTGCCAAGTGGGCGGGAGGTCTCCGTCGTGGATGTGCCGGGCCACGAGCGTTTCATCAAGAACATGCTCGCGGGAGTCGGCGGGATTGACGCGGCGGTGCTCGTTATAGCTGCCGATGAGGGAGTGATGCCGCAGACCTCGGAGCACCTGGCGATACTCGACCTGCTCGGGGTGTCGCGCGGAGTCGTGGCCCTCACGAAGCGCGACATGGTGGACGATGAATGGCTTGAGCTCGTACGTGAGGAGACGCAGGAGCGACTCAAGGGCACCTCGCTGGAGCAGGCGCCGCTCGTAGCCGTATCGGCCCGGACGCGCGAGGGCCTGCCGGAGCTGCTCCACACGCTCGATGATGTCCTGTCGCGCGCGGAGCAGCGCCCCGCTCGCGGCGTGCCCCGTCTGCCGGTGGACCGGGTGTTCAGCGTGCAGGGATTCGGGACGGTCGTCACGGGAACCCTCCTCGACGGCTCCCTGCGAGTGGGGCAGGAGGTCCAGCTGCTGCCTTCAGGCGCCCGCACGCGCGTTCGCGGCCTGCAGAGCCACAAGCACAAGGTGGAGGAGGCGGACCCCGGCAGGCGTGTGGCGGTGAATGTCGCCGCGGTGCCGGTCGAGGAGATCAGGCGTGGTGACGTGGTGGCGCCTTTGGGCGCCCTCAGGCCCACGAAGCACTTCGACGCGCGTATCAGGCTTACCGCAGATGCCCCGCGCGCGCTGGAGCAGGGGCAGCGGCTCGACCTCTTCATCGGCGCGGCGGAGACCGTGGTAACCGTGAGTCTCCTCGACCGCGACGAGCTAAAGCCGGGCGAGAGCTGCTACGCCCAGTTGCGTACCGTCGAACCAGTGGTGCTCCTCCGCAACGACCGATTCATCCTGCGGCAGCCGTCCCCAAGCGTTACAGTAGGTGGCGGGGTCGTGCTTGACGCGCACCCGAAGAGGCACAGGCGCAAGACGGAGGAGACGCTCTCGGCGCTGAGCACGCTGGAGCGGGGCACCCCAGAGGACCTGCTGCTCGCGGCGCTCGTCCGCTCCGGGCCTGCCGAACGTGCGGCCCTGATGAAGTCGCTCGGCACGGACGCGAGCGAGACGCTGGGGCGGCTGATTGAGGCAGGGGAGGTGGAGTTGGCGCTGCCGGGTGATTCCGGTCCGCACGCTCTCGTGTTCACCTCCATGCAGTGGAACTCGCTTAGCGGAAAGATCACTGACGCGGTGGGAGGATACCACAGCGGCTACCCCCTTCGGACCGGCATGCCGAAGGAGGAGCTCAAGAGCAGGCTGCGCTTTGACGCCCGCACCTTCGGGCAGGTGATACAGGGGCTGCGCGAGCGTGGGCTGCTCGTGGAAGAAGCATCAACTGTGCGGCTGCCGGAGTTCGAGGTGCGGCTGGAGGGCGCCGCGCGCAGGGAGGCAGAGCGCGTGCTCGGAGCCGTACGGGTGGGGGGGTATACGCCGCCCGCGCCCGCTGAGCTTGGGGTGGACGCGGAATTGCTCGCGGCGCTAGTGGAGACGGGACGACTCGTGAAGCTCAACGACTCGGTGGTGTACACGACGGACACGTACAACTCGATGGTCGAGGATATTCTGCGCCTCATAGATGAGGAGGGAGCGATTACCGTCGCGCGGGCACGGGACAGGTTCGGCATGAGCCGCAAGTACGGGCTCGCCATCCTGGAGCATCTGGATGCCATCAAGGTCACGCGCAGGCAGGGCGACGAGCGGGTGCGCAGGTAGGGCGAGACATTAACCTGGCAAGGCTCGCTGCTTCCCTGAAGCCGCTACTGTTGATCCTCCGCCCCACCAGGCTGAGGGCTGCTACTCTCAGGTAGATACAGCGCTACGCCCTACCAAGGTCCTGGGGTGGAAGCGCTCGATGTACTGCCGGTACTGCGTGACTTCGCGGTGCGCGCGCTCGTCGTCCCAGCCGAGGTGTTTGCAGGCAAGTTGGGCCGCCGCCTCATCAGCGTTCACGCCAACGGCAGGGCCGAGGCCGACCATGGTGCGCCGCAGCAGCACGTCCGAGAGGGTTTGTGCCATCTCGCGCTCGAGTGCGAGCACTACCTCTGCGCCGATGGCCCCGGTCTCCGGGCTAAAAACGGCCTGTAGCTCCTGGTCCTGCTTGGCGATGTCGAGTACTTCGAGCGCCCGCGAGCCGTATACCCGCATCAGGTGGTTCGCGGAGAGATCGGACAGACCGAGCGTTCGCAGCCGGCCCAGGAGCAGAGCCGGGGTGCGTGTTGCGCCCGGCAGGGGCAGACGAGCGGTATGGGAAGCAGGCGCACGCTTGCCCAGCTTCCTGTAGACCGCGTCCACCGTCTGCTCCGCGAGGTTGCGGTACGTGGTGAGCTTGCCACCCACTATGGAGAGGAAGCCGCCAAGCCTCGGCGCGTGGTCGTGGATAAAGTGCCGCCTGCTTATGGCCCCCTCCCTACCGTCCTCGGCGTAGGGCAGCGGTCGGATGCCGGAGTACGTGTACAGGACCTGCTCGCGCGCAAGGTTCGCCTGTGGGATGACGCGGTTCGTCTCCCCGATAAGGTACTCGATCTCGGAGTCGTCCGCCTCCACGTGGTCGAGGTCCCCCTCGTAGCGGGTGTCGGTGGTTCCGATAAGGTAGAGGTTGTTCCAGGGCACGATGAAGTACGGACGGTGATCTTCTCGCGCCTCGACGTAGAGCGCGTCTCGCGGCGCGCCCGGGAACGGGTTGACTATGATGTGGCTTCCCTTCGTGCCACCGATCATGCGCTCGCCCGGCCAGTCCACGCCCGCAAGCACCTCGTCCACCCAGGGCCCCGCGACGTTCACTGTTACCCGTGCGCGTGCTGTGTGTGTGGAGCCATCGGTCAGATCGGTGTACCGCAGGCCAGAGACGCAGCCGCCCTCGTGGATGAGCTCATCAACGCGGCAGTACGTGCGAACGACCGCGCCGTGGTTGCGCGCGGAGAGCGCGTTTTCCACCGTCAGCCGCTCAGCGTACTCTACCTGCCCATCGTAGTACACGGCGGCGCCCCTGAGGCCGTCCGGGTTGAGGCCGGGAACCAGCTCCAGAGCCTCCTGACGCGAGTACATACGGTGGCCAGGGAGAGACTTGTCGAAGGAGAGGAGGTCGTACGCGATCATCCCGAGACGTATGAGGAATGGGCCGCGCTTGTCACCTCTGTAGGCGGGGATGACCAGGGGGAGGGGCTGGACCAGGTGCGGTGCGATGCTCAGCAGCTTCTCGCGCTCGCGCAGGCTCTCGCGCACCAGCCCGACCTCCCGGTGCTCGAGATAGCGCAGACCGCCGTGGATGAGCCGGGTGGACCAGCTCGTCGTGCCGCTGCTGATATCCGCCTTGTCGAGCAGGAGGACGCGCAGCCCGCGCATCGCCGCGTCGCGCGCTATGCCGGCTCCGTTGATTCCGGCCCCGATGATAGCGACATCGTACGCTTCGTTCTCCGCGCCTGGTCTGGTGCGTGTGGTCATCAGCGTTGGGTTCCTCCTCGGTCTGTGCTACGTGCGGCAGCGGGTCTGTCTGCTGATATGATAACTGCTTTGGGTGGAGCAATCTGCAGGGACACAGCGCCGGACCACCACCCCTTCGCGGTCTGCTCCCCTGTCACTCCCGCGCCCAGCCCTTTGTCCGCTCCACCGCCTCAAGCCACTGAGAGTACAGCGCCTCCCGCTCCCGCTCGTCCATCCGTGGCTCGTACCGCCTTCCGAGCTTCCATCGCTGCCTGAGGTCGTCCTGGCTCTGCCAGAAGCCGGTTGCGAGCCCCGCGAGGTATGCAGCGCCGAGGGCGGTGGTCTCGGTTATCTCAGGGACCTCGACGGGCACGCCAAGCACGTCCGCCTGGAACTGCATCAGAAAACCGTTCGCCACCGCCCCGCCGTCCGCTCGAAGCTCGGGCACGGGGATGCCGGATTCACGCTGCATCACCTCCACCACATCGCGCGTCTGGTACGCTATGGCTTCCAGGGCCGCCCGCGCGAGGTGCGCTCTCGTCGTGCCGCGCGTCATGCCGAGCAGTGTGCCGCGCGCGTACGGGTCCCAGTGAGGAGCGCCCAAGCCCGCGAGCGCGGGCACGAAGTAGACGCCCTCGTTTGACTCCAGTGACTTCGCCAACTCCTCCGTCTCCGCCGCGGCCCTGATGATGCCGAGGCCATCGCGCAGCCATTGCACCGCGGAGCCGGTGACGAAGACCGAGCCCTCCAGTGCGTACTCCATTGCCTTGTCCCCGACGCTCCAGGCCGGCGTGGTCAGCAGACCCTCCCGGCTCGCCACCGCGTCGGGTCCCGTATTCATCAGGATGAACGAGCCGGTCCCGTAAGTGCCTTTCACCAGCCCCCGCTCAAAGCATGCCTGGCCGAACAGCGCCGCGTGCTGGTCCCCCGCAACCCCGGCAACGGGCACCCGTGCGCCAAAGAAGATTGATGGGTCCGTCTCGGCATACACATGCGAGGAGGGCATGAGGTCCGGCAGCAATGAGTCCGGCACCTCCAGCATCGCCAGGAGCTCCGGGTCCCAGCGCAGCTCGTGGATGTTGAACAGGAGCGTGCGCGCGGCGTTCGTGTAGTCGGTCGCGTGAACTCGTCCGCCGGTGAGCTTCCATATCAGCCACGAGTCAACCGTGCCAAACGCGAGCTCGCCCCTCTGCGCTCGCCCGCGCAAGCCTTCCAGGTTGTCGAGCATCCACTTCACCTTCGTGCCGGAGAAGTACGGGTCGAGAACGAGCCCCGTCTTCGCGCGCGCCATCTCCTCCCGCCCTTGCCGCCGCAACTCATCGGTGATGCCAGCGGTGCGCCGGTCCTGCCAGACTATCGCGCGTGTGACGGGTTCGCCGGTCGCGCGGTCCCAGAGCACGGTCGTCTCGCGCTGGTTCGTGATACCCACCGCCACAAGCTGCTGCGCTCGAATGTGCCCATCACGCAGCGCCTCCTCGACAACGCGGATGCTCACGTCCCATATCTCCGCCGCATCGTGCTCGACCCAGCCGGGCCGGGGATAGAACTGGGTGAACTCTGAGTAAGCGCGACCGCGGACTGCGCCCTCGTGGTCGAGCACGAGCACGGTCGTCCCCGTGGTTCCCTGGTCAATGGCGAGCACGTACCCCTCGGTCATTTTTCCTCCTCGCGATTACGCCTCGTTGTCCTTCGCCTGATGGGTAGCACAAGTCGTTCCGAGCCTCATGTCATACGTGCCTGGCGTTGTTCAGGATGACAAGCGGTCAGACCTGAGACGTGCCCCCATTATTCGGCAAAACACAACTGCCTTCTATCATGGTGCGGTCCTTGCGTCCGGCAGGGCACGACAGGGTGTGCTAGGATGTTTGCATAATAGTGTCACAGAATGTGGGGACTCGAACGAGACTCCGCGCAGGAGAGGAACGATACATGGCAGAGAATCGCAAGGGCCTGGAGAGGGCTCTGCTGCTGGGCGCCGCGCTCGGCGCTGTATACGTCGCCACGAGGCCGAAGGGCGAGCGTCGCGAGTCTGGCTCGAAGCTGGTGGACTGGCGTCAGGTGGAGGATTCCGCGCTGCGGATGGTGCGCCGTGCGCCGGGCGGGGATATAGCCAGGCGCCAGGAGTTGAACCGCGCGTACCGTCAGATGGTCCACGACAGCACGGATGTCATCACCCGCTACACCGATATTCACCTGCAGGGTCCGCTAACCAATGTGTACGTCTTCGACAGGCAGGACTGGATACGCGCGAACCTTGAGGGCTTCCGGCGGCTGTTCGGGCGCATCGAGGAGATTCAGAACCAACTACGTCCCAACCCTACGCTCGCGGCTATCCTGCTAGGTGAGGCGAACCGCAGGGTGTTGAGCGTGCAGCTGGGGGTGCTGGTCGGGTACCTCGCTCGCCGGGTCCTCGGGCAGTACGACCTCTCGCTTATGGGCAAGGAGGCGGTTACAACCGGCAGCCTGTACTTCGTGGAGCCGAATATCGCGCGCATCGAGCGCGAGCTCAACCTGCCCGGCAACGACCTGAGGATGTGGATCGCGCTGCACGAGACGACGCATGCATACGAGTTCGAAGGGAACCCGTGGCTGCGCGAGCACTTCAACAGCCTGCTGGAAGGCTACTTCGAGGGCCTGAATGCCCAGATGCAGGGCATGAGGGGGACCAGGGCCCTGCGCAACATCGCGGAGCGGCTCAGGCAGGGCAGCGACGAGCAGCGCGAGGGCTGGGTGGAGATCTTCATGAATACGCAGCAGCGCCAGCTCTTCCGAAAGATACAGGGCATTATGAGCCTGCTGGAGGGGTACTCGAACCACATCATGAACACGGTGGGTCAGACGATCCTGCCGGACTTCGACCAGATCAAGGAGCGCATCGAGAAGCGTCACAAGCGCAACAGCGTCGCGGACAGGCTCTTCGCTCGGCTGACAGGGCTCAATATCAAGCTGGAGCAGTACCGGCTCGGAGAGATATTCGTGAACGAGGTTGTGAACCGCAAGGGCATCCAGTTCATGAACCGTGTGTGGACCGGACCGGAGGCACTGCCGAGCATGGAGGAGATAAGGCAGCCTGAGCGCTGGATACGGCGCATCGAGGAGCAATATGTCTGAATCCGTCCCGTCGTCCCCCTACAGCCCAGAGACGCCTCCATCACCGGAGATCACGGACCTGCCTGCCGGACCGGACATCGAGCCACCGGCTCCGGAGGTTGAGAAGGAGCCGGGCTACACGCCGTCGCCCGAGACGCCCGGTCCTCCCCCGTCGGCGAGGCCTGAGGCGCCCGAGTCTCCCGGCAGCATCCCGGTAGTGTAGGCACAGCAGGTAGCTTCCCGTTTGGCCAAGCGGCCACAGCCCGTGCCAGGGCCGCGGTCGCTCGGGCGAACGAGAGTATGAGTTGGTTTGTGAAGCAAGCGCAGAGGAGTATGTAAGCCTTGGATCGAACGCTAGTTATACTGAAGCCGGATGCGGTGCAGCGGGGCCTCGTGGGCGAGGTGCTCGGCAGGCTTGAAAAGCGTGGGTTGAAGATCGCCGCGATGAAGCTGATGCAGATAGACCAGGAGACCGCACACACGCACTACGCGGAGCACGTGGGCAAGCCGTTCTTCCAGGGGCTTGTGGACTTCATCACCTCAGGGCCCGTGGTCGTTGCTATCTTCGAGGGGCCGAACGCGCAACCGATCGTCCGCACCACGATGGGCAAGACAAACCCGGTCGACTCCCCTCCCGGCAGCATCCGAGGCGACCTCGCGGTGGACCTCGGCCGCAACGTCATACACGGTTCGGACAGCCCCGAGTCGGCAGAGCGGGAGATAGGTATCTTCTTCAAGTCAGAGGAGATCCTCAACTACACCCGCGATGTGGACCGATGGATCGTGGAGTAGCTCGCTTCGCTAATTGAGAGCAGTCGCAGGTAGAGGCTGTGCAGTGGTGGACGCAAGGTCCAGCCCTGCCATATCCATCTTCGTAAATCATCAGGGGCAGCCTGTCGTGCCAGACACGGTCTGATACCCTGCTGCAACATATCCGTCGAGCTACCGGTACTGCCAGGCCTGGGTCTCAAAGAGGTGCGCGTACACCTCTACATCAACTACCTGAATCGTGTGGGCGTGCTCTGCGACATCGCTGCGGGGGCAGTACAGGTGTCGTTCGTGGAGTCGGAGCTGGATAACCTGTGGCTGCTTTCTCATCCCATGTTTACCATCCCTTTTATCGAGCTCGCGAAGCGCCGTGGGCTGTACAGCGTACACGCGGCCTGTCTTAGCGCTGGTGGGAGGGGGGTGCTTATCCCAGGGGTGAGCGGATCGGGAAAATCAACGCTCGCCGTCGGCCTCCTGTGGACAGGCTTCGACTTCCTGGGGGATGATATGGCCTTCCTGTCTCCACGCCCCAACGCCGTGCGGGCGCTTGGCTTCCCGGACGAGATCGACCTTACGGAGAACACCGTCCGCATGTTCCCGGAGCTAGCCTTCCTGGCGAAGCAACCCGTGGCCGTTGGTTGGCCGAAGCGGCAGCTACGCCCCGAAGACGTGTACGGCGTGGAGCCGCAGACTGAATGCACCCCGGCGCTGATCGTTTTTCCTACCATCAGCAAGGAAGGGAGGAGCGCGCTGACGCCTATGGACCGGGGCGCGGCTCTGCTGGAGCTTGCCCCCAATGTCCTCTTGACGGAGCCATCCTCCTGCCAGGCCCACCTGGACGCGCTTGCCAGGCTGACACGCCAGTGCGAGTGCTATCGGCTGGAGACTGGGCAAGACTTTGAGGAGGTAGCCACGCTACTGCGGGGTCTGCTGCGGTAGATGAGATTCGTGGCTGCTCCGAGTCCTGGACACCCTATCAGCCCTTCGCTTCGTTCAACGTCCGCCGTGAGTAAAGCGAAGGGAGGTGCGATTTGCGAAGCGCCGTTGGTGGAGATGGACGGGCCTCGCAGACGTTGCGTGCAACGTCTCTACAGTCGTTAGCAACCTTCACGCGCCGAGGTGACTGTGCCTGGGCACGAGGTGATATTGATGCGCCCGCTAGCCGTCCGTGCGTACCTTCTCCGCTGCCTTGCTCTGCAGCTTGTAGAGCTGGGTCAGAGCCTCCACGGGAGTCATGGATTCTACGTCGAGCCCTGCGATTTCGTGCAGTAGACCATCGTCGGGGTTGAGGAAGGTTAGCTGCGGATCGGGCGCGGCCTGGGCTCGCCGGCGGACGCCCTCCAGTTCCTTGAGCAACTCCTGTGAACGGCGGACCACGGCGCGGGGCATGCCCGCCAGCCGCGCGACGTGGATGCCGTACGACCGGTCCGCGCCACCGGGGACGACCTTTCGCAGGAACACGACCTCGTCACCCTCCTCGAGGACATCCATCCGGTAGTTTGCCACGCGGGGCAATATGTCCGCGAGCGCGTTCAGCTCGTGGTAGTGGGTGGCGAACAGCGTCTTCGCAGCGGCTCGGGGACTATTGTGCAGGTACTCGACGACCGCCTGAGCTATCGCCAGTCCGTCGTACGTGCTCGTGCCCCGGCCTATCTCGTCGAGCACGACGAGCGAGCGGGACGTGCAGTGGCCGAGGATATATGCCGTCTCAGTCATCTCCACCATAAAGGTGCTCTGTCCGCTCGCGATGTCGTCCTGCGCGCCGACTCGCGTGAAGATGCGGTCCACGAGGCCGAGGCGCGCGCTCTGCGCGGGCACATAACAGCCGACCTGCGCCATAAGGGTGATGAGTGCGACCTGGCGCAGGAACGTGCTCTTGCCTGCCATGTTCGGCCCGGTGAGGAGGAGTACCTGCTGAGTCTTTGTGTCAAGGCACGCATCGTTCGCGACGAAGCCGTCCGACGCGCGCTGCTCCACCACCGGGTGCCTGCCGCCGCGGATCTCTATCTCCTCACCACAGGTCAACTCCGGACGGACGTAGCGGTTGCGGGCGGAGGCCTCGGCCAGCGACAGCAAACAGTCCAACTCCGCCAGTGCCGCCGCGCACGCTCCGAGGAGCCTGGCGGAGGCGGTGACCTGTGCCACTATCTGCCGATAAAGCGTCTGCTCAAGCTCCTCGGCCTGGGTCTGCGAGTTGAGGATGAGCGCCTCGTACTCCTTGAGTTCTGACGTGATATATCGCTCTGCGCCGACGAGCGTTTGTTTGCGGGTGTACTCGGCGGGTACTGCCTCCTTCGCGGCGTTGCTAACCTCAATGTAGTACCCGAACACCTTGTTGTAGCCTACCTTGAGTGCCTTGATGCCGGTGCGCTCTCGCTCCGTGCGCTCCAGCCCCGCTATCCACCTTCTCGCCTCTCCGGACGCGCCCCGCAGCCGGTCCAGCTCAGTGGAATAGCCCTCCCGCACGATGGGGCCGGCCCCACGCGCTGCGGGTGGGTTGTCCACGAGCGCGGTGAGGAGCAGGTCCACCAGGTCAGGCATCGGCTGTATGGCGCTTGTAGCTGGGTAAGCGCCGAGTTCTTCGAGGAGCTTGCGGAGCCGGGGCAAGTTGGACAGGCTCTCGCCCACGGCGCGCAGCTCGCGCGGGGCGATGCTTCCCTGTACGGCGCGGTTCACGAGCCGCTCCAGGTCCGACACGCGGGAGAGCGCTTCCCGAAGGGCGCTGCGCGCGGCTGCGTCACGAACGAACGCGGAGACGCTGTCGAGCCGACTCTCCAACACCTCCCTGTCGAGCAGTGGCTGGTTGAGCCAGCGGCGCAGCGCGCGGCCTCCCATCGGCGTGCAGGTGTGGTCGAGCACGCCGAGCAGGGACCCGGCGCGGTCGCCGCGGGTGCTCTCCGTCAGCTCCAGGTTCGAGCGGGTGCGCTCGTCAAGGAGCATGTGCTCGGAGAGTGTGTACGTTCGAATGTGTCCGAGGATGGCCAGGCTGTTTGGACTGGTAGCTTCTACGTACTGAAGCAGCCCGCCGACCGCACGCGTGGCGAGAGGCGAGCGTTCAAGCCCGAATGCTTCCAGCGTAGTCGCGCCTGTATGCCCCAGAACGGCCTCTGTCGCGCGGTCCAGCTTCCATCGCCAGCCGTCGCTTGTCGAGACGTGGGTCTCCAGCGGACCGGGAGTGTGTAGCAATCGCCACTCCGGGCCAGGCTCCGCGGAACTGGCGCCCTCACTCACGACCACCTCCACGGGCGCGAGCCGCTGCAGTTCCTCCCGCGCGCGTGTCGCGTACTCCGCTCCTCCGATCTGGGTTGCCGCAAGCTCACCGGTCGTAATATCAGCGTATGCGAGGCCAGCGCCGTTCGATGCGAGGACAAGAGCCGCTATGTAGTTGTTGCGTTTCGAGTCGAGCATCGAGGGCTCGTCAACAGTGCCGGGTGTAAGGACGCGCACGACCCGGCGCTCCACGATGTCCTTGCCGTTTGGCTCCCCGATCTGCTCGCACACGGCGACTTTGTGGCCTGAGGCAACGAGTCGCGCCAGGTAGCCGTCCACCGAGTGATGCGGCACACCCGCCATCGGCACTTTGCGCCCCCGCACCTCGCGCGCCGTGAGCACGATATCGAGCTTGGAGGAGACGAGTCGGGCGTCGTCGTCAAACGTCTCGTAGAAGTCGCCCATCCGGAAGAAGAGGATGGTGTCGAGATACTGCCGCTTGATCTGGAGGTACTGCTGGCGTATGGGCGTGCTCATGAGTACAGAGAATGTAGCACGGTTGGTATGCCCGTGGGTAGGGGGGCCAGGGTTTGGGGGCGCAAGGTGTGGGAATGCGGGGTCTCGCGCCCCGCCGCAGACCACCATCCGCCAAGCCGCCGCAGGCATAATTCGTGCCTGCGGACGAGCAGGCTGGCTTCGATACGCTGCGACCATCGGGGTCATCCCCTGCAGGTCTATCTCTCACTGACTATGTATCGGTACAATCCCCGTGTAAGTCGCTACTCCGGAAGGACAGAGTACTATGCCGGAATCTCCGAGGGCCGTTCTATGCCTCGCGAGCTATGAGAAGGGCGAGGAGTTTATGCGCGAATGCAAGCGTCAGGGGCGCCACGTCATCCTGCTGACGGTCACAAACCTGCAGCACGCGGACTGGCCGCGTGAGAGCATTGACGAGATGTTCTACATGCCCGACCTGAGCGCGGAGGACGACGTGATCCGCGCCGTCAGCTACCTGGCCCGGACGCGCGCCTTCGACAGGGTGGTTGCGCTGGACGAGTACGACCTGCAGACCGCCGCGGCGCTGCGGGAGCACATGCGCGTGCCCGGAATGGGGGAGACAACGGCCCGGTATTTCCGGGACAAGGTGGCGATGCGGATGCAGGCTCGGGACCGTGGCATCCTCGTGCCGGACTTCGTACACGTCCTCAACTACGACCGCCTGCGCGATTACATGTCCCGTGTGCTGCCGCCGTGGCTGCTCAAGCCGCGGTCCGAGGCGTCGGCGATGGGAATCAAGAGGGTCGGCGCGTCCGAGGCGCTATGGCCTCTTCTCGACACACTCGGAGACCGACAGTCTTTCTTTCTCCTCGAGCGATACGTGCCCGGCCAGGTGTACCACGTTGACTCCATCGTCTCCGAGCGCGAGGTTGTTTTCTCGGAGGTGCACCGGTACGAACAGCCGCCTATGGACGTGTACCACGGGGGCGGGATATTCATGACTCGCACGGTCGAGCGGGAGGGGACGGAGGAGCAATCGCTGAAGGAGCTGAACCGGCAGGTCATCGAGGCGCTCGGGATGGTGCGTGGGGTGACCCACCTGGAGTTCATCGAGGGGCGCGAGGACGGTCGCTATTACTTTCTGGAGGCGGCGGCGCGCGTGGGCGGCGCGAACATCGCGGAGATGGTGGAGGCGGCTACGGGCGTCAACCTGTGGAGGGAGTGGGCGCGCATCGAGGTCACGGGGGGCGAAGGCCCGTACCAGTTGCCGCCCAGAAGGTGCGAGTACGGGGGCGTGATCGCCTCGCTCGCCCGCCAGGAGTATCCCGACATGTCAGTTTTCCAGGATCCTGAGATCGTGTATCGGCTGCACAAGCGTCACCACGCGGGGCTCGTGGTGACATCCCGGGAGTGCAACCGGGTGAAGGACCTGCTCGGAGGGTACAGCCGGAGGTTCGCGGAAGACTTCCTTGCCACGATGCCACCGCTTGATGAGCGACCAGAAGAGGCGTAGCCCGGTTCGGATGCGCAAGGGAGAGGCGAGGAGCGTCGTGCAGGGGCAGGTGCGGGTTGTCCGGGCCTCCGAGCCCGTTGGATCTTTGTCGCGCGTGCCTTGCCTCACCTCGGCTTACTCTCCGCGGGCACTGTGGCAAGTCGGGCAAGCTACTTTGAGATGGTGGCGGTGAGTCCGTGACTCTCGAGACCGTCGCGGTAGAACTCGGCCACTTCCTTCGAGCCTGTCCAGGCGACCGCCTTGCCGTTGTTGTGCGCGTCGAGCATCACTTCGATAGCGCGCTCGGGTTGCATCGGGATAGTGGAGATGAGCGCGCGCACGACGTACTCCATGTCGTGGACATCATCGTTCCACAGCAGCACGCTCCAGCCGCTGAGGAACTCCCCATGCGTGGTGATTATCTCTTCGGTGATGAGCTCGGTATTCATAGACGGGACGATTGTAGCAGGAGCGGGATGGGCTGTGTAGAGAGTTTGTCCGCTCCATCTCCGTCCTGCGTGCTTGCTCGCCAGGGGAAGGGGATAAAGTGGCGGAGAACATATACACCGATGAAGTGGCGAGGCTGTACGAGCTGGAGCATGCCGGCTTCGAGGAGGATGTCCATCTCTACCGCTCGTACGCCCTGATGACCGGCGGGCCGGTGATTGAGCTCGGGTGCGGCACTGGGAGGCTGATGCTTCCTCTCGCACAGGCGGGCTACGAGGTGACAGGCGTAGACTCCTCGCCAGCGATGCTGAAGCGAGCGCGTCATAAGCTGGAGTCGTCGGGGGCGCGGTCGTGGCGGCTTGTACAGGCCGACCTCTCTCATCTCGACGGTCTGCCCCCGGAGCACTTCGGTCTCGCCTTCTGCGCGCTCAATACGTGGTCGCACCTGTGGAAAGCTGAACACGCTCTCGCCGTGCTACGCGCCGCTCACCGCGTGCTCCGGCCCGCAGGGTTGCTGGTGGTTGACCTTGAGGACCCGGAGCGGCGCGTGCCAGGGAGGGGAGAGCTGCTGCTTGCGGGAGTATTTCGGGACGGCGAGGGCACTGTCACGAAGACTGTGGCGCCGCTGTATGACCCCGCTACCGCTACGGAAGACGTGACCATTATCTGGGATAGGCTTGGCGATAGCGGCGCGTTGCATCGGACGCTGACAACGACCCGAATGCGCCCGTATGGCCGGGGGGAGATGGAGCAGCTGCTCGCCCGCGGAGGCTACTCCGTGCGGGAGCTGCTGGGCTCGTGGGAGCTCGAGGAGTACGCGGGAAGAGGCGACCGGCTCATCTTCGTCGCGACACGGCTTTAGCCGATACTCACCTCACGTCAGTACCGCTGAGCCCGTACTCCACTGCCTCCTCGATGGTCATTGCGCGCCCCGCCGACCACGCGGCCTCGAACGTCGCCTCGTCGAGTTGCGTGCGGACAGCGTCGAGATGGGGTTGGTAGACGGCGCTGTCGGAGGGGAGGATGATCCCACCTATACCCCCAATCAGGCCCTCCGATGCCCCCCAGAGCCTTGCTGCGCGCATGACATTCCCCAGCGCCCCGGCCACAGCCGCAAGCCCGGCCAGGCATGCAGCCACGTAGTTCTTCTCCTCCAGGTCCCGGAAGAGCCCCAGAGCATCTCGCAGGTACTGCCCGGCCTGTTCGTACGTGCCTTGCTGCAGCGCAACGGATGCCAGAGTAAAGGTGTAGTGTGCGAGGCCGTCGCTGTGTCGTAGCTCCCGGAAAAGCGCCAGGGATTCCCCGTACAGTTCCACGGCGCGCTCATACTCACCCTGTAGCCGGGCTACCTCTCCCAGGTTGCCGAGGCTGCTGGCAGCGCCCGACTGGTCACCCACTTCCCGGAACAATGCTACAACCTCCTCCAGGAGCTTCTGGGCCTGTGCGTAGTCGCCCTGGCTGAACTTCAGGATTCCGAAGGCGTTCAGCGTCATCGGGTATAGCCCCATTGAACCGTGGTCAGGCGGCTAACCTC
>JADDPP010000430.1 GCA_016781845.1 Rubrobacter sp.
TGATGTATTTTGGGGTGTTAGCTCGTTCCTCAGGTCTGCTATGACAGATCCGTCGCACGACCCACGTGGATTCTTGAGTCGAGGATCGGCGGCTCGCTTCAGGCTATGAGCATGGAGCAGCGCATCCTCGGGCGTACGGGGTTGGAGGTAAGCGCGCTGGGCTTGGGCGGTGCTTTCATCTCACGATGGGGGAGCACCGACCGCGGAGAGGCGCGCGCCGCCATCCGCCGCGCGCTCGAGCTGGGGGTCAACTACATAGATACTGCCCCCAGCTACGCTGATAGCGAGGAGGTGCTCGGGTACGCGCTGCAGGGCGTCACTCAGCCGTACTGCCTCGCGACGAAGCTGGGTGGGCGCCCCGAGCCATTCGACCCTAGGGACAAGGATGCTTTGCGGTGGTCTGTGGAGGAGAGCCTGCGACTCTTGGGACGTGACCGAATCGACGTGCTGCTTATCCACGAGCCGGATCGGCCCCGGCAGTACGACTGGTGGGAGGATTACGACAGCTTCCACGGCCCCGTCAACGAGGTGCTCGACGAGTTGAAGGCGGAGGGCGTTATCCGCTTCACGGGGCTTGGCGGCACTACCGCCTACGAGATGCCGCATATCATCGCGACTGGACGGTACGACGTGGTGCTGACCGCCTTCAACTACAGCCTGCTATGGCGGGAGGCGGAGGTCGCCGTGCTGCCAGAGGCGAAGAAGCAGGGGATGGGCATCATCGTGGGGTCTCCCTTGCAGCAGGGAGCGCTGGCAACCCGATACGACGAGGAGGTCGAGCGAGGTGCACGCTGGCTCAGCCCGCAGAGGCGGCAGCAGTACCGCGAGTTGTATGCCTTGCTGGATGAGATAGATATGCCTATCCACGAGCTGGCAATTCGCTTCGTGCTCTCGAACCCCGACGTCGCTATGGTGCTATCAGGTTCCCGTTCGGTCGCGGAGGTGGAGGCGAACGTCCGGGCCGCGAAGATGGGCCCCCTACCTCAGGAGCTGCTCAGGCGCCTACAGGAGATCGCTGATATGGTACCGATGCGACCGTACGAGGAGCCGTTCGGTCTCCCCTTCCGTCGCGAGTACACGGGGCCCGGACACGCGATGGCTTGGCGGATCTGAGAAGGGAGCGCCACGACCTTGGCGCGCTGGTGCAGGCAGTGGAGCGCATACTCCAGGAGCGGGTGTCGCGGAACGTGATGCCCAGCTTGCTCGCTGCGATGGGCATGCGCGTCCGAAGCGTAGTGGCAGACTGTGCAGCGGAAGATCAGCACTCCTATTGAGGTTGCATTCGGGAGTTGCATCTTATGCGTTCCGACGGGGTAGAGCGGCGGCAGCGGGTACAATGGCTCTATGGCGGGCACGCATGAGACCGATACGCAGACGGGTGCAGAGTCCACTGAATCGCTCCCCGTGGTGGAGACAGGCGAGAGGCACGCGCTCGGCCGCCAGTCGCTCCCGAGTCTGTGGCACAATCGGGAGTTCACAATCGTGCTGCTCGGCCAGGGAGTATCTGCGTTTGGCGACGCCGTCAACGTCACGGCGCTCCCGCTTCTCGTTGTCCTGCTGACCGGCTCGGGCACGCAGATGGGTGTTGTTGGCGTGCTCCAAACAGTGCCGCACCTCGTGCTGGGCCTGCCCGCCGGCGCTCTCGCTGACAGGTGGGACCGGCGCAAGGTAATGCTCGGCTGCGACTTGGGCCGCGCTCTGCTGACCGCCCTCATTCCCGTGTCGTTCTGGGCCGGTGTCCCAACGATGCCGGTGGTCTACGCCGTCACTGCCCCGATTGGCGCGCTGACGGTGCTCTTTCTCGCCGCCTACACGGCGGTGGTCCCCGCTCTCGTAGGGAGGCGGCAGCTCGGTCAGGCGAACAGCTATTTCCAGGCGCTCGCAAGCATGGGCTTCGTGCTCGGACCGGGGATCGCAGGCGTGCTTGTGGGCTGGATCGGACCCGGACCGACGCTTGCTCTGGATGCCCTTACATTCGCCGTTTCCGCCACAACCCTGGGCCTCATCCGCCGTCCCTTGCGTGCCGAGGCGGCACCAAGGGGTGGGTCTCTCTGGAGGGAAGTGGGAGCGGGGCTGGCGTATATCTGGCACAACCGTGTGCTCCGCGCCTCCATCGCCTTCTGGAGCTTCGTCTCGGTGGCAATCGCGCCGATCGTGCCGGTGCTGACGTACTACGTCACTCAGGATCTGCGGCTCTCCGCCTCCTCGCTCGGGATTGTGATATCCGGGTGGGGAGGCGGCTCGCTCTTGGGCTCACTTCTGGCGGCACGGGTGACGCGGGGGCGTTTGGGGCTGATGATGCTCTGCGGGAACGTCGCCACAGGCACGCTGATTTTCCTGCACGCCTTCCTGTCCAGCGTCCCGGCAATGGCAGCGGCGACGGCGGGGATCGGGATCATGGACGCAGTGGTTCTCGTCTCGTACCTGACGCTGCGCTCCTCCACGACGCCGGATTCGCTGCTGGGCCGGGTGAGCAGCTCAGCCCGGATGCTCTCGTTCGGCCTCGCGCCGGTGGGGATGCTCGTGGGAGGTGTGCTTCTGGATGCCATCGGGGGCGCTCGGACGCTGATGCTCATCGGCGCAGTCGTCGTCCTCATCAGCCCGTTGTTCGCCTTCTCCGGCTCCCTACGTGGGGCCCGCGGCGAGGGGTAGGGCACCGACTCAACGCGGATGCGGACGGCGACCATTCCATGTAGCAGGGCTTTATGCACCGGGTCAGGACGTTGCACCCAGGATTCACACCGTCTACGCGGCAGTGCAAGACCTCCCCTGTTCACTCCTCCAGATGAATGACCTTGAACGCTTCGGCGAGGCCGACTCCGGCCGGTGCACCTATCTGCCTGGCCTGACGCAACCGCCTTGGACGAAGAGCCACACCTCGCGCACCTTGTGAGAGAGAAAGCCGGCCTCCTCGTGTTCGGGGAAGTAGAGCCTGTCGCGAGCCATCGGATATGCAGCGTCCAGCGTCACCCTGCCAGCCACCTGGTGGTCACGATGCACCGTGTACGACGGATAGGGCCACACCGGATCGTGCGTGAACACGACCTGGGGACGGTAATCGCGGATGGCTTTCACTATCTGCTCGCGGACCTCCGCGGTGTCATCGAGGAAGCCGTCCAGGTGTGGCAGGAAGTCCACCCACCCCACGCCAGAGATTCGTGCCGACTCAACGCGAATCCCCCGCTGCCGCGTCTCGGGGCGTGTACCTTCTGCGGGCTGCGCGCCTCTTTCGTTCCTCGCCGCGGCGGTCGTATAGCCTGGTAGTGTCCGTGCTCGCGTGCCCCAGCATATCCGCTATCGTGGCCAGGTCTTCCTTCAGGTCCAGCAGATCCCCCGTAACGGTCCTCCTGAAGTCGTGGGGGGTGAGCCGCTCCAGGCCCGCCCTCCTGGCCTTCGTCCTTATCACGTTGTAAACAGCCTCAGGGGTCATATGTCTCCACAGGAGCTTGCCCTCGCGATCTATAGGCACGAACAGGGGTCCCGGCCTGTCACCCCGGACGGAAATCCAGTCCCCGAGCCACTCCTGCGCGCCCTCGTCCAGGTACGTCAGCCTCTCCTTGTCTCCCTTGCCCAGGAGCCTGAGCCTGCCTGTCTTTGGCTCGTAGTCCTCCAGGGGGCGTTGTCAACTTGGATGCGGAGGACACGACACGCAGGCGGGTG
>JADDPP010000187.1 GCA_016781845.1 Rubrobacter sp.
GCCGTAGCAGACTGGACATAGGAGCGTTCTCCGATGGCGCTTCAAACGCAGTTCGCGTTCACCTTGCCACGCGGCTATCTCGACTCGGACGGGAACCTGCACCGCGAGGGGACGATGCGGCTCTCGACCGCGTACGATGAGATCGCGCCGATGAAGGACCCACGGGTGCAGGCAAACCCCGGCTACCTTGTGATCATCCTGCTGTCGCGGGTCATCACACGGCTGGGCGACCTGCCTGGTGTGAACCCCAAGGTGATCGAGGGGATGTTCTCGGGCGATCTGGCGTACCTGCAGGACCTTTACCGGCGTATCAACGAGACGGGCACGAACCTGCTGCCCGTTACCTGCCCGCATTGTGAGGGCAAGTTCGACGTCGAGCTGGGAGGAGACGGCACGGGGGGGCAGTAGGCTACCCCTCGGAACTGCTCTTCGAGGAGGTAGCCTACATAGCGTACCACTTTGGCTGGCCGTACGAGCAGATCATGTCGCTGGAGCACCGGGAGCGCCGGTGGTGGGTGGATGAAGTGGCGAAGATCAACAGGCGGATCAACGACGAGGCGGCGAGCGCGGCGACGTCGCACACTGTGAGGGGCGGTGACATGCCATGGCGGCAGTAGGCGACCGCAACGACCCGTACGGGGCTTTCAGCTTCCTTGTGGAGATCGAGGGGTTGGTGGTTGGGGGGTTCACGGAGGTGACGGGGCTCCAGCTGGAGATCGAGGTGCAGGAGTACCGAGAGGGCGGACAGAACGATTACGTCCACCGCCTGCCCGGTCCCGCGCGTTACGCCACCAACCTGGTGCTGCGGCGTGGGCTCACCGACGCGGACACGCTCTGGACCTGGCAGCGCGCGACAGCGTGGGGCGACGTGGTTCGGAGAAACGGTTCCATCGTGTTGCTCGACGAGTCGGGTACGGAGGCCTGGCGCTGGAACTTCCGGGGAGCGTACCCCGTGCGCTGGACGGGGCCGGATCTGCGAGCGGGCGCCGATGCCGTCGCTGTCGAGTCGCTCGAGCTGGCTCACCAGGGGCTGACGAGAGGATAGGCGAGAGCTGAGAACGAAGGTGGACATGGAAATAGACGATGGTGACGGATGCCGTCCGTCCGATGGCTCGGAGTTGGGGCGGCGCATCTGGGAGCGCTACCGTTCGTCGCCCGGTGTCGTGGACATGGATGGGGCTGAGGAGTGGGCACGTGCGGAGTCGGACTCTCTGCTATCGCGCCTGCCGCTGCTCGCTTCTGTGCGGCGGCGCTGGCTGCCCGAAGGGGAGGCTTTTTATGCTGGCAGCTCAGGGAGCGATGGCCCCGCCCTGCCGTACGTTTCGCAGACAGCTGGTCGGGAAGCGCAAGCTCCACCCGCCTCTGCACCCCGGATGCCGAGATCCCCGATCCCGACCCGACCGCTGGTAACCACCGACGCACACCCCAGTACCGTCGCTCGCGCGGATGCCCGGCATCCCGTCGGTGGCGCGGCCCCCACTCCGAACTCCTCGGAGACGGCCCACGCGCTGGTGGGACCGGTGGTGATACAGCGGTCGCGGCACGGTCAGGGCGGTGCAGTGGCTAACCGGGATACAAGTCTGCCCGCAGCTACGATGTATCACCCGGACGGACCGGGTGCTGGAACAAACTCCGGCGATGCGAGGATTGAGGGAGACGGCGCTCCCCCGATGCGGCAGTCCGGGATTACATCTTCGCTGAGAGCGGAGAACGGTTCGGTGCGGATGCAGGTGCGCCCCGACACGCGGGCAGCGCGCCGCGATGCTTTGACCTCCGGGATGCTCCCGATTGTGGTCGCGGAGGCGCCGACAGCACGACCCCAGAGGCAAGGCGGACGATTCATGCCGTTAGTGAACCTTGCTCGTGGGGGAGCGGCAGTGGCGCCGAGTGCTCACCCGTCCGCGGCTCCGGTTATGCCACCAGCCAGGTCCACGCTCCAGCCGGCTGGCTCAGGGGCGCGCGTTGCTCCGACTACGGCTCAGGGGGCGGTCACTCCGAATGCCGGCGGGGCTACACAGACAGGTGCTCCCCTGCCGCTTGTGCTCCCGGCGGTCCTTGCCCGGCAGACCACTGATGCTGCCCCTGATGCGGTGACCGGCGAGGGGCCGCGTCCAGCCCCGGCATCGGCCCCGGCGACCACGGCGGATGCGCCCATGAGCTGGGGAAACCCCGCTACCCTGGCCGGGGGGCCGAGTCAGCAGGGGGTTAATATGGACGAGCTGGTTGACAGGACGATGCGGCGACTGATGCGCGCGCTGGCCGTGGAGGGCGAGCGCAGGGGCGGAGGAGGCGGGCTGTGGCGTTAGCGAAGCTGATGATTTTCGTGGGTAGCGACCTCATTCCGGTGGTGGCGCTCTTCAATCCCACTGAGTTCACTGTCCAGAAGACGGTGCCCTGGGTGGAGCAACCTACCGCCGGGCGGGAGGGTGCCGCGGAGCAGTACACCCACAGCGGACGAGCGACTCTCTCCCTCGATCTCTTCTTCGATACGTATGAGATAGGCGTTGATGTTAGGGCGTTCACACAGCGGATAGTCCGGGTCGCCTCCGTGGACCCCAGGGACCCGCAACAGCAGCACCCCCCGGTCTGCAAGCTGGTGTGGGGGCTTGGCGGTGTAGTCTTCCAGGGGGTTCTCCAGAGCCTCACGCAGAGGTATACGCTCTTCCTGCCCAGTGGCACGCCTGTCCGCGCCACGCTCGGCTGCACATTTCTGGAATGGAAGTCCGACTGGGATAAGGCGCTCCGCAAGCTGTCGGCGCTCGTGGATGTATCGAACAACCGGGCGTTGCAGGTTGGGGAGTCGTTGAGCAGTATCGCGGCCTCGGAGTACCGTGACCCGACGGACTGGCGGCGCATAGCGGAGGCGAACGGTATAGACGACCCGAGGGCGATAGGGCCCGGAAGGGCGCTGACGATCCCGAGGCGACAGGGATAGCGCGGCACGATGAGTATTCTCGGAACAAGCCTCAGAGGAAGTTCTGGGGATCCGCAGTATCCGGTTCCGGATCTGTCGGTAAGAGTCAACGGCGCGCCCCTGCCGGTGCAAGCAGCCTCGGACCTGATATCGGCGTCTGTGCATCAGGATGTGGACGCGCCGGGGATGTTCACCCTGCGGCTAATGAACTGGGACATGGCGCGGGGCGAGGTGAGCTGGGCCGACTCGCCGCTCTTTGCACCGGGTGGAGAGGTTGAGGTGCTCATGGGGTACGTAGGCAGCCTGGAGAATGTCTTCTCGGGCGAGATCACGGGGCTGGAGCCGGAGTTCCTGTCGGGCGCGCCGCCTACGCTGACGGTACGGGGCCACGACCGCCGACATCGTCTGCTGCGGGGCCGCAACACCCGCACGTTTACGAAGATGAAGGATAGCGACATTGTCCGCCAGGTCGCGACAGGCGCGGGGCTGGCGGTACGCATTGAGGACAGCGGAGTGAGACATGAGTACGTGCTGCAGCATAACCAGACGGATCTGGAGTTCCTGCAGGAGCGCGCGCGGCGCATAGGGTATGAGTTGGCGATGGAGGGCTCCACGCTCCTGTTTCGGAGGCGTGGGAGTGTCATAGCTGGCTCTGAAGCGCTCTCGCTCTCACTCTCAGCTAACCTCATCGA
>JADDPP010000291.1 GCA_016781845.1 Rubrobacter sp.
GGGTCAATGACCGGGCCGAAGTACGGGGTAGTATCATTCCCGAAGTACAGCGTGGGCACCCCGAACGCGCCCGTCGCCTCCAGCGCCTCGTAGCCCGACCGCAACGTGTCGTCCAGCTCCGTCTCCACCTGAGCCCGGTCCAGAAGCGATGAGTCCAGGCCCGACTCCGTCAGTGCCGACTCAAGAACAGCAGGACGGTCGAGCTGCTCGCCACGCTCATGGCGAGCCCGACCGAGCGCAAGGTATAGCTTGTCTATCGCCTCCTCACCACCCTCTTCACGCGCCAGGTACAGCAGCCGCAGCGCGACCCGGCTCTTGCGCACGGACGACCGGTACCGCTCGTCCGTGCTCTTCCGGTTAGCGTACTCAAGCGAGTACAGCCCCCATTCCACCCTGATTGGCCGCCGCTTGCGCGCCTCCCGTATCCATTGAGACGTGCGCCATGCCCAGGGGCATGCGGGGTCGAACATGAAGCGGACGGTCTGAGCCTCGGACGGGGTGCTGTGCCTGGTTTCCATAGCCGGTGCGGTCACTGGTCTCCTCTTTCGGGCGGTGTCATCTGTTCATGGGTGTACAACGCGGAGAGAGCGCAGAGCATTCCCGACTTGCCGGACACTGGAATCACGTGCACGCATGGCACCGCCACGGCGCGAGGGTTAGCAGGGCCAGAGGAGCAGTCCCCGATCAAGGAGCCTGCCCGGTGGCCACCTCGGCGTCCGGCTCGGGCGAGAGATGGCCCACCTCGTTGCGGCACAGGAACGTCACTGCCTCCCGACTATCACCGGTTATCTCGACCTCGGTCAGCGAGCAGTTAGCGAGGCCGAGGTGCTCCTGTGGCCATCGGTCGCGCGGCTCGTGCAGCAGATGAGCGATGATCCAGGCGAGCGCGCCGCCGTGCGATACCACAACAATGCTCTCCGTCTCGCCACTGTGTGCTTGCAGAATGCGATTGATCTCAGCGGCGGTGCGCTCCCCAACCTGCCTCCCGCTCTCGCCCCCTGGCCAGGCGTAATCCACACCTTCTGTATGGAAGCGCCGAGCCTCGTCCGGGAAGCGCGCCGTCCATTCCTCGAAGCGGTACCCGGCGGCGTCCCCCACGCTGATCTCGACGAGGGCATCGCGCGGAACAGGCGTCAGGCCAAGCGCCTCGCCGATGACCTGGGCGGTGTGCATCGCTCGTGGGAGCGGGCTGGTGTAGAGCGCTGTCATGCCGCCGCGCTCGGCGAGATGGGCAGCAAGATCCCGTGCCTGCCGCAGCCCGCGATCCGTGAGCGGGTCATCCGCTCCCTGCATCCGGCGCTCCACGTTGCCCACCGTCTCTCCGTGGCGCACCAGCAATAGCCTCACGTGTCCGTACCCTCCTCACGTCCCATCTCTCGCCACAGCAGCATCCCAGCCTGCGATCCCCGCAGATGCATGGCAAGCGCCTCCTCGGCTTCGGCCCGCGTGCATCCCACCAGCAGTTTTAGCTCGGCATCACCTTTGAGCACATCCACGGCCGCGATGGCGCCCGTGACTGAACTATGGGATAAGCTTCCGCGCCACACGTCTATCCCACCATCGTCCATCGCGCGCGTGCCAGCCAGAAAGCCGTAGTCGAGCGGGTATACAGTCTGCCACCGAGGATGCGCGCTGCCCCGAGGACGCTCGATTACGAGCTCGCTCTTCGCCACAAGCTCGTCCGCCAGCGCCCAGAAGCGATCCCGCTGCTCCAACACGTTCCCTCCCCCACCTCCACCATCGAACGAGTCTACAGAACGAGCCTCCATTGGGCGCCCCCTGCACTGCATCCCTCATCCTTGCTCATACGAAGCTCACGCAGGGCGCCCGCTGGTGCAAGAATTACCAGCCTCTTCCCTCGGCTCGGCGTGGATCACGACATGTTCCAGGGACGGAAGGAGGCGTCGTATCTCCAGCTCGATAATCTCGGTGCGCCTGTGAATCTCACCCATCGGCACGTCCGGCTCGAAGCCGCAGTGCAGCACCACGTCCAGCCCTGGAACCTGCGCTTCATCCGCGCCGTACACACGCACTTCGTGAAGCGCAGCGCCGACCGCCGCCTTCGCCACCGCACGTCGCACGGCCTCCACTATGTCCGGGCGCCACGCACTGACCTCGCGCCTTTGACTCGGGTCGGGGGTGGCCACCTCGATGTGGGTGTCCACCCTCCTCAACTGGGGGTTCTCCCTCTGGGCGGCCGCGACGAGGTGATGCGCCAGCTCATGCGCCTTGCGCAACGAGAGTTCAGGCTCCACCTCGATGTGGAGTGAGGCCTCCAGGTGATCGCCGACGCGGTTAACCAGCTCGTGGTGCGTGCGCGCGCCCATCTGCCACGCCACGGCGCGGATCGCTTCCGCCGCCGTCTCCTCTACCGAGCGGAGCGGCTCGACGTGAACCACGGTCTGCGTGCGCGGCTCCACCTCCCGGATAGACTCCTCGACCTGCTCGGTGATGGTGTGCGCCTCTGACAGGCTCGTGGTACGTGGCACCTGGACGGTGATATCCGCGAACAACCGGTCGCCCGACTCGCGAAGGCGAACAGGGGCGGAATCTATAACACCGGGCACAGCTGCCGCTGCCGAGGTCATCCGCTCGCGCAGCGTTGAAGGGGAGCGGTCGAGCAGCACTCCGACGGCTCTCGTAGCAAGCCTGCCGCTCATCACAACGATAACGAGCGCGACCACGAGCGCCGCTACCGCGTCCGCCCTTGCAAGCCAGCCCGCGCCGCCAACGAGGGCGCCCGCCGCGGCAACCGCTAGCCCCAGGATGACCACCACGGAGCTGAACATGTCGGCACGGAAGTTGAGCGCATCCGCCTCAAGCGCCTGGCTATGGTAGCGGCGGGCGGCGGCAGAGAGCATGCGCGAGCGCCACAGGTCCACGAAGACGCTGCCGAACATCACGACGAAGGCCCAGATGGAAGGCTCCACGGCAACCTCGACGAAGAAGATGCGGCGTACGGACTCGTAGATAATCGCAGTGGCGGTGCCGAGCAGGAGCACGCCCTGTATCGTCGCGGAGAGGTTCTCAACTCTGCCGTGGCCGTACACGTGATCGGCGTCTGCCGGGCGTCCGGCGATGCGAACGGAGGCGTACGTCATCAACGAGGCGACGAAGTCAAGCGCGGAGTGCATCGCCTCCGAGATCAGGCCCAGGCTGCCCGTCAGCAGGCCAACCGCGAGCTTCAGCACGGCCAGCACCAGGCCCGCGCCGACCGAGACAAGCGTAACGCGGCTCTTATCCGTTCGCTCAAGTGCCGTGAACAATACCACCTCCACAGGGCGAGCCCTATAGCCAGCCCGCCGCTCACAGGATACTAGCCACAACTCGGACCCGTCAAAACCGGCGACGCACAGCAGGGTAGGGAACCTCGGCAGTTCCCAAGCCGGGATCGGAGACCAGGGCCTCCCACCCCTGACATCTGTACGCTGATACCAGCGCGTAGAGACGTTGCACGCAACGTCTCCGGTGCAACCCCTCCCGTGCAACGTCTGCGGACCGTGTCTCCCACCAACGGCGGCTCCCAAATCGCCACTGTGAAGGAATGAGAATGCGGGAGCACTGAGAAGCAGCGACTA
>JADDPP010000169.1 GCA_016781845.1 Rubrobacter sp.
GGCAACGTGGGAGGGGAGTTTACCACTTCTCGCCTTCCCGCCCTGGAAGAGATATTCGAGGTACTGCTCAAGCTAAGTATCACACCAACAGGCTGCGACGCGACCCCAGAACGGTTGCAAACACCTTGGGACGGGTTTCGAACCGAAAGTCGAGTCCGCCATGCTCCCAAACTCCAACTCGGAACCGAAACCGTGGTTTCGGTTCCGAAAGGAAAATGTACATTTCGTATCCTTCCAACCTGTGCAGGACTACAGTGCGAGAGGCAACCGGCAATGGGAGGAGGAGCAAGAGATGCTGACAGCTGAGACGGTTAGGGGCACAGGGAGTAGTGAGGTCAACGTATCAGTAGCACCCGTGCTAGCCATCGTGAATCGCAAGGGAGGCACCGGTAAGACGACGGCTACGCACAACATCGCTGCAGTATAGGGTAACCGGGGTTATCGCTCTTTGTGCTGAGCCGCAACGCTCGGCTATACTCAGGGCGAGTTCAAAGTGAGCATGGGAGACCTCTGCATCCCACTTCCCCCACCTGTAGGGCGGTTATGTGAGCGCGCGGAGGGCGACGATAACGACCCTCGAGACGTTGCGCGCAGCGTCTGAGCGAAGTGTCCACCTCCAACACCAGCGACTTTGACGCCGTCCTGGACTATACGCGACCCATCACTGGAACGGCCGGGCCTGGTGACATCATTGACCGGACTCCAAATATGCTGTCGGGAGAGGGAAACAATATGGCCGCGGTGAGGGCGCCAGCGCATCAGGAATGGCGATGGCACACCGTGGAGCGGGCTGCCCTGCTCGCTTCGGTACCGATCTTCGAACAGGTCGCTCCCTCGACGCTGCAACGGCTGGCGGAGGGCTTCCGGCCGAAGCGGGTCACTCGCGGCGAGTTCGTGTTCTTCGAGGGGGAGCCGGCGAACGCGCTCAACCTGGTGGCCGAAGGACGGGTGAAGACGATCCGTGAGACGCGGGAGGGGCGACAGGTCATCCTCCGCCTCATCAACCCTGGGGAGCTCTTCGGTGTCTCCGGAGGCTGGGGCGAGAGGCTGTACCCGGCGAGCGCCCGTGCGCTGGAAGACACAGTTGTACTGCAGCTGCCCGCGCGCCAGTTCACCGCGCTGCTCGCCCAGCATCCGGAGCTCGCGATGGCGGTCATCCGTGGCCTCGCGGATCGGCTGCGGGAGGCGGAGGCCCGGGTGCTCGACCTGCAGACGGAGCGAGTAGAGCAGAGGATGGCGAGGGCGCTCCTGCGGCTTGCCGGACCAACAGGGTTGGGCCCTGTGAGAGCGGGGCATATGAACCTGGCCCTTTCACGTCAGGACCTCGCGGACCTTGCGGGCACCACGCTGAGCACCGCTAGCCGTACGTTGAGCGCCTGGCACCGACAGGGTATCGTTCTGGCTGGGCGGGAGCAGGTGAGCATCCTCGACGTGGCGGCCCTGGAGGCACTCGCCGAGTAGCTCCAACTGTGTCCCGAAGCCAATGATAACTGTCCGTGCGGGCTGGCGAGGACTGCTGCGGAAGAAGAGCCGCTCACAACCTTCTGCGGGCCATTTCGTAGCTTCGCCAGGCCGTGTAGCCTAGCTTGGCATAGAACTCGGTGAGGACCACCCAGCCGATGAAGCATGTACCCACGCCTCTGGCCTGCAGGATTTCGGAACCTCGCGCTACCAGCTCGCTGCCGATCCCACGCCCCCTTGTGGCCGCCGCGACTCCTACGACGCCGAGCGCCCCCACGTCGTTTCCCAGGAGCGTCTTCCACCTCACATCAAGCCTCTCGGGGTGCGACCAGGCGCCGTACATGATCAGCGACCCGACGATCTTTCCTTCACGAGTACGGGCCACGAGCAGGTCGTCATAGTCTCCCATCTGCGCTACCCGTGCGAAGTGGCTCGACCACTCGGGAAACTCGCTCGCCTCGAACCTCAGCAGGTCGGGCGCCTCTGCCTCAGTCGCGACGGCGGTCGTGATGCCTGCGCTGCGGCTGCGCTCGTGGATGTGTGCTGGGGTGGAGTAGCCACGGAGATACTGAGTGAGATCGTAGCTCGTGTGCGTGAAATGCCAGCCGCGGTGCTTGAAGAAGGCCACAGCTCTCGGCAGGTTACTCGGCACACCCTGCCACAGGTAGCTCGGCCCTCCTCCAAACGTGACGCCGCGGGCCCCCGCCTGCCGCAGATGAAGCAGCGCCGCGTCGTGCAGAGCGCTGCCTATCCCCCAACCATGGTACTGAGCAGCGACGAGCAGCATCGAGAGGTTGCCTTCAGGCTCGTCCAGCTCACCGTTTCGGATCACGTGGACGCCCACGCAGCCAACTACGTTGCCATCCACGGTAGCGACGAGGTGATCCTCTTCCCGGCGGTGCTCGCGACCTGATATGCCCCTTGTGAGGATGTCCGGTGTCTGCGGCCACGAGTCACCCAGGGCAGCGTCCCACAGCGTAAGTAGCGCCTCCGAATCCCTGATGGGCTCGTATTGGCGAATCTCCATTCCCACGGCTGCCTTCCGCATCTCAAAGTTGCGGGTTACGACTGTGCGTCGCTCTTCAGTCGCTGCTTGAGGTCCCGCGGCAAGTCGTTCCAGTGGATCCCGAGCAGCGCACCCTGCAGGGCGTACAGCAGCACAAGTGTCACCTGATTCGGATAGACAGCCTTGACGCGCCGCCACGCCTCTACCGGCCCGACGACTTCCAGGTCCTGTGCCGTGCGTATTCCAGCATCGTGGAGCCATCCTGCCGTCACCCTGCCGATGTTGGGGAGTAGTTCCAATTCGGACTGTGGTGATGCCATCCGTATCATCTCCTCGCGGGCAGGTCCGGCGGCGTGGCCCTGAAGCAGCCCGCGATGTGGTCGTTCACCATCCCCACGCTCTGCATAAAGGCGTAGCAGATCGTCGAGCCCACGAACCCGAAGCCGCGCCTCTTCAGGTCCTTCGAAAGCGCATCCGACTCGGGGGTGCGAGCCGGGACATCCTGCGGTCCGCGCGGAGCGGGCGTTTGCAACGTCGCCCCACCCACGAAGGTCCAGATGTACGAGTCGAATGACCCCATCTGCTGCTGAATCTCGAGGAATTGCCGGGCGTTGCGGATCGCAGCCTGGATCTTCATGCCGTGACGGACGATACCGGCGTCGCCGAACAGCCGACCTACATCCTCGGGGCCATACGCAGAGATGCGCTCGGCGTCCCACCCATCGAACGCCCGCCGGAAGTGCTCGCGCTTCCGCAAGATGGTAAGCCACGATAGCCCGGCCTGGAAGCCCTCGAGCATCAGTCGCTCGAACAGATCCCGGTCGTCATGGCAGGGCAGTCCCCACTCCTCGTCGTGATAGACGAGCAGCAGCGGGTCGGCGGTCTCCCACCACTCGCAACGCCGCAACCCGTCTGCGCGGTCTACCAACGGCTCTCTCATCTCGCAACCTCGGTGAGGCCCATCAGGTCACACCTCCAGGGTCATCCAACCGGATTGTAGCATGGCGCGGTATTCGCTCTGCGCGCATCTGATAGTTGTAGAGCACGCATTTCTTAGCGGTACTGTGTTTGCTCTAGCACAAAGAAGCGCAGACGGTAAGCCGCCATGCT
>JADDPP010000206.1 GCA_016781845.1 Rubrobacter sp.
AGTGTCCAGCCGAACAGCGAGCCACCTGTCGCGACGCAAAGGGCGAGCACCGACGGGTGCTCGCCCTGGTATGACCGGCGGGCTGCTTATACTCTGGCGTTGGTGCCGTTCGTGGAGCCGTTATGCTCGATGGCGCGTACCTCTTCCCGCAGGCCGGGCACGCGCTCGAGAAGGTCCGACATCTTGAGGCCGGTGAGCCCCTCGACCATCGCGGGGGCGGTGGCTACCATCCTCGCAAGGTCCGTCGTGATCTGGCTCATGCCCGTGCCGTTCGCGCCGTCGCCGGTGGACACAACCGTGATCCTGTCCACATTCGAGAGTGGTGCGCTCATGCCCTTGACGAGCTCGGGCAGGTTCGCGACGATCCGGTCTATGATCGCGGCCTCGTTGTAGCCCTTGTACGCATCGGCCTTCAGTTGCATCGCCTCGGCCTCGCTCGCTCCCTTCGCCTTGATGACCTCCGCTTCGGACTGGCCGCGCAGCCGGATCACGTCCGCCTCCGCCTGGCCCTCGGCGCGGACAGCGTCCGCTCGACCGATGGCTTCCAGCGCGGTGCGCTGCCGCTGCGCCTCTGCCAGAAGCTCGATGCGCCGCCGCTCCGCCTCCGCGGCCTTGAGGACCGTCGCTTCCAACTCACGCTGGCGCCGCTCGATCTCGGCCTCCTGAACGCGGATCTGCTGCTCGCGCTCGACGCGTTGCACGCCCACCTGCTCGGCGATCACGCGCTGCTGCTCTATGTTCGCCTGGATGTCGTACGCCTTGTCCGCCGCAGCCTGCTGCTTCTTCACTGTCGCGTCGTACTCGGCCCTTTTGAGGTTGAGGTCGCGCTGGGCCTCGGCCTGCCGCGCCTGCGACGCGGAGCGTGCGATCACCGTCTCCTGGTCCGCCGCGGCCTGGGCCACCGAGGCCTCGCGCATCGTCTCGGCCTGGCGGATAGAGGTGTCGCGCTCGGCCTCCGCGGCCGCCACGTTCGCGACCTTCTTCACGCGCGCGATGTCCGGCTTGCCCATGTTCGCGATGTACTCGTTCTTGTCGCGTACCTCTCTGATGGTGAAGCTCACCACCTCGAGGCCCATCTTCGCAAGGTCCTCCGCGACGTTAGCGCGCATGCGGTCCGCCACCATCTCCGGCTCCTTGACGATCTGTTCCACTGTGAGCTGGCCGATGATTCCGCGCAGGTGCCCCTCCATCACGAGCCGGATGAGCCCCTCGCGCTCCGCAGGCGGCTTGGTCAACAGCTGTTCCGCCGCGGTGCGGATGCTGTGTGGGTCGCTCTTGATCTTGATCTGCGCCACCGCCTCGACGGTCACGGCGACGCCCTGGTTCGTGTACAGGTCCTGCTGGGGGGCGACATCGAAGCTCATAAGCTCGAGTGATAGCTCCCTGTAGCTCTGCACTATCGGCAGGATGATCCTGCCACCTCCCTGGACTATCTGCGTGCCGCCAAAGCCGTACACGATAAGCGCCTGGTTTGGACCTACCTTGCGGAACATCCGGGCCAGCGTGCCGATAAGCAGCAGCGTGACCAGTACGAGTCCGCCTATGACGAGTGCTAACGTTGGCAGTTCCACTTCGTTCTCCTCTAGCTACCTCTAAGTTCTGCTCTTGCCGGCTGTCGTTCTCCAGGTAGGGTCCCGTCCCAGCCATCGCTCGTAACTACTCGTCACCATTCTTCAACCCTTGCCTCTCGTCGGCCAGGGCCTCCACTATGAACGGCCGCTCCGCAAGCAGCCTGTCCAGCGGCTCGACGTACGCGATGCCCTTGTCGTACCTGAGTATTACCACCTCCGTGCCTCTGGGGAGTGCGCTTCCGTCGTTGCTGCGCGCTCCCTCGCTACAGGTCTTGCCGTGCCTGGTGTAGATCACCTCCCCCGTGCGCTCGCCGCCCAGCGGCAGGCTCACCCTCGCGAGCGTGCCCTCCAGCCGGTAGTCCTCCGCCCTCATCGGCGCGGTCTGGCCCGGCAGCAGCACTTTGACCAGGGCAACCGTGACGATGCACGCTCCGAACGCCCCACTCAGGGCGGACACGGCCAGCACCAGCGCGGATGGCAGCGTGCCCAGGGAGGAGAGCAGATACCCCACGCCGCCGAACCACGCGACAAACGCCGTAACCGTGCTTACGTTGAACCACGACAGGTCCGCGCTCCCTCCCTGTACATGGAACGCGCCGGGGTGTGGGTGGGTTACAGATGGCAGGTGCAGGTGTGGGATGTGGACGTGTGGGATGTGCAGTTGGGCGTGCCCCGCGCCGAACAGGAAGGTCAGCGTCGCCAATACGATACCTGTTAGAAACATCGCGAGGTACACGGTTTCCATTTCGACCCTACCTCTATCGGGCTGACGTCAGCGTCACCGATGTCCGGTACTCCCCCGGCCTTCGGGCAGCGGGGGCATCTGAGGCTCACGCTCGGCCAGCAGCTTGTCGAGCGGCTCGACGTAAGCGATCCCCTTCTCGTAGTGTAGTATCACCACCTCCGTACCGCGGGGCAACGGGCTGCCGTCCGCGCTGCGCGCGCCCTCGCTGCGTATCGTGTCGTGCTTGGTGTATCTCACCTCCCCTATGCCTGTGCCCGACATCGGCAGGGTGACTCGCGCCAGTGTGCCCTGTATCCGGTAGTCCTCCTCACGCATCGGCGCGGTCTGACCGGCTATCAGGAACCGGGCGAGCACAGTGAATACTATCGCGCCCCCCAGCAGCCCACCGAGCGAGGAGATGCCCACCACAGCGAGCGCGGGAAGGATGGATATAGATGAGAGTAAGTACCCCACGCCGCCGAACCATGTGAGGAAGGCGAGCGCTGTGCTCACATTGAACGGCGATAAGCCGTCGTGCCCTGGCGACACGTCCCCATCACCCGCCCCCAGCTGCAGATCGCTGAGGCCGGGGATAGGCAGCTCGACCTGAGCAAATCCCATCAGGAAGCTCAACACTGTAAAGATGAGCCCGAACAGGAAAAGCCCGAGGAACACAGTCTCCAGCACCGTCAGCCTCCTACGTCGGATCCGTGTCTACACAGAAGTCGGCCTCGATGAGCCTCTCCAGCTCCGCGGCTGGCAGCGCCAGCAGGCGTTCGAGCGCCTGGAAGTACCTGCGAGGCTCCGCTCGGGCCGACAGCTCCGTCAGCACCTTTGCGACCAACTGGTCCCCCTGGAAGTGCTGTGCGTGCGCGCGCAGCCATTCCACGAGCGCGTCCGCCGAGCCGCGCTCGCCCTCCATCGGCGGCTGACCGGGTTCTCCGTCGTCCACGAGATACCCCGGATGCACCTTGTAGAAGTTCGCGAGCAGGACGCGCGTTCTGGCAGTTAGATGTACCCGCGCGCCTGATTCAAGTTGCGAGAGGTATGCCGCGCTGACGCCCGCTTCGAGCTCCGACTGCATCAGTCGGGCAACGTCAGCTTTGGAGAGCGCCCGGCCAAGACCGCGCGCCCTTCCCTCCTCCTCCCGCAGCAGCCTGAGCTTCTCCGCCAGTGTCATTTGCGTGTCTCCGTAGCAATTAGCTAATGCGAGCGTAGCAGATTGTTAGGTGTCGGTCAATACTT
>JADDPP010000459.1 GCA_016781845.1 Rubrobacter sp.
AGTTGCCCGTCGCAGAAGGCCCAACCGACCGGCGCGAAGTTGAATGGGAAGATTCGGATCTCGGCAACAAAAGGCTCGTACATAAAGACACGTCCTCGGCATCCGCGGCGCCGGTGTTGGCGACGTTTACCGTGTACGTTATCGTGTCCCCAGGCTCAGCCTTCTGGTTACCGTCGGGGTCCGGAAACACATCCCTCATGCTCGCGGTGATGGCGGGGATGGCGAGGGCAGGGTGTGCTCCCCCTGCCGCGCTAGCGCTCACAACCGGGGCTCCTACCGGCGATACAATAATCATAATCGCACACACTAGCGACACGAGCCTCCGAGTCATTGGAACCATCCCTTCACCAGTTTTCTCTGGTCAGGAGCACAGCACACGGCAAGACGTCCCCGAGCTTCTATTGCCGCACACTGGTCCTGCTGAGCGACAGGGCTACTTTGTGCTCGGTTGGGCCGATGGTACTACCCTATCGCGAAGAGATCGTGAACTGCGCTGGCAAGGCGCGTGAGGTTTCTCTCAGGCTTGAGATGTTCCGCACACGGCCCAAGCCCGGAAACGGGCGCGCGGCAGGAATCGCGCCCGGATACGGGGCAGGGCGGAGACTGAGGAGAGTACAGACTAGAGGTGTCCCTGGCGCTTCTCCGACTTCAGCCTGTCAACGATGCGCCGCACTTCCTGGGCGCGGCTCTTGTGACATACGAGCACCGCGTCACCCGTGTCCACGACGATCATATCCTCAAGTCCGAGAGCGGTCACAAGCCGGCCAGAACTGTACACGAGAGAGTTGCGAGAGCCGAACGCCATCACATCCCCAAGGATGGTGTTGCCTTCCTCATCGCGCGGACTGAACTCCGCGAGGGTAGCCCAATCGCCGATGTCGCTCCACCCTATGTCCACGGGAAGCGTCACTACCTTCTCCGACCGCTCCAGCAGCCCGTAGTCAATACTCTGACTCTCCAGATGCGGCCACACTCGCTCGATCTGCTCGGCCTCGGCGGGTGTGCCGAGAGCGGGCTGAACCGACTGCAGCGCCTCGTAGAGCCCCGGCATATAAGCCTGTATCTCCCCGAGTATTACCTCGGCCTTCCACATGAACATCCCGCTGTTCCACACGTACCGCCCGCTCTCCACGTACCGCTCGGCGGTCTCCCTGTCCGGCTTCTCCGCGAAGCACACCACCCGTCGCACTTCGCAGGCCTCCACACGCCGCATCGCCTCGCCCATCTCCATATACCCGTACCCCGTCTCGGGATGGGTTGGTGTGATGCCCAGCGTCACGAGGTACCCGTCGCGGGCCACCTTTCCTCCGGCCAGCGCGACATCCCGAAACTCCTCGTCGCGCAGAATAACGTGGTCCGCGGGCAGCACGAGCATCACGGCGTCTGGGTCGCCCTTGAACACCCGTGCCGCAGCGTACCCCACCGCAGGCCCGGTGTTGCGTCCTACTGGCTCCGCAAGCACGTTCTCGGCAGGTACTTGCGGCAGTTGCTCGCGCACTTCCTGAACGTGGAGCGCGTTCGTGACGATGTACACGTTCTCGGATGGTATCGCGGGCAGGACCCTGCTGACCGTCTCCTGCAGCATCGTGGCTTCCGGGCGTATCAGGCTCAACAGGTGCTTCGGTGTGCTGCTCCTGCTGCGAGGCCACAGCCTCGTACCACCGCCGCCCGCGAGGACAACTGCATACATCACGCTCACTCCTTTCAGGCAGGACCAATGGAGTCCGACGAGGCAATACTACACCAAACTGGTGCATTATGAGCGATGAGTGGTGTGCCCAGGGCCAGCCAGTTCTCATCCTTGACACTCGGGTGGTCAAGCTGCTCAAATAGGGACTTGTGATACAAATATGCACTATAGGACGAGGTGGATGACCCAAAACCGCGCACTGGTTGTGTTGCCCTGTTACAACGAGCGCGAGAACATAGAGAGACTCGTCGGAGAGATTCTCGCCCTGAACACCCCGGTTGATGTCCTGGTGATAGACGACAACAGCCCGGACGGCACTGGCAAGGTTGCTGAGGCGATGCGGCAGAGATACCCCGAGCTGCACGTGCTGCACAGGCCGGGCAAGCTCGGGCTGGGAACCGCGTACCGCGCCGGCTTCCGTTACGCGCTCGACCACGGGTACGAGCAAGTTATTACGATGGACGCCGACTTCTCACACCAGCCGCGCTACCTGCCGGAGCTCGTAAGCACAGGGCGCGAGGCGGACCTTGTCATCGGCTCGCGGTACACAAAGGGTGGCGGAGCTACAGGCTGGCCACTCCGCCGCAAGATAGTGAGCGGCACGGCCAACCGCCTCGCGCGCGTTGTACTCGGTGTCACCGCCCGTGACTGCACCTCCGGATACAGGTGCTATAAGCGAGCCGCGCTGATAGCCATAAACCCAGACACCGTCCTATCCTCCGGCTACAGCTTCCTCGTCGAGATGCTGTACCGGGTCGAGAGCGCAGGGCTCGTCGTCCGCGAGGTGCCGATAATCTTCGTGGACCGACAGGCAGGCAAGAGCAAGATCAACCGGATAGAGGTGTACAAGACGCTCTACACCCTCGGACGGCTGCGCCTGCCGTGGCTGCCGTGGCAGGTCCTGGGCGGACTCGGCCAGCACCTCGGTGAGGGCAGTGCGGTTGCGGTGGTAGGGGTCATGGCCGCAAGCCTCTGGCTGCTCCTGCGACGCAAGCGCTAGGCATCCGCGCCGGGTCCTCACTCCCCCGTGTTGCATCACGAGTGTGGCGTGTAATAGAGTTGCGGTTGCCTGTGCCCTTGACGCCCGCCCACAATCCCTGTATCCTCGCGGCGATCACCCTCCTATAGAAAGCAGGTGCCGTTTTGCTTGCCGACGTGTATAGCTGCGCCGTGCTCGGGTTGCAGGGCGCGCTCGTGAGCATCGAGGTGGACATTGGCCAGGGGCTGCCTAACCTGACGGTCGTGGGCCTGCCCGACACCGCGGTGCAGGAGGCGAAGGAGCGCGTCCGGGCTGCGATCAGGAACTCGGGCTGCGTCTTCCCGAACAAGCGCGTCACCGTCAACATGGCTCCAGCAGATCTGCGCAAGGCAGGCCCGTCGTACGATCTCCCAATCGCCGTGGGCATCTTGCTCGCGTCAGGGCAGGTGGAAGTCCCCGCGGAGCGAAGCGTCTTTTTGGGCGAGCTAGGGCTGGACGGCTCGGTGCGGCACACGAACGGCGTGCTGCCGATGGTCGCGCTCGCGGCAGAGAAGGGTTTCAGCGCGGTATACGTTCCCGCGGAGGACGCTAGCGAGGCCGCGCTGCTCGGCAGCGTCAGAGTCATGCCGGTGCGCAACCTCGGCGAGCTCGCAGCGCATCTACGCGGTGAAAACCCTATACGCTCCTTCGTCGCAAACGGCAGACCCGTTGCCGCCGCCCCACCCCCGGTGTACGCCGATATGAGCGAGATAAAGGGACAGGAGCACGTCAAGCGCGCACTGGAGATAGCTGCAACTGGACATCACAATGTATTTATGGGTGGGACACA
>JADDPP010000318.1 GCA_016781845.1 Rubrobacter sp.
CAGCCTCCTCCAGAGCACGCTCTCTTGACGGTCCATGCGCTCGTATCTATACTCTCGGAATCAGACGATAGACGACCCCGTCATCGAGAGCCAGCGCCGCTCCCTCAACCCTCGGAGGTCACCTGATGCATATCGCGTTCCTCAACCCCCAGGGCAACTTCGATCCCGCTGACTCCTACTGGACAGCGCATCCGGACTTCGGCGGCCAGCTTGTGTATGTCAAGCAGCTCGCGCTCGCGATGGGGGAGCTTGGCCACAGGATAGACATCGTCACACGGCAGATTATAGACCCGAAGTGGCCGGAGTTCGCAGCTCCCACGGACACGTACCCTGGTCACCCCAACGTCCGTGTACTGCGAATACCGTGCGGTCCGCCTGCGTTCGTGCGCAAGGAAGACCTCTGGCCTTATCTGGGCTCGGAATGGGTGCCTCGACTCCTCGAAGTGTATGCCCGAGAGGGTGTGATGCCGGACCTCGCCACCACCCACTACGGTGATGGCGGGTTGGCGGGGGTGCTGCTGAGAGAGGCCGCGGGCGTTCCTTTCAGCTTCACGGCTCACAGTCTCGGCGCGCAGAAGATGGACAAGCTTCACGTTACTCGCCACAACCTCGCGGCCGTAGATGCCCAGTACCACTTCAAGGAACGCATTCTGGCGGAGCGGCTCGCGATGAACCGTTCCGCCGTGAACATCACGAGCACCTCGCAGGAACGCTACAGCCAGTACACACACAACGCTTACCGGGGCGCGGTAGACCCAACGGATGACTCGCGCTTCGCGGTGGTGCCGCCCGGAGTCGCGCTGGGTATCTTTGATCGCTCATCGCGCTACACGAACGAGGAAGCAGTCCACAACCATGTTCGGGCTTGCCTTGCCCGCGACCTCGCACCCGGACGAGAGACCCTGCCTTGCATCGTCGCGTCCAGCAGACTCGACCCGAAGAAGAACCACCTCGGCCTTCTCGAAGCGTTCGCGGGAAGTCCATCACTGCGAGAGGCAGCAAACCTCATCCTCATAACCGGGGATCTGGACGATCCTCTTCGCGACTACGAGAGCGCAGGGCCAGGTGAGCGAGCCGTGCTCGACAGCCTGATGGCCGTCATAGAGCGGGCGCAGCTGCGGGGCCAGGTAGCCATGTTCGCGCTCAGGGGACAGGGCGAGCTGGCCGCCGGGTACCGGTATCTGTCCCGGCTGCGCTCCGTCTTCGCGCTCACAGCGCTGTACGAGCCGTTCGGCCTCGCCCCCCTTGAGGCAATGGCCGCTGGTCTACCTGCGGTCGTGACGAAGTACGGCGGGCCGAGCGAGAGTATGCGAGAGGGTGACGAGGAGTACGGCATCCTGGTGGACCCGGTTGACCATATCTCAGTGAGCGCCGGCCTGTACTCACTCATCAGGAGCCCGGAGCGCTGGCAGCGGTACGCCGAGGCGGGTTACGACAGGGTGCTGGCACGCTACACCTGGACGCGCACCGCCGAAGGGTATCTCAGGGCGCTGGCGGGAACCCAGCGCAGGGTGGACGAGACGGAGAAGCAGATACGCGCGACGGCGGGCACGTCCACCACCCCGGCACTCGATTCCCTCGTCCCTGCGATAGCATCCCCCACCAGAGACACTCTTCTCCCCATACCGACGTACTTCACCACCCCGCGCCCGGAGAATCAGGTTCCGCTGTCGGAGCTTGATAATGTCTACCTCGGCCTTGACCTGCTCGCGGTCGGCGAGACGCTGGTGGACTTTATCTCGCACGAGCAGGTTCAGTCGCTACGCACAGCCGCCCAGTTCGTGCGATACCTCGGTGGGCAGCCTGCCAATGTGGCAGTGTACGTAGCGAAGCTTGGCGGGCGTGCGGCAGTTCTCTCGAAGGTCGGCACCGAGTACTTCGGTGAGTTTCTGGAGGAACAGCTGCAGCGCCACGGAGTAAGCACAGAAGCCCTGCGCCGGACGGACGTGGCCCCCACGACGACGGTGTTCGTCACGCGCACGGTCAGTGTGCCCGACTTTCAGGTCAACCGCGGAGCGGACTATCTGCTGGACATCCGGGACGTGCCGGAGGAGTTGATTGAACGCGCCAACGCCGTCCACACCTCCGTGTTCGCCCTCTCCCGCGAGCCACAGCGCAGCGCGATACGCCGCGCGCTGCGGCTCGCGCGCAAGCACGGCAAGCTCGTCTCGCTCGACCCGAACTACGTATCCCAAGTATGGCCGGACAGGGAGGAAGCCTGGGAGGTCATCGCGGAGGTGCTGCCGAGCGTGACAGTGGTGAAACCTTCGCTAGAGGACGCGCGGCGCCTGTTCGATCCGAACATGTCAGAGGATGAGCTGGAAGCCGCTTGCCTGCGAGAGTTTCACGACCTCGGCGCGCAGGTAGTCATAGTGACGCGCAGCGGCGGGACTGTCACGGTGTCCCACGGCGGGACCATCGAGCGTGTTGGGCCGCTACCGCTGGTGGCCGTCGAGAACGTGACCGGTGGGCGGGATGCGTTCTGGTCCGCGCTTTTGCTGGCGCGCCTGGACGGAAAGCCGTGGCCGTTCTGCGTGGAGTTCGCGCACGAGGTAGCCAGCCTCAAGCTGCGCGTCGTCGGTCACGTCGAGCGCAACATAGACCGGGAGGCGCTTTACAGGCGGCTTGAAGCACGCGCGGAGCAGCCCGTTGGGTGAGGGGAGTGTGTGGGGCGACGGCACGGAACTGGATGTGCTCGCGATAGGTGAGCTGCTAATTGACCTCATCTCAACGCACCGCGCCCCGAGCCTGCGCGACAGCTCCGCTTTCCATCGGTATCAGGGCGGAGCGGCCGCTAACCTGGCTGTGACGGTAGCAAAGCTGGGGATGCGCTCCGCACTCGTCGCGAAGACCGGCATAGGAGCGTTCGGACAGCTCTGCAAGAGCGAGCTCTCGCGCTTCGGCGTGCTGACCGACTACCTCGTGATGGACCACCGCGTCCGCACGACGATGGTCTTCATAGCGCGCACCTCTGGCACGCCGGACTTCGAGGTAGCCTGCCAGGGGGACGCGATGCTGCGCCCGGAAGAAGTCTCCGAGGAGGCGATTCTGCGAGCGCGGCTTGTGCATACGACGGCCTTCGCGCTCTCCCGCGAGCCCTGTCGCTCGGCGGTACGTCACGCCCTGCACATCGCGCGAAAGCACGGCAAACTGGTATCACTAGACCCGAACTACCACCCTGATGTCTGGCCCAACCTCTTCGAGGCAAGGAGCGTACTCGCCGAGCTGTACCCTCTCCTTGACCTCACGAAACCATCGCTCGATGACGCGGAGCGGCTCTTCGGACCGGACTACAAGCCAGAGGACTATCTCGACATGTTCGCCTCGCTTGGGGCGAAGACCGTCGTGCTAACGATGGGCGCGAAGGGCAGCCTGCTGCGCCACCAAGGTGAAACGCACCTCTCGCCGCCCCGTAAGATGGAGGTAGCCGACGCCACGGGCGCAGGAGACGCGTTCTGGGCAGCCTTCCTGGTCGCGTGGCTCGACGGTCAGTCCCCCGACCGCTGCACC
>JADDPP010000132.1 GCA_016781845.1 Rubrobacter sp.
CTCAGTATACCACACGCCTGCCCCGGATGAGGCTCACACGGAGCCTTCGTCAGGGCGATTTCAGAGTCGGCATAGGAGCCCTACACCTCCCACTTCCCCCCGCCTGTATGGCAGTTCTATTAGCACCTGCAGCGGGACAACGACCGTAGAGACGTTGCACGCAACGTCTGCGTACCGTCTGCCCACTCCTACCAACGGCGACTCTTGAATGATGCTGGCCTGCGAGAGTGTCCGAGAGGTTGTAGAAACATAGCATGCTACGTCTCTACAGGCGTAGGGTGTATGGCGCGCTGAGAGGGACACTGATATCACCCTCGGGCGTCGTCGCCGTTGAGTACGAACCTGTGCAGGGCTTCCGCCACGCCGTCCTCCGCGTTGGTGCCCACGACCACCTTCGCGCGCTCCTGTACTGCTGGAATCGCGTTGCCCATCGCGACGCCGAGGCCGACCCGCTCGATGAGCTGCAGGTCGTTGACCTGGTCGCCTATCGCCATCACCTCGTCAAGCGTGATGCCGTATCTTGCCGCGAGGTGCGCCAGCGCCTTGGACTTGGAGCAGTCCGGGTTGACGATGTCTATCAGGTAGTCTATGTCGTATTTGTAGACGGGGTCCGGCTCCCACAGCAGCGCGGCGCACGTAGGCCGCGCATTGAGCGCCTCGTACAGCGGCCGCAGGACATCGTCATCGTGCAGCGCCGCCACGCTCACTACGTGCTCCGCGAACGGCAGTTCCGCGTGGGGCAGGCGGCGTACAGCGGTTTTAGCGCCGAGATACCGGGCGGTCGCGGCGCTGTCGTACTCAGGAGGGCCGGAGAGCAGCACATCGCCAACAACGGGGCTGGTGTATAGAACCGGCTGCTGACCGTAGCATAGAATCTCATCTATCACCTCGCGCAACAGCTCGCGGGACATACTATCCTCGTAGAGTACCTCGCCGGTGGCGGAGTCCTGGATGATGGTGCCGCCGTGAAGCACGAGGGGCAGTTCGAGGCCGAGCTCGTTAGCGACGGCGCTGGCGGTGTCGAAGCGTCTACCCGTCGCGAGTGTCACGAGCACCCCGCTGTCGAGCGTGCGCCGTACCGCGTCACGCACTCTCGGCCGCAGCTCTCCGTCGGGGTCAAGCAGGGTGCCGTCCACATCGAGCGCGACCATCCTGGGGCGATAGGCTGTCCTCAGTGTCCTGTCTATGCGTGTCTCCTGCCGCGTCCGGGTTCTTATCCCTGGGAGGTGTGCTCCGCGCGCTCCTCAACCGCGGGGACGGATGAGGCTCCGGCGCTGAGTATGTGACCCAGCTCCGAGAGGAAGCGGTCCACCTCCTCCGGGGTATTGTAGTGGGCCATGCCGACGCGCAGCGCCCCCCCGTTCGCCTCCAGACCGAGACGCTCCATCAGTGCGAGGGCGTAGTAGTTACCGTCCCAGAGGTTGAAGCCCCACCTGCCCATCTCTTCCGCGAGTTGGCGCGGTGTTGCGTCCTCTGCCGTGACCGCGAACGTCGGCACGCGCCACTGGAGCTGGTCCGGGTCCGTGATACCGTACACCTGGACGGGCAGCCGCGCCAGGCCGTCCAGCAGCCGCCGCGAGAGTTCGCGCTCGTACTCGCGCACGGCCTCCATAGCCGCCACCAGCCGCTGCCGTCTGCTTGCGTCGCCGTCTTCCGGCGCGAGGGTGGCCAGGTATTCGATGGCCGCAGTGGTGCCCGCCATCGCCTCGTGGCTCTGGGTGCCTGTCTCCCACTTGTAGGGCGAATCATCGCTAGCGGGGCGAACTTTGTACGCCCGCAGGCACTCCGAGTGGTCCAGCCGGATGTAGAGCGCGCCGGCGTGGGGACCGAAGAACTTGTACGGCGAGCAGGCGAGAAAGTCGCACCCGATCTCCCGCACGTCAATGGGTCCGTGGGGGGCGTACTGCACGGCATCAATGAACACGAGCGCGCCGACGTCGTGCGCGAGCTGCGTGAGTCGGCGAACGTCGTTGACGGTGCCGACGGCATTGGAGGCGTACGTGAACGCCGCCAGCTTCGTGCGCCTGCTGAGGGCCGCCTCGAAGCCCTCTATGTCAAGGGTGCAGTCGTCGGGGTTTACATCAACCCAGCGGATGGTGAGCCCCTTGTCCTCCGCCAGCAGCAGCCAGGGGGCGACGTTCGCGTCGTGGTCGAGCCGCGTGACGATGATCTCGTCACCTTCTCGCAGCTCCCTGCCCAGGGCGCGGCTCAACCCGAACGTAAGGGTGGTCATGTTCGGGCCGAAAGCCACTTCCCTGGGGGATGCGCCCAGCAGGTCGGCCATCGCGGTGTGTGCGGCTTGGATTACCTCGTCGGTCCGCTCGCTCGTGGGGAATGCGCCGTGGGTGTTCGCGTTGCTGTGGAGCAGGTACTCGACCATCGCGTCGGCGACCTGTTGGGGAACCTGAGTGCCGCCGGGGTTATCGAAGTAGACGGGGCTGCCGAGGCACATGATCGAGGGGAAGCTGCGCCTTGCCTGCGCCGCGAGGCTGCTCTGGGTCTGCGTCAAGTCTGGGGACCTCCTGCAGGATTTGGTGTAGTTATTGTATCGCAGCGGCCGCCGGGATGTGTGGGACCTCTCACAAGGAGCTGGCGCCACACGCTCACAGGTCCACGGGTCTGGCTATGGCAACAGCTTGTCCGTCGCGAAGTCGGCGAGGAAGGCCATCAAACGGACTAGCCTGCTCTCGTACTCCGCGTTCGGAGCGCGGATGTGGCTACGTATCCGCGCGTAGAAGAGGTCGGGGAAAGGCAGGGCGGTACGCAACCTGCATCCATGGCACTGGTTGGGCGCGTTGCGGGCGGTATGGCTCTTTGATATACTTCGCCCCAGCACCCGGTACATAACAAGGAGCGGTACAGGATTGGGCGACGCGACCCCGCGGCGTGGTACGGCGGACCCGCACATGCACAGCTCTGTCAGCGACGGTCTATACTCGGCCTCTGGGATACTGGAGTGGGGCGAGTATAGGACTTTCCTGAATGTTACCAGCAGCGTGGACCACGGTGATGTCCAGCTCCTGCTGCAAGGGGGGGGGCTGCCCCCTCGGCAGGCAGGGTGCAGCGTCTCTCGACAGAGAGGCCGTGCGGTGCGGTCGCTATGAGGATAGCGCTCGCGTCCCCGTACGACTTCGCCACGCACGGCGGGGTGAACCAGCACATCGAGCACCTGCGCGCGGAGTTCCAGCGGCTCGGCCACGAGGTAGACCTTATCGCGCCCATAGATGGAGCGGACGAGGTCAACGAGCGGGGCTTCCACGGCTTCGGCGGGATTGTGCCGCTGCCGGTGAACGGCTCCGTCGCGCGCATCAGCTTCTCCCCGTACCTGCGCGGTCGCATAAAGGACTTGATGAGTCGGGAGCAGTTCGACGTCGTGCATTGCCACGAGCCGCTGATGCCCGCCCTGCCACTCATGGTGCTCCGCTACTCCCGGACCGTGAACGTCGGCACCTTCCACGCATATTCCGAGACGGGCCGCGGCTATTATTACTGGCGGCCGGTTCTCGCGCACTTCCACGGGAAGCTGGACGGGCTTATCGCGGTGTCCGAGCCGGCACGGGACTACGCAAAGCACTTCTTCCCCGGAGAGTACCGCATCATCCCGAACGGTGTTGATACATCTGCCTTTACGAAGCCGTTGGAGCCGTTTCGGGACCTGATGGACGGGCGTCCGAACCTTCTTTTCCTCGGACGCTTCGAGGAGGACCGCAAGGGCTTCAAGTACCTTATCAAGGCGCTTCCGTGGGTGAAGCAGGTGTACCCCGACGTGCGCCTCGTGGTCGTGGGCGCCGGGGACTCCTCGAAGTACCGGGACCGCATCCGCAGGAGCGGGATAGTGGAGAACGTGCTCTGGGCGGGCAGGATCTCGGATGAGGACCGAGCTCGCTTCATGGCGAGTTGCCAGATGCTGGTCGCGCCAAGCACCCATGGCGAGAGCCAGGGCGTGGTACTTCTGGAGGCCATGGCCGCTGGGCTCCCCGTGGTCGCGGGAGACATCCCAGGCTATGCCAGCATCCTGACGAGTGGACAGGAAGGGCTGCTCGTGCCGCCCGAGAGTGAACAGGCGCTCTCCGTCGCTATTGTGCGGCTCCTCGCGGACCCGGCGCTGCGCGCGAGGATGACTTCTTGCGGTGTACGCACGGCGACGGAGTACAGTTGGCCGAAAGTGGCGGCCCGGCTGCTGGAGTTCTACACGGAGATACGCGACCGAAAAATATGGGTGCTGGGACGCGCGGAACGCCGGAAACACCTGCACGTGGTGCTGAACCGAAAGGCCGGGCGCCGTGCTTAGCACCCTGTTTGGCCCCCAGGTACGACGGTGGATGTTCGGAGTTGGCCGCAGCCTCGACAGGCTGGGCGTTTCCCCGAACGCGCTCACGCTGGCGGGCCTGCTGCTCAACGCGCTGGCCGCGCTCGTCCTCGCCCGCGGTGAGTATGTGCTGGGCGGCGTGTTGACGCTCGTCTTCGCCGCGTTCGACATGCTCGATGGGGCGGTGGCGAGGGCGGGCAACAAGGTGTCCGTGTTCGGCGGTTTTCTGGACTCCACCATTGACCGCTACTCGGAGGCCGTGGTGCTGCTAGGGCTGCTCTGGCATTTTCTGAGGATCGGGAACGACACGGCGGTGGTGCTGGTGTACGTCACGATCGTGGGATCACTGATGATCAGCTACACGCGGGCGCGCTCAGAGGCCGCGGGGTTGAAGAACGAGGCGGGGTTGCTCGCGCGACCGGAGCGGGTGGTTATACTCGGCGCTTTACTCCTTCTAGGCAGGCCGGAGTGGGCGCTGTGGGTGCTCGCGGCCGGCACGAACCTTACCGCCGCCCAGCGCGTGTACCACGTGTACAAGGCGGTTACCTGAATAATGATACCTGCCGGACGCGCCGACGGGACGGCGGCGGTACGGAGAATCCATCTACCGTTACGGTGATGGCTAGAGAGGCTTTATATGAAACGAGGCGTCGGAGAGCGGGTTCTTTTTCTGCGCTCATTCGTGGCGCATCCACGGCAGGTGGGGGCAATCCTGCCGACATCGCGAAGCGCAGTTCGCGATATGCTGGACCTGACCAGCTTTGCTGATGCGCGCTGCGTGTTGGAGTTCGGCGCGGGTACAGGGGTATATACCCGTGAGATACTGGCCCGGCTGCGTCCCGATGGTCGGCTGCTGGCGTTTGAGGTAGACTCAAACCTTGCGAGCACCCTCGCGGACCAGTTTCAGGACTCCAGACTACAGGTGATCAATGACTCCGCGGAGAACGTCAAGGCGTATCTGAACGGGGTCCGAGCCGATCGCATAGTGTCGGGACTTCCGTTTACCTCGCTGCCCGCAAACGTCCGGCACAACATCTTCGAGAGATCGCGGGAGGTACTTGCGTCCGACGGAGTTATGCTCGTGCTCCAGTACTCCCCCTTGATCCAGCCGGAGCTCAAGCGGCGTTTCGCTTCGGTCCGGCGGCGCATCTCATTGCTGAACGTGCCGCCCGCGTTTCTGTTTGCGTGCGAGCAGCCCCAGATGACTAGCGGGCAGGGTGCACGATGACACGGCGTAGCTGGCGTGAGGCCCGCCGATACGTCTTTGCATCGCTGGCCGCCGCCGTCGTGCTCCTGCTAGCTCGCCGGCGCAGCAGCTGGCTGGCTTTTGGCGCGGCGGGCGCGTTTACCATATTTTTTCGAGACCCGGAACGACAGCTTGTGCCGGATGAGAGGACTGTCTACGCCGCGGCGGATGGCGTTGTAGTGGGTGTTGATGAGTGTGTGAGCGATCCCTGGCTGCGCGAGGATGACGCTGTGCGCATCAGCACCTTTCTATCACTGCACAACGTCCACGTGAACCGCAGCCCTGTGGCGGGACGGGTCACGGAGATAGAGGAGATCAGGGGCGGCTTCAGCCCGGCTCTCTTCGGTCGAAGCTCGGAAGGCAATTACCAGAATCGCCTCGCGATTGATGGAAGCGCAGGCCGGGTAGTTGTGGTACAGGTAGCGGGCATGCTCGCCCGCAAGATCTCCTGCTGGGTGGATACCGGGGAGGACGTAGTGGCGGGCCAGAGGCTAGGCATGATCCATCTGGGCTCTCGAACGGACGTGGTGGTGCCTGCCGACGGCGTCGAAGTGCTGGTGCGGACCGGAGATCGGGTGAAGGCAGGTATCACCCCGTTAGCGCGATACGCTGAAGGAAAGTGGGCAAGATGCGGCAGTACGTAACGCTACCCAACCTTGTAACGAGTGGCAACCTGACAGCCGGGTTTGTAGCTCTCCTCGCCATTCCAGCCAACCTTCTCCAGGCTTCGGTGCTGATCATGATCGCCGCGGGCTTCGACTCCCTCGACGGCATGATGGCTCGAAGGAACCCGAGTAAGGGTTCCTTTGGGGCCAACCTCGACTCCCTGGCTGACCTGGTCTCGTTCGGCGTTGTTCCCGCGATGGCGCTGTACCTGGGCCTGCTTCACCGCCTCGGCGTTCTGGGTCTCGCTGCTTGCCTCGCGTTCTTGCTCTGCGGCGCGTGGCGCCTCGCCCGGTTCCCGCTGACCGCGCGCCCTGACTGGTTTGTTGGCCTGCCGATCCCACCGGCTGGGGTTCTGATGATGCTCCTTGCCGTCTGGGGACCACCGCCGATCCTAGCCTTGCTGTCAACCTTCACGCTGGGTGCTCTCATGATCAGCACCGTTCCCTTCCCGACGCTCCCTGGCCTCCGACGATCGCTGCGCCGCTACCTCAAGTAGCTTTCTGCACAAGCAATCGCAGAGCTCAAAGGCTCTGAATGCATCCGGGCATAAGGCGATGGTTCGTTGCCTGGATACTCATACCTTGTGCTACACTGAGTCCTGTCCAAGCCGAGCATAGAGACGTACAGAGAGGACGGGTCTGCTGGTGAACGAGGCCGTACGGGCATTCCTGGAAGAGCCACGTTTCGCGGTGGTGGCGACGATACAACCGGACGGCATGCCGCATCAGACTGTGCTGTGGTATGAGCTGCAAGGCAACGAGATACTGCTGAACACTGCGGCTGGGCGCGTCAAGGACCAGAACCTGCGCCGGGATCCCCGCCTCTCCTTCTGTCTGGAGGATGGCTACCGCTACGTCACCATCAGTGGCAGCGCGACACTGGTTGACGACCAGCAGGCGGCGCAGGAAGATATCCGCCGCCTGGCCGTGCGCTATCACGGAGAGGCACGCGGCAACGAGATGAGCCGGGACCTGTTTCAGAAGCAGCCACGGGTGACGATACGGCTGCGTATAGAGCACCTGATTGCCGATGGGTTCTAACGCCGATTGTCTGCCACAGAGCACGCGGAGAGCGCAGAGAAGCGTAGAGCTGGTGGCGACAGTTGATGGGGCTATCGGGGCAGGGCACGGGGACCAATTCCCGTACCCCTGCTCCAGGTCTTCATGCTGTCTGCGCTCTCCGCGGCGTCGCACCCTCGGCCCGGTGTTGTCTCTATGATAGTAGCGCTTGCGGGAGGGGTCGGCGGGGCGAAGCTGGCGCACGGTCTCTCGATGTGCCTGCCTCCACGGGAGCTTGCGGTTCTCGTCAACACGGCGGACGACTTCGACATCTACGGCCTGCGAGTCTGCCCCGACCTGGATACCGTGATGTATACCCTGGCGGGCGTGGCTAACCCTGAGACTGGCTGGGGGGTGAAGGGGGACACGTTCGCCGCGCTGGACATGCTGCGCCACTATGGACAGGATACGTGGTTCCGCATTGGGGACCGCGACCTGGCGACGGACGTGTTGCGCACCTACATGCTCCGGGACGGCAGACCGCTCACGGAGGTCGTAAGTGCGATGTCGAGCTCCCTGGGCGTTGGTCCGGCTATGCTGCCGATGTGCGACGAGGCGGTAGCCACGGTGATTCAGACGCCCGACGGTGAGCTCGACTTTCAGGATTACTTCGTGCGCCGCCATCACGAGCCAACTGTGACGGGCGTGCGCTACAAGGGCGTCGAGCAGGCGCGGCCAACCCTGGCGTTGCTCTCCGCGCTGGAGGGGGCGGAGGCGGTTGTCTTCTGTCCCTCCAACCCGATAGTGAGCATCGGCCCGATACTCGCCGTGCCAGGTATGCGAGAGGCTCTGCTTCGCTCGTCCGCGGTCAGCATCGCGGTGAGCCCTATAGTTGCGGGGCAGGCGCTTCGGGGACCGGCTGACCGGATGCTGGAGTCGCTCGGGCATGAGGTTTCGGCGCTCGGTGTCGCCCGAATATACCAGGGGCTCGTGCAGGGGCTCGTCATAGACACCTCGGATGCGGAGCTCGAGACGCCTATCCGTGAGCTCGGCATGGAGGTGCTCGTCGCGCCCACCGTGATGCGCGACGATGCAGACAGGCGAACCCTCGCGGAGGTGGTGCTGCGCTTCGCACGAGCACTCAATCATGGGCGATAGGGGCTTTATGCTCAGCACTCAGCACTCAGCGCTCAGGACTGCCGCTATCGTTCCAGTGAAGGGGCTTGGGGACGCGAAGGGCAGGCTGCGCGATGTGCTGTCGCCCCCAGAGCGCGAGGACCTGACACTGTGGATGCTTGAGCGCGTGTTGCGCGCATTCGCGGAGCCGCAGATGGTGAGCCGGGTGTGCGTGGTCACGCCGGATGCGCGCGTCGCGAAGCATGCGGAGGAACGCGGGGCCGTGGCTTTGAGGGAGCGTGGACGCGGCGGTCTGAACGTGGCGCTGGAGGAGGCGAGGCGCGAGGCGCGCATCCACGGGGCGGAAGCGTGCCTGGTGGCGCTCGGTGACCTGCCGCTTCTACAGGCCGGTGAGGTGGTAGGGATGCTCGCATGTGGGGAGGACACCGGCGCCTGTGTGGCCGCTCCTGACCGGCACGGTCGTGGGACAAATGCGCTGCTGGTGCGCCCCCTGGACACTCTGCCTCTCCTTTTTGGCTCAGAGAGTTACGGACGGCATCTTGAGGCCGCGCGCTCTCGACGGGTGAGGCTGGAGACATATCACTCCTCTGGTACGGGGCTGGACGTGGACACCGCCGATGACCTGCGCGAGCTTCTGGAGCGGGCAGGGGCGATGGGACTTGAGTTGCCTGTTGGTCTTGCTGAGCTTGCCTGCGTCGAGTAGGAGCCGTTCTTGTTGGGCCGTACATGGCCGTGTCCCTACCAGCGGCATCTCCCGGTCAGGCTGGATTGAAGTAATTGGTGCTGGTGCGAGGAGGGACTGTGACCTCTTTTCCGGGTGAGGTGAGGATTATACCGTTGCGGGGCATCCCGGAGGTACGGCCGGGCGATGACCTGTGCGAGTTCATTATGCGCGCGTGCGCCCAGACCGGGCTCGAGCTTGCCGCTGGGGACGTGGTCATCGTCACGCACAAGGTGGTGAGCAAGGCGGAGGGGCGGGTCGTGACCCTGGGGGAGATCGAGCCGTCGGATCTTGCCGTTCGGTTCGCTCAGGAGAACGGCAAAGACCCTCGACAGGTGGAGGCTGTGCTGCGCGAGAGCGTGCGCGTGGTTCGGATGGACCGTGGAGTGCTCATCGCTCAGACGCGCCACGGTTTTGTGTGCGCCAACGCGGGTGTGGACGCCTCGAATGTGCCAGGGGAGGACACAGTCTGCCTCCTGCCCATAGACCCCGACGCCTCGGCGCACACCTTGCGAAAGGGGCTGAGCGGGGCGACGGGCGCCGACATCGCGGTGATTATCACGGACTCGTTCGGGCGTCCGTGGCGATATGGGATTACGAACGTTGCGATAGGCGTATCGGGAATAGAACCGCTGGCCGATTACAGGGGACAGCCAGACCAGTGGGGCCGCGAGATGACCGCCTCAGTCATCGCCGTCGCCGATGAGCTGGCAGCCGCCGCTGAGCTGGTGATGGGCAAGACGGATGCGTGTCCGGTTGCGGTGCTACGCGGGTACGAGTATCGCCGTGCGGCGGGAAGCGCGCGGGAGCTGGTGATGCCCGCGGAGAAGGACATGTTCCGGTAGAGAACGTAAGGGGCTGCGAGTTGCGGTGAGACGTCGCATGGAGCGCGTCCGCGCACCTGGGGTTGTGGGCGGGATGCGGGGATGAGATGGCAATCAGGACTAATATGACCGCCGAGGAACTATATGCTCTGCCTGGGCATGAACGGTACGAGCGTATCAATGGGGAGCCGAGGGAGAGGCCTTTGCCAAATCCGGAGCGTGCTTTCGTGCGCGCACGGTTTGCAATAGAGCTCGGCGTGTACTCCAGGCAGTCCAGATCGGGTGTGGCCCTCGTCGAGCGGAGTTTCCGCATCCGTTCCGCACCTGAGAGGATGTTCATCCCGGATGTAGCGTTCGTGCAGGCTGAGCGGTGAGGGCGTGTGGACCGGCAGGCTGCTGTAATTGAGGGTGCGCCAGGCCTGGCCGTGGAGCTAGTATCCCTTTCGGATAGATACGGCGACGTGCGCTCCAAAGCGCTGGAGTGGCTGGAGGGCGGGGCGCAGATGGTATGGGTGGTGCAGCCGCTGAGCCGAAGGGTGTAAGTGTACAGGCCCGGTCAGGAGTCCGTGACGCTCACGATCAACGACAGCCTTGATGGCGCTGAGGTCCTGCCGGGATTCAGCATCCCGGTGCGGGCGCTGTTCGAGTAAGACCTGTTTCATGCCGTGATGCCGGTTTTTCGCGGCACGCCAAATGCCCGTGTCGGAATAACGCGCCCTCGCTACCGTCCGGTTCGCAGCGTTGGCGGAGTTACAGTTGCCGAGACGTTACATATAGACTCTTTACCGCCGTGCTGTGGCGATGTTTCCGGGCCTGCTTTTTGCGGCAAGGGAAGCGGCACGACGAGATATGATTAGGAGGCACACGGAATGGCAGAGGGCGTAGTTGGTTACGCGGCGATGTTTGAGCAGTTCCACCCGACGGACCTGCTCACATACTGCAAGCAGGCGGAAGAGCACGGCTTCACATCCGTGATGGCCTCCGACCACTTCCACCCCTGGACGCCCCAACAGGGGCAGAGCGCGTTCGTATGGGCGTGGATGGGCGCGCTTGGCGTTGAAACGAAGATGCGCTTCGGCACGGGCGTCACCCCGCCGGGGTATCGTTACCACCCGGCGATAGTCGCTCAGGCCGCAGCCACCTTGGAGGCGATGTTCCCAGGCCGCTTCTGGCTCGGTCTGGGCGCGGGCGAGGCGCTCAACGAGCACATCCTGGGCGAACACTGGCCGGAGGCTCCCACGCGGCTCAACAAGCTGATGGAGTCCATCGAGGTCATCAACAGGCTCTTCACCGGAAAGGTTGTGAAGTACAGCGGCGACCACATACGCATGGAGAGCGCGAAGCTGTACACGATGCCGGAGAACCCGCCCCCGATATATGTCGCGACCTCGGGGCCGATCATGAGCGAGCGCACCGGTCGGCTGTGCGACGGCATCATCACGGTTGGCGCTGCGGATGAGAAGATTCGGAACCTTATGGGCCGCTTCGAGAAGGGCGCGCGGGAGGCTGGCAAGGACCCTCAGCAGATGCCACGCCTGATCCAGCTCCACGTCTCCTGGGCCGAGAGCGACGAGGCGGCGATGGACCAGGCCATAAGGGAGTGGCCGAACGGCGGAATGAACTTCCCGAAGCAGGACATCCGCAATCCCGAGGACTTCGAGGCGATGGCACGGCTCGTTCGCCCGGAGAACTTCAAGGGACGGGTGCTCTGCTCTGCGGACCTCGACGCGCATCGCGAGCATGTGCAGCACTTCATTGACCTGGGCTTCAACGAGGTATACATTCACAACGTTGGGCGCAACCAGACGGAGTTCATCGAGGCGTTCGGCAGGCAGGTCATCCCGCAGCTTCGGTGGGAGCGCGCTGACGCAGCGGCGGCCGAGGCCGAGGCTGTGGTGGCTTCCCCATAATGAACTGCGAACAGGCGCTGGAGTATTTGCGCGAGAACCACAGAGGCGTTCTCACCACCCAGAGGCGCGACGGCAGGCCGCAGCTCTCGAACGTGGCGTACCTTTACGACGCCGAGGACGGGAAGGTGAAGATCTCCGTCACGGAGGACCGCGCGAAGACCCGCAACGTCCGGCGTGACCCGCGCGTGTCCATGCTGGTGCTCGGCCCGAACTGGTACGAGTACGTGGTGGTCGAGGGCATGGGCAGCATCCTGGACCAGAACCCGGTGCCGGAGCTGCGCCGCGTGTACGAGGGCATCAGCGGGGGGCCGCACCCGAACTGGCAGGAGTTCGACGAGGCGATGGTTAGGGACAGGCGCGTGGTGCTAAGCATCGCAATCGAGAGGATGTATCCCATTAGTGATGAGTGAGGAGTAGTCCATCACTCCACTCGATACATTTGACTTATCACCTCAAGGAGGACGTGTTGCCACAGTCTATGCGCTTCGGGTTGTTCCTGGCCCAGCATCATCACGATTGGGATTCTATTGTGGCGGAGTTCCAACTGGCGGACGAGCTTGGCTACGATCACGCGTGGGGGCACGACCACTTTCTCTCTACAAAGCGGGATGACAACGGTGAAGGCTGGATGCTGGAGGTCTGGTCCGTGCTCGCGGGGGTGGCGGCGATTACGTCGCGGGTGCGGCTGGGCGTGCTTGTTACCGGCAATACGTACCGTCATCCCGCGATGCTTGCAAAGCAGGCGGTGACGGTGGACCACATCAGCCGCGGCAGACTTATTCTCGGCCTAGGTGCGGGGTGGCACGAGCGGGAGCACGAGATGTTCGGGTATCGGTTCCCCTCGGAGCGGGAGCGGGTGGACATGTTCGAAGAGGCCGTGCAGGTGCTCGACCTGCTCCAGACACAGGAACGCCCGACGTTTGAGGGCAGGCACTACCAGCTCAGGGAGGCGATCTTCGAGCCGAAGCCGGTGCAGAAGCCGCGCATACCGCTGCTCGTTGGCACGTCCGGCAGGCGGATGATGGAGATAACCGCCCGGCACGCCGACATGTGGGACACAGCCGCACATACGCCGGACCTCGATGTGAGGGTGCGGATGTTCAACGAGGCGTGTGAGAGGATAGGGCGGGACCCGGAGAGCGTCCGCCGTTGTGTACACGTGGCGGGCGCGGAGGCTGTGTCAAGCGAGGATGCCTTCCGGGAGTTCGTGGAGAAGCACCGGGCGCTCGGCTTCACGGACTTCGTCACGGACCTGCCGCCGCCCGACGAGCGCGACGCCCTGCGCCGCATTGCGACGGAGGTGATACCATCGCTGCGGGAGCAGGCATAACCGCGAAACCCGCTCTGCCGAGTCCTGAGGAGGCGGCCTTTCTGACATCCGCGCGAGTTGGCAGGCTCTCTACAGTGGACGGGCGGGGGCAGCCGTACGTTGTGCCGTTCTGCTACGTGCATGTCGGCGGCTGCTTCTACACCCCGCTCGATGAGAAGCCGAAGAGCGTGGACCCCAGGAAGCTCAGGCGCGTGCGCAATATCCTGGAGAACCCGCGCGTCTCGTTCGTGGTGGACCGGTACTTCGAGGACTGGTCGCAACTTGGGTACGTGATGGTGCAGGGTTTCGCGGACCTGCTATCACCGGGCGAGGAGGGGCACGACGAGGCGGTGGTGGCGCTGCGGGAGAAGTACACGCAGTACCGCGACATGGTCATCCACGAGCGGCCGCTGATTCGAATACGACCCGAGAGGTTCGTGTCCTGGGGCGACCTGGGCGTCGCGCAGCGGCCCGAGCTCGACCTGATGGGACTGATGAGAGGCCGGCGTTCCGTGCGCTGGTTCACCGACGAGCCCGTGGAGCCGTCGGTAGTCCGCCTCATTCTTGAAGCGGGCAGGTGGGCGCCCTCGCCCCACGGCCGGCAGCCGTGGCGTTTCGCCGTGCTGACACGATCCGATCCGAAGGTGCGTCTGGCGGACGCGATGGCCGCGACGTGGCGGGAACAGTTGGCGCTGGATAATCAGCCCGAGGCGGTTGTTGCCACCCGGTTGCGGAAGGCGCGCGAGAGGCTGGTGGGCGCGCCAGTCGTCGTGATCCTCTGCCTGTACCTGGACGACCTGGATGTCTACTCCGACGACGAGCGGCAGGCCGCGGAGACGACGATGGCGGTGCAGAGCCTGGGAGCCGCTGGGCAGAACATGCTGCTCGCGGCGTACGGCGTGGGCCTCGACGGCGGTTGGATGTGTGCTCCCCTGTTCTGCCCCGATGTGGTCCGAGGGGCGCTCGGCCTGCACCAGCAACTCATCCCCCACGCGATGCTTACGTTCGGCCGCGCAGCGCGCGACCCGGTTCGGCGGGAGCGGCGTCCCCTGGACGAGCTTGTCGAGTTGTACGAGTAGGATCCGAGGGTAGTGCTCCCGGCACATTTCCGGGTCTGGACGCGAATTGATGA
>JADDPP010000147.1 GCA_016781845.1 Rubrobacter sp.
CCCCTCAAGTACAGTTTGCTTTCCTAGATTTTTTTGAGTAGCGCTACCCCCTTGGGGGGAGGGTAGTAACGGAGGATGACTTAATGAGTATTCAGAAGCTACCCCGATCTGTACACGCCGGCGTACAACGCCCTGGGCGCGCTCCGCAGTCCGTCTTGATGTATGTGGCCGCGCTCTTGGCGCTCGCCGCGCTGTTTCTCTCGGCCTGCGGTGCTCAGCAAAGTGCCACCAGCGACACCCTGGAGAGCAACGGCGCCCACTCCGGCGGGCATGGAGGCAAGGCTGAGGCGCAGGCGAGCCCTACGTCGCAGGCCAGCTATGACCAGCAGTTCATTGACGGTATGCTCGCTCACCACCAGTCGGCCATTGACATGGCCGAGGTCGCGCTCACCAAGAGTGAACACCCGGAGGTCAAGCGATTGGCTCAGGAGATCATTCGGGCGCAAGAAATGGAGAACGAGCAGATGACGGCGTGGCGGAATGCATGGTATCCCGATTCCGCCGCTGGGGATGGGCACGGTGGCCACTCGATGCCGGGGATGGAGATGGAAGGCGCGATGGGCGTGAGCGCAGATGAGTTGCGGAGCGCCAGTCCGTTCGACAAGGCGTTCATAGATGCGATGATCCCCCACCACGCTGCGGCGATTGCCATGGCCGAGGACGCCCGGCAAAAGGCGGAGCATGCTGAGATCAGGGACCTGGCCGGAAGGATCATCGAGGCACAGCAAGCGGAGATAGACCGCATGAAGGAGTGGCGCGCCCAGTGGTACGGCTCGTAGCGGCAGGGATGCTGAACGTAGGCAGGCAGCAGAAGGAGAATAGGATGAATGAGAGCAATACTGAAACAGCAGTCCTTACCGCGCCGGATGTCTCATGCGGCCACTGCGCGGTGACAATAGACAGGGCAGTTGGAGGGCTGAGAGGAGTGGCCCGCGTGGATACCGACACGGCAACGAAGCAGGTCAGTGTCGAGTACGACCCAAGCCTACTCTCGCTCGCTCAGATAGAGGCTGCGATGGCCGAGGAAGGCTACCCTGTCCGGAAGTAGCACGGGGCGCTTCGAGCCCCAACAGGATTACCATGAACGACCATACCCAACACACGTCCCATATCCCGCAAGACACCGATAACTTGCCCACCTCGCACAAGCACCAGGCGCCCAGTGAGGCGCCCCTGAGTCAGCACGCCGCGCACGACGCCAGCGAGCAGTTGGGGGCCGCAGCAACCCACGGGCACCAGGAGATGGCGCACGGTCCTGACGGACACGGAGCGCACGGAGGAGGGCACGAGGGACACAGCGAGGAGATGTTCAGGAGGCCGTTCTGGATCTCTCTCCTGCTCACGCTTCCCGTGCTGGTTTACTCGGAGCTCATTCAGGACGTTCTCGGCTACACTGCGCCGGGCTTCCCCGGTTCAGCCTGGCTCGTGCCGGTGCTTGCGAGCATAATCTACTGGTACGGTGGCTGGGTGTTCCTCACCGGCGCTGTCGCCGAGTTGCGCGCCAGGCAACCCGGTATGATGACACTAGTCTCTCTGGCTATCACGACCGCGTACTTCTACAGCCTCGCTGTAACGTTCGGCCTGGTCGAGGGCCTGGCTTTCTACTGGGAACTGGCGACGCTCGTGACGATCATGCTTCTTGGCCACTGGCTTGAGATGCGTGCGGTCGGCAGCGCTCAGAGCGCGCTCAACGAGCTGGCGAAGCTGCTGCCGGACAGAGCGGAACGCATCGTGGACGGCCGCACCGAGGCCGTGCCGGTGAGCGAGTTGCGGCCCGGTGACCTGGTGCTGGTGCGCCCCGGCTCACAGGTGCCAGCGGACGGGACGGTTGAGGACGGACGCAGCCAGCTGAATGAGAGCATGATCACCGGCGAGTCCCGCCCCGTGGACAAGGGCCAGGGCGATGAGGTGATCGCGGGCACGGTCAACGGTACGGGCGCCCTCCGGGTGCGTGTCACGAAGACCGGGGAACAGACGATGCTTGCCGGAATCATGCGCCTTGTGGAGGAGGCGCAGACGAGCAGGACCAGGGCGCAGGCACTCGCCGACAGAGCCGCCTACTGGCTCACTCTCATCGCCATCGGCGTGGCGGTTCTGGCTTTGATCGGGTGGACAGTTGCCCGTGGCTTCGATAACTACACTCTGAAGCGCGTCGTCACCACCCTTGTGGTGGCCTGCCCACATGCGCTGGGACTGGCGATCCCGCTCGTCATCGCGATCTCAACGACCCTATCCGCGCGTAATGGGATCCTCGTACGCGACAGATTGGCCCTCGAGCAAGCCCGCCATGTGGACGTGGTAATGTTCGACAAGACCGGCACGCTCACTCGTGGGGAGCAGGGCCTGGTGGACACCGCGACGGCCGATGGCGTGGACGAGCGAGAGGCTCTGGCCGTGGCGGCTGCAGTTGAAGGGGACAGCGAGCACATAGTCGCCCGCGCGATAGTGGACGCGGCTCGCGAGCGGGGGGGGCAGACACCCCGCGTGAACGGCTTCCAGGCACTACCCGGTCGCGGTGTTCAGGCGTCGGTAGATGGGCGTGTCCTGCAAGTGGGGGGCCCTCGATTGCTGGAGCAGGAAGGGACAGAGTTGCCAGGCGCGCTTGCGGAGCGGACGCGCATCTGGGGTGAGCGTGGGCAGACGGTTGTGTACCTGCTTGAGCGCGGGCGCGTGCTCGCGGCGTTCGCGCTCGCGGACGTTATCCGCGAGGAGAGCCGGGAGGCAGTTGCGACGCTGAAGCAACAGGGTATCCGTGTTGCCATGCTCACCGGCGACTCGGAGGACGTGGCGCGCTGGGTCGCAACCGAGCTGGGCATAGACGAGTACTTCGCGCAGGTGCTGCCCGAGCACAAGAACGAGAAGGTAATGCAGCTGCAGCGCGGTGGCTTGCGGGTAGCGATGGTCGGCGACGGCGTGAACGACGCCCCCGCGCTGGCACAGGCGGACGTGGGCATAGCTATCGGCGCGGGCACTGACGTTGCTCGTTCGTCGGCTGGCATCGTGCTGGTCAAGAACGACCCGCGCGACGTGGCGCGCATCATCCGTCTCAGCAGGGCAAGCTATCGCAAGATGGTGCAGAACCTCGGCTGGGCAGTAGGCTACAACGCTGTAGCCCTGCCGCTCGCCGCGGGTGTGCTCGCACCGATCGGGGTCGTGCTTCCCGCTGCTGTAGGCGCGCTGCTGATGTCGTTGAGCACCATCATAGTCGCGGTCAACGCTCAGACGCTCCGACGGCTTCGGCTCCGCGAGGGGTAGATTATCGTGCGGACGGAAGCGGTATAAGCGTGTTGTTCTGGGCGACTCACTGAGTCGCCCAGCGCGTCCTCAATATGCATTGGTAGGAAGGCTGTGACGAACGCGGACGCGAACCGTTTCGAGTACAACCTGTGAGACAGGCCTCTCACCCATCGAGCCAAGTGCTTCGCCCCGTCACAGCCGGTTCCCGTCGCTACCGCCCCTTCTGGTACCCCATCAGTGACATGAACCTCGGCATCGAGACGTTGCGTCCTGATAGCACGACGGTCACCCGCCGCCCCCGTAGCTCCGCTGGCGCGCGTAGCAGCACGGCCATAGCCGCAGCGCCGGATGGCTCCACTACGTACCGGTGGTGCTCCATCGTCCACGCCATCGCGCGTGTTATCTCCACCTCCGACACGCCGAGCATCTTGTCCACTACGTCACTGACGATAGGCCAGGTGATAGTCTCCGGCTCGATGTAGCCACTTAAACCCTCCGCTATCGAGGGTAGCAACTTGACCGGAGCGGTCTCCCCCCTCAGGCGCCATGTAGTGAACGTAGGGCTGTTCGCGGCCTCCACCCCCCATACCTCGAGAGCAGGGTTGACTGCCTTGAGCGCCGTGCCTATCCCGGACACGAGTCCACCCCCACCAACCGGCACGACCGCTACCTCCACGTCCGGCAGGTCGTCCACGATCTCCAACCCAATCGTGCCGTTCCCGGCTATCACGAACGGATCGCTGTAGGCCGAGACGAACACCATGCCGTCTCTCTGCGCGGCCCGCATCGCCGCTTGTCGCGCTTCCTCGATGTCGGGCAAGAGGTGCAGGACTGCGTCGTGGCTCTCGAGCACACGCACCTTCGCGGGGTCCGCCGTCTCCGGCAGGTAGATGTGCGCCCGCATCCCTAGCTGCTTCGCCGCATACGACAGCCCGATTCCGTGGTTGCCCGCCGTCGCCCCCACGACTCCCCGCTCCCGTTCCTCGTTTGTCAGCGAGAGCAGCCGGTTCAGCGGACCGCGCACCTTGAAGCTTCCCGTCACCTGCAGGTTCTCCAGCTTGAGATACACGTCCGCGCCCGCGTGGCGACTCAGCTCGTACGAGTGCTCCAGCGGCGTGTGCCGGATGTAGCCCCGCAGGTGGCCGCGCGCCTTTAGCACGTCTCGCAGATTTGTGATGCTCGCTGCGTTCGTTCGCAACCCCTCGTGGTGGATACTCACCCTGCCTCCACCTTCGCTCCGTCCAGGTCTATCCCCAGGCGAAGCACGGAGCCGCTGCCCGCGTACCGGCAGCCCATCTCGTACACGACCTCCTCGACGCGCGAGGTATCGCCCAGGCAGAGAGCGAGTACACACGGCCCCGCGCCGGAGAGCCACGAGGCGAGCGCCCCGGCGTCCAGGGCGACGGCCATTATCTCGTACAGTCCGGCGACGAGAGGGGCGCGGTACGGCTGGTGTAGCCTGTCCTGCGCCCCCGTGCGAAGCCGCTCCCACTCGCCTGTCGCCAGCGCTGCTGCGAACAGCGCGGCATGACTGAGGTTGAAGACGGCGTCGTGCATCGGTACTACCTCGGGAAGCGCCGCCCGCGCGCGCCTCGTCGCCAGCTGCACCTCCGGCACCCACAGCACGGCGCACATCTCCGGCGGCGTTCCGACACGAACCGCCTCCACGCGCACGCCGTCCCACACACTCACGACCGCTCCGCCGAGCATCGCGGCCGCCACGTTGTCCGGGTGGCCCTCCAGCTCCGTGCCCAGGTCAATCAGCTCATCCCTGCTGAACGGGTCTTCGAGGAGGGCGTTCGCGAGGAGCAGCCCCGACAGCACCGCCGCGCCGGAGCTCGCCAGCCCGCGCCCGATGGGTATGCTGTTTCGAAGTTGCAGCCCGAAGGGAGGCAGGGAGCGACCAGTTCTCGCCGCCAGCTCGTGCATCGCCCGCAGGCAGTGGTTGCGCTCGTCCGCGGGCAGGTACTCCGCGCCCGCCCCCTCGATACGCACGCCTCGCATCTCTGTGTCCACAACTGCCTCGTTGTACAGCGCAAGCGAGAGCCCGGCCGAGTCGAAGCCCGACCCCAGGTTTCCGCTCGCGGCCGGGACCCTGGCAACGTACCTCACAGCACCTCCATCGCGGCCCGTATCGAGCGCTCGTCCGCGTCCACAGCCGCCAGCGGGTTGGCGTGCGGGTTCGACCCGGTGTGATACGCCCACGTCGCGTCCGGGTCCTTTAGCAGATGTCCAGTGAGTACCGCTACCACGCTCGCCTCTTTCTCGATGATCCCCGCCGCGCGCAGCTTCCTGATTCCCGCAATACCCGCCGCGCTGGACGGCTCGCATCCCACTCCCATGCGGTCTACGAGCGCCTTCGCGTCCATGATTTCCGAGTCCGAGACTGTTGTCACCACCCCATCCAGCGCCCGCACCCCTGCGCTCGCCTTGGGGTAGTTTACTGGGTCGCCTATGCGTATGGCCGTGGCAATCGTTTCTGCCTCCACGGGCCGCAGGACACTCCACCCCGCCGCGTAAGCGGCTGCGAACGGCGCAGCCCCTTCTGCCTGTGTCACCGCGATCCGGGGCAGCCTGTCTATCAACCCCAACTCCTTCATCTCCACGAGCGCCTTGCTGAACGCGCTCGTGTTCCCGAGGTTGCCGCCGGGCAGCGCGATCCAATCTGGCGCCTCCCAGGCCAGTGCCTCCAGCGTCTCCAACATGATGGTCTTCTGCCCCTCCAGCCGCCACGGGTTCACGCTGTTGAGGACGTACAGCCCCAGCTCAGGCGCGAGCTTCTGCAGCAGCGCCAGTGCGAGGTCGAAGTCCCCCCGTATCGAGAGCGTCTTCGCCCCGTACGCCACTGCCTGCCCGAGCTTCGCAGCCGAGGTCTTTCCTCTGGGCACGAGGACTACGCAACTCATCCCCGCCATTGCCGCGTAGCTGGCGAGCGACGCGCTCGTGTTGCCTGTCGAGGCGCACGCTACAGTCCCCACCCCCAGTCGGCGCGCTACGCTGACGCCGGCCGTCATGCCCCGGTCCTTGAAGGAGCCTGTCGGGTTCTCCCCCTCGTGCTTGAGGCGCAGGTCCCCGACCCCGGCCCAGTCCGCCAGCCCCGGAGCGGCGTACAGGCCCGTGTTGCCCTCGCCACGCGCGACCATGTCCTCCGGCTCCAGTGGCGCAACCATCTCCCGGAAGCGCCACACACCGCTACGGTCCCTCGCCGCCAGCCCCCCCCTGCGAGCCTCCCAGTCTGCGCGCAGGGATGCGGCATCGTACCTGGAGAGATCGCGCGCCACCTCCAGCAGCCCGCCGCACTCCTCGCACTGGGGCGCAATCTGCCACAACTCCGGCTCGTGACCGCAGCTGATGCAGCGCAGGTATACGACCCTCTTGGTGCTGGTTGGTGCGGTGGTTATCACTTGCTCAGTTCCTCCTATGATGCGTCCGATCCGACGTCGGGGTAGATGCGTGATGTGGGGACGACTCAGCGCTTCGCCCCTGGGGCCGATGTTACCGCCTCTCTTTGATGTCCTTCGTGATCATCCGCAATACCTCAGAGATCGGCTGCGCCTTGAGATCCTCGCCGGAGCGCAGGCGGACCGCTGCGGCTCCGGCCTCGCGTTCGCGGTCGCCCACGACAAGCATGTACGGCACCTTCTGCAGCTGCGCCTCACGGATCTTGTGCTGCATGCGCTCGGAGCGCGCATCCACCTCGACGCGGATGTCCTCTCCGCGCAGATTCGCCGCCACCTCCTCGGCGTACTCGGTGTGGCGGTCCGCTATCGGGATCACCACCGCCTGCACGGGCGAGAGCCACACCGGGAACGCTCCTGCATGCTGCTCTGTGAGGAACGCGAAGAAGCGCTCCAGCGATCCAATCGGGGCGCGATGGATCATCGCTGGCCGCTTGCGGGACCCGTCCGCGTCCACGTACTCCAGCTCGAACGCCTCCGGCAGGTACAGGTCCACCTGGTTCGTGCTTGCCGCGAACTCCCGGCCGAGCACGTCGCGCACCATCACGTCCAACTTCGGCCCATAGAACGCCGCCTCCCCTACAGCCTCAACATACTCCGCGCCTATGGAGTCGAGCGCATCGCGGATCGCATCCTCGGCCACGGCCCACATCTCGTCGCCACCCACGTACTTCTCGGTGTCAGCGGGGTCTCGCAGTGAGACGCGGTACACGTAGTCGCGGAAGCCGACGGCGTGATACAGCTCCTGTATCAGCTCGACGACGCGCACGAACTCCTCTCGGAGCTGGTCCGGGCGGCAGAAGATGTGCGCGTCGTTGATCGTGAAGCCGCGCACCCGTGACATGCCGGTCAGCTCGCCCGACTTCTCATAGCGGTACACCGTGCCAAGCTCGGCCAGCCGGATAGGCAATTCGCGGTACGAGTGCAGGCCGTGCTTGTACGCAACTATGTGGTGCGGGCAGTTCATCGGACGAAGTATGTACTCCTCTTCCTCCACCTCGATAGGGGAGTACATCGAGTCGCGGTAGTGCTGCCAGTGGCCGCTCGTCTTGTACAGGTCTATCTTGCCGATGTGCGGCGTGTACACGTGTTTGTACCCCGCTCGCTGCTCAGCCCGCACGATAAAGTTTTCGAGCTCCCTGCGGATCGTCGCGCCCTTCGGCAGCCAGAGGACGAGCCCGCCGCCCACCTGCTCACTTACCATGAACAGGTCCAGGTCCTTGCCGATCTTGCGGTGGTCGCGCTTTCGGGCCTCCTCCAGCCTCCACAGGTACTCGTCGAGCTCTCCCTGCGTTGGCCACGCCGTCGCGTACAGCCGCTGCAGCTGCGGCCTGTTCTCATCTCCGCGCCAGTACGCTGCAGCCAGGCTCAAGAGCTTAACCGGTCCGATCCTGCCGGAGTTCTCAACATGCGGCCCTCGGCAGAGGTCCGTGAATGGTCCCACCGTGTAGATGGAGATAGTTTCGTTCTCCGGCAGCAGGTTGATCGTCTCTACCTTGTACGGCTGGTCCGCGAACATCTCCAGCGCCCGCTCCCGCGAGATCTCCTCGCGGACGAACGGCTCCCCGGACTCGATAAGCCGCCGCATGCGCTTCTCGATCTCCGGGAAGTCCTCGGGTGTGAGCGAGCGTGGGAGCTCGAAGTCGTAGTAGAAGCCGTTCTCTATCGGCGGACCGTACGCGAACTTCGCGTCTGGGAACATCTCCAGCACCGCCGAGGCCATGATATGCGCCGCCGAGTGCCGCATCGTGTCCAGTGGAGAGAACACCTTCATGTCGCCGCCGTGGTACACCTGGTTCTCGACGCCGGGGCTTACCTTCGTGCTCATGGTACTCCTCCTAAAAGCAAAAAACCTCTCGCCCGTTTACGGGACGAAAGGCTTTCTTCCGTGGTTCCACCCGAGTTCACAGAAGACTTGGGTCTCCTGCCTCGTTACGGCCCGTAACGGGGGCCTGCCGGGGCTCCATACTCGCGGATGCTTTGAGGAGCCAGCTCACAGGTGGTTTTCCGCCCGGCGCTTGCCCGGAAGGCTCTCAGTCGGTGGCCTTCCGTCCCTGTCCGCCGCGTTTCCAGGCGTACTCGTCCTGATCCTCGCCTCTATTCGCTTGTGCCCCCAGTATAGCAGCCCCGCTGGCGAAGTCAACTATCATGCTGCTCGGTGTAGCGGCCCAACACGCAAGAGGTTGCCTGCTTCTTTTACGGTCACGTTAACTTATGACCTACCCGATGCTCAGCCAGCGTCTGTAAATCTCCTCGAACACGCGCACATCCGTAAGCGTATCCTCGCCGCTGGAGGCGAAGGACTGACCCGTCCGCAGGCACTCAATGAAGTGCTCCGCCTCGCGCCTGTACGCCCAGCTCCAGCGTGGCTCCGGGATAGGGCGTGTGAGGGTGTGTCTTCCCGACAACCCCTCTGCGTCGCTGCGGTAAACCTCCACCTCGGCGACGGTGTTGCGCTGCAGGAGCGGAGGAGCCCACGTATGCACCCACCCGCGCTCAAAGTACACCTGCGTGTGCTCGTCCCAGCGGTGATACCGCAGGCTCCCGGTCTCAAGCGTGGCGCGCACTCCGTCCAGGTCGAGGATGACCACGCCGGTATAGCCGTCGGGGTCGAGGTCCACATCGCGCACGCTCGCCTCGTTACCCGCGTCGAGCAGGAACCGTAGCAGGTTGACGTTGTGCGTGTACTGCTGCAGGTAGCCCACGTACGCCCGACCGGACTCCGACGGGAGCCACTCCGGCAGGTTCTCCTCCGTCGGCGATGGCGGCATCGGCTCGTCCGATGTCTCCACCCGCACGTCTATCCCCGCCGTCCAGTCACCCCCGAAGCCGTGGTTCCGCGCGAACGTCACCTCCCCAGCCTCGCCGGTCGCACGCCAGCCCGCGATGGTATCTCGGACAAGAAGGTTGCCCGCGTCGTACTGCTTCATGTAGCCTACCATCAGCCGCGCGCCCGTCTCACGCGATGCTGCAAGGATTCGCTCCCCCTGCGCGACTGAGATAGCCATGGGTTTCTCCATGAAGACATGCTTGCCAGCGGCAAGGCACTCGCGCGCGATCTCCCCTTGTAGTGCCCACGCCGCGGACAGCCCCACAGCATTTACCTGCGGGTCCGCAGCAAGCTCCCTGTGGTCCCGGTACAGCCGGGGGATTCGGTACCTCGCCTGCACCTTCCGCCCGAGGTCCTGGCGCACCTCCGCAAGGGCCACGAGCTCACACCCCGGTATGGACGAGAAGTTAGGCAGATGGACCGACTGCGCCATCATCCCGCAGCCGACGTAGCCAAGCCGAACTCGATCGTGTCCCCGAAGATCCGTAGCCGTGGTCATCTGACTCCTATCTTCCTCTGGTGCGCGGCCACGAGACCGCACCTCACGTCGCTACCGCACGAGCTTGCTGCAAAGCTACATCACATCCGTGCCATCCTCGATGGCGCTGGCAAGAGCCGGACCCTGCCCGTCGCTCCCCCTGCCCCAGCGCCTACTCTACCTCTGCCAGCGTCCGTGAGGCCAGAACCCACAGCACGACGCTGTACGCGACGAGCACCAGCAGGTTCGGCCATATCGCTCCGAGCGCTCCGCCCGGACGTATCATCTCCTGAATGACGTTGTTCGCGTAGCGCAGCGGCAGCAGCCTCCCGAGCCACTCTGCCCAGTCGGGCAGGCGGTGTGGGTCGAGTATCAGTCCGGACAGAAAGACCGAGGGCACGATTATCATGGGTATGAAAGGAAAGACCTGCCCCTCATTGCGCGCGAACGTCGAGATGAATATCCCGAGCATCACAGACGCTACCGCCAGCAGCCAGACCACGATGAACAGTACCCCTAACGTGCCTGGGGCGTAGTTGAGCTGGAAGAGCAGCACCGCCTCCGTCAGTGCTACTATCGCCTGCAACGTGGCCAGCGCCAGGTAGCCTACCAGGTACCCACCGATGACTTCTGTACGCCTGAAGCCGTTGATGAACATTCTCTCCAGCGTGCCAGCCGTCCGCTCCTGCACGAGCACTATGGCGCAAAGCAGAAACGCAAGGAAGTGTACTAGGAACGCCGCCACTGGCACCGCGTACCGTGCGGTCTCGAACGTCGGCGGCATCGTGTCGAAGAACAGTTTGAGAAAGTACACGATTACCAGCGGCGCTACCACCGACAACCCCAGCAGCCTGTGCTCACGTATGAGTTGCCGCAGCACCCGCGTGGCAACAACCAGGGTCCGCCTCATACTCGTACCTCCTCCCTCTCGATAAGGCTCAGGATCACCGTCTCCAGTGTGTCGCGCCGGACCTCCACGGCGTCCACGTCCTGTGCGAGTCCGTAGGAGCGGAGCGCCTGGGCCAGGTCCTCGGGATGACCGCCTATGATGTGTTCCTCACAACCCTGACCGCTACGCCGCACCACGACACGGGTAAGTCCTCGCTCCAGGATGCCTTTCGGTGTGTCGTGGATGATGATTCGTCCCTGCCGAAGCACCGCCACCTCGTCGCACAGCAGCGCCTCATCCATCAGGTGCGTGCTGATGAACAGAGTCACGCCGTCGTCCGCGAGATCTCGGAACGTAGTCCAGAAGCGCGCCCGCAGCCCTGGATCAACAGCCGCCGTAGGCTCGTCCAGGAACAGCACTCGCGGCCGGTGTACGAGCACGCAGGCGAGGGAGACGCGGCGCTTCATACCACCGGAGAAAGTGTGGATGGCGTCGCCCGCGCGGTCCGAGAGGTCCGTGAACTCCAGCACCTCGCGCACGCGCCGATCAAGGTCGGGGAGGCCGTGCGCGCTCCCGAAGAACCGCACGTTATCTCTGGCCGAGAGGTCCCCGTACAGCGCCGCGCTCTGCGGCATGTAGCCTATACAGCGGCGCAGCTGCGAGCGGTCCCGCAGAGGATCGAGGCCGAGCACTCGCATCTCACCTCCTGATGGCCTCAGCGCGCCCACGAGCGCCTTGATCAGCGTGGACTTGCCTGCTCCGTTTGGCCCAAGCAACCCGTACACTGCCCCCTGAGGCACTGACATCTCTACACCCTTCAGCGCCTCGAAGCTCCCATAGCTTTTGGTCAGTGCCCTGACTGCAATCGCCTCCATGCATCCTCTCCATTCCTGATGACTCACCGCAGCGGACGCCGAGAAGATGTGGCGGCGTGTGGACAGGTCTCGCGTTCGCTCGTTGTAACTACGCTTGAACCAGGGAAGGAAGCGCTGCTCCATCACTCTACAACTCCCCATGCCTTCTCTGCGCCCTCGGCGGTTATGCCCTCTGGCCGCAACCCGCGTAGAAAGATCCCGATGCTCGTCCCGATGTGTTCCTCATCCGTCAGCCCGTCGGACTCTTTGAGCGCGGGCAGGAAGGCGTCACCGACCGCTTGCGGCACGAACATCCCGATGAGGGCGCGGGCGCTGGAGCGCGTGTCGTGAGGACGCAGCCTGCCAAGCTCCACCTGGTGTTCCAGGTACGTCTTGAGGAACCATAGTCCTCGGACCGCTCCCCGTTTCGCCACCATGTCCGCCACCTCGGGCCGGCGAAGCGCCTCCCCGATGACGAGCCTTGCGAGTCGCTGCGGGATAGGGCTGTTCGCGGTGGCAAGGTAAGCCCTCGCGATCATCGGCAGCACCTCCTCAGGCGGCCGCTCCATCAGAGTCTCCGGATGTCGCAGCGCCTGGATGACGGGAGCATGCCTCGCCAGCACCGCCTGAAGCAGCTCCTCCTTGCCCCCCTGGAAGTACCAGTAGATCAGGGCAGGCGATTGTATGCCCGCAGCCTTCGCGATGCTCTTGATGGTCGCACCCCGGAACCCCTTTGACGAGAACTCCTCGAGCGCCGCCTCGAGTATCTCCTCCCTTCTATCACTCTCCTCGGTCATGACACTCCTTTGTTGAACGTACAATCAAGTGTCCTCATCCTAACACTGATTGAACGATTAGTCAAGAGGAAGATAATGGATGGCGATCCTTTGCCGGTAGGCTTGGCGCCCGTAGAGACGTTGCACGCAACGTCTCCTGTCCACGCCGGCGCGAACCTCATAGCCTGCGATGCCATTAAGATCTGGAAGTGGAGCTCAGGCACGTTGGGCGCATGCTTTCTCCACGCCCTGCGCGCTGATACCTGTCATCCTCGAGTCAGCGAAGGCTCTCTCCGCCTCTACCGCATCGTCGCGCCTGAGTTACTGCCCCGTTATGGGAGTCGTCACCGCAAGCGGGTTCGATGCCGATGGCCAGCGGCGGTAAGGCTGGAGCACTTGCGGCAATAGACAATCAGGACACCCCAATACCCATCCAGCCAGACTCTTCGCTCCCTGCCAGCCCCGTACCCGAAACCTAGCTGGCCACCTGGGGCAGCGCCTCCAGGCGGGCCTCCACCTGTAGGCCCCCGCTCTCCGTGATCGTGCCCGCGAACAGGAAGGCTGTTTGCCGCAGCGACGACTCCAGATCAAACTGGTTGAGCGCGGAGGTCGCGTCCCTGGGGATGATCACGTTGTACCATCGCAGCGCGGCGCTCGCGGCGGTGTAGTGGACGCAGATGCTGGCTACTGTTCCGCAGATGATCAGAGTCTCCACCCCCCACAGGCGGAGGAAGTGATCCAGGTGGGTGCCGTAGAAGGCGTCGTAGCGCACCTTGCGCAGCACCACCTCGCCGGGCCGCGGCGCCAGCTCCTCCACGATTTGCCAGCCCCACGAACCCTCGCGTGTGTGCTCGGGCCAGATCTTCCACTCGGGATCGTCGTCGTTGTGGGTGTCCTGCGAGTACACCACCCTCATCCCGGACTCGCGCGCGAGCCGGAGCAGGCGCTGGATCACGGGTATAGTATTCTCCGCGTCGGGTACGACGAGCGTACCTCCCGATTTCACGAAGTCATTCTGCATGTCCACAACTATGAGCGCGGTTTTGCCTGGGTCTACGCGCACCTCCTCACGCACCTCGTACGGCGGGACGTCAACGGTTGTTGCCACAGTGGAGCTCCTTTCACATCGCTTTCCCTAGTTTACCAGTGCCTGGTTACTGCGTTCCGCGCCCCGAGACCCTCCGATGCACCAAGGAACTCATCGCCCCCGCTAGAATCAAGCAGGGCAACTGCGCCCCTGAACTCGGCCATGAACCGTTGCAGACAGTCCCCCATTCGCGCCGGGATGCCGCAGCGCTGCGACACGCTTCGTGTCCGCGATCGTGACACTGCTTAGCCTTGGTACAATTCCTGATAAGGTGATTCCAGGTTCAACATCTGAAAATCATACAGGAGAAGGCAATGTCTCGTAAGGATAAAAGGCCAGAAAGCCAGAAGCACGAGGATCCGACTGAGATAAGTGATAAGGCTACGGACCGCACAATCTTCGATGACCAGTTCACGGGCGGGCAGACCACCGGTAACGCTGAGGCCGGTGTAAGTGCGGGACAGAGCAAGAACCAGGGCAACTACACTCAGATGGGCCAGCATGCGGACAGGCGGCCATAAGCACGGTCCTGGTTTTGAAACACACTCTCAGGAACGCACCTACAATCGCCGCGTTTGGGGGGCATG
>JADDPP010000055.1 GCA_016781845.1 Rubrobacter sp.
TTTCCGCCAGCCTGTCTCGGCACTCGGAGCGCGGGGCCGCACCTGCGGCTGGGAGCCTCGTCGGTCCCTCCCACGTACGCGGTCTTACGGACTCTGCCCGAGTAAACTAACAGCGCGATGGAGGATCAAGCAGGTGAGTGCGACGCAGGAGGAACTTGCGGCGAGGGCGGGTCCGAGCGACACGTTCGTTTCATCATCGCCCGCCCCTCGCTTTTGCCAGGCGAGGTCCAGTCCCCAGGGAGCCTCTCAGCGCGCTGAGGAGCCGCTGCCCTCAACTCAGTAGATCGCGGCTATCTCCTCTTCCGGCACGTTCGCAAGGTGGCGGCGCGCGACACCCGTGCGCTGTGCGGCGGAGGCGACTGCGAGTGATACGAGCTCGACAACTCGACGGTTGAAGACGCTGGGAACGATGTACTCCTCGTTCAACTCGGTGTCCCCGACGGTCTCCGCAATAGCACGCGCGGCGGCGAGCTTCATCTCGGAGTTGATGCGTGTGGCCTGGCAGTCCAGCGCGCCCCGAAAGATGCCGGGGAATGCGAGCACGTTGTTTATCTGGTTGGCGTAGTCGGAGCGGCCCGTGGCTATCACTCGCGCCTTGCCCTGAGCCTCCTCTGGCATGATCTCCGGTACCGGGTTTGCGAGCGCGAACAGTATCGGATCGGGCGCCATGCTCTCCAGGTCCGCCGCGGTTAGCAGCCCCGGCGAGCTGACTCCTATAAAGACGTCTGCTCCACGCAACACTTCATGTACATCGCCCTTCTCGTGCCTGGGATTGGTCACGGCGGCGATCTCCTGCTTCACCGGGTTCATGCCCTCCGTGCGTCCCTCGTACAGCGCTCCACGTGTGTCCACCAGGATCACTTCACCCACGTGCGAGTCGAGCAGCATGCGCGTGACCGCGATACCGGCAGCGCCGACACCGCTGATGACCACCCGGATGTCCTCCATGCGCTTACCGACGATCTTCAGAGAGTTGAGCAGTGCGGCGAGCACAACCACGGCGGTACCGTGCTGGTCGTCATGGAAAACTGGGATGTCGAGTCGCTCCTGCAGCTTCTGCTCAATGTAGAAGCATCGAGGGCTGGAGATGTCCTCCAGGTTGATGCCGCCGAAGCCCGTGGCGATGGCCTCGACCGCGCGCACGATCTCGTCGGGGTCCTGCGTGCGGAGGCAGAGAGGGTAAGCATCCACGCCGCCGAACTCCTTGAACAGCATCGCCTTGCCTTCCATGACGGGCATCGCGCCTTCGGGTCCGATGTTCCCCAGACCGAGCACGGCGCTGCCATCCGAGACAACCGCGACGCTGTTGCGCTTGATGGTAAGGGAGAATGCCTTGGAAGGGTCTTCTGCGATCGCCGTGCAGACGCGCGCGACGCCGGGCGTGTACGCCATTGAGAGGTCGTCCCGAGTCTTCACGGGCACCCGGTTGGCGACCTCGATCTTGCCTCCGAGGTGCATCAGGAAGGTGCGGTCGGAGACGTTCACGACCTGCACACCGGGCAGTGTGCGAACGTGCTCAACTATCTGGCGACCGTGATCCTCGTTGCGCGCGTTGATGGTGATGTCGCGGATGATATGTCCAGCGGCCACACGCACGATGTCTATCGCCCCGATATCGCCGCCGACCTCGCCGATCGCGCTCGTGACGCGCCCGAGCGCGCCCGGCTGGTTCTCCAGCTCGGCACGCAGCGTGAGGCTGTAGCTGGCGCTCGTGTTCGTCGTTGCCATGTCCCCTCCCGTTGAATGATGAGTAGCGAACAGGTGATGAATCCGCGGCCCTGGCTCGGCGTAGGCGCGAGAGTTGCAATATACTATCACAACGACTCATACAATCTAAGGAGACTTTTGACTTGGCACTGGCACTGGTTACGGATGCCCCACGAACGGGCGCACAGGAGATCCCAACGGTTGAGCTCCGACAGCGGGGATGGCGGCGTGAGGGGGACAAGGAGCATGGCTTTCGGTACCTCAACGCGAGGGGGCAGCTGATAAAGAGTCAGCCGCACATCGAGCGCATCCACCGCCTGCGAATCCCGCCGGCGTGGCGGGATGTCCGCATCTCACCTAGCTTCCACACCAACCTGCAGGCGACTGGCCTCGACGACGCCGGGCGCAAACAGTACATCTACCACCCAGACTTCGTAGCGCGGCAGGCGGCGCGGAAGTTCGACCGGCTCGGGCTGTTCGCGACCAAGCTCCCCCAGATGCGCTCGATCACCAGCGAGCACCTGGGGGAAGAGACGGACCCTACGGAGTCGCGGATAATGGCCACTATGGTTCGTCTCATCAATGAGGCATACTTCCGGGTCGGCTCCGAAGAGTACGCGAAACGGCACAAGACGTACGGCATCACCACCCTGCTCAAGCATCACGTCCGTCTGGAGAATCGGCAGATGGTGTTTGAGTACACGGGCAAGCGGGGGATCCGGCAGAACCAGGTGATCACGGACGGGCAACTGTACGAGATCATGGAGCGGCTGATGGGGCTGCCGGGAAAGCGCATGTTCCAGTACTTCGACGAGCACGGTGAGTTGCGTCCAGCGAATGGCCACGAGCTCAACGCGTACATAAAGAGGGTCATGTCGGCGGGGCTCAGCGCGAAGGACTTTCGCACCTGGGGAGGGACACTGCTCGCCGCGGAGACCCTGGCTGAGCTGGGTCCTTCCGACAGCGAGAAGCAGGCGAAGAAGAATATCGTCGAGGCGGTGAAGCACGTCGCGCAGAAGCTGGGCAATACCCCTGCAGTGGCGCGCTCCTCGTACATCAGCCCGGTTGTGTTCGAACGTTACCTGCAAGGTAAGACGCTTGAAGGCTACGTCCGGCGCGCAGAGAAGACCATCCACGCCAAGCAGCTCGACTACGATCCTGAGGAGCTGGCGCTCGTGCGCCTGCTTGGACTGAAAGTGCCGCTCGTCTCGGCAACAATCAACCACGAGGAGGCCGCCTGGCAGGGATAGCACTGGGGAACCCTCGGAGAAGGAGGGTGGACGAACCGGACCGCCCCCATGCGACGTGCGCGTTTACCCTGCTACGGCCTCACCCAGGCCAGCCGCCACTGCGTCTGTGTCGCAGCACCTCGTAGTCCAGGAGCGCGGCCGTGGTTGACACATGGAGTGAGGCTACCCCGCCGGACATCGGAATGTGGCCCCTCACATCCGCAGCTTGGAGCCAGTTGTCGCTCAACCCGCGCCGCTTCGAGCCCACAGCGTTTGCAATGGGTCCGCATAAGTCCACCCGGTCATCGGTGTGTTCACCTTCGGGATTTGTGGCCTCGATGCGGATACCTCTTTCTCGCAGCCACCCGATTGCCAACTCGTTGCCTCCCTGCATCCGGAAGAGGACCGCCGTGCTGGCGTGGACTGCAGGACCTTTTCGCTGAGCCAAGACAACGGGTGCCCGGATGATGACTCCAGCGAGGAGCCGCGTTATACTGCGGGCGATATAGTACTACAGTTGTAGATTACGTGGTACTATCGTCTATCCTGAAGAGAGAG
>JADDPP010000357.1 GCA_016781845.1 Rubrobacter sp.
CCGAAAGTATGCCACGAGTCACCTCGATCCTTATCTGAAAGGTATTGCTCCTAATCCTGCTTCTGATTTAGGCAGGGCGACACCAGTTGGGGGTGGGATTCCCACAGTAACTCCCGGTAATATGGGCGTCCCTACCGCGCAGACGGCGACGGGCGAAGCCACGGCAAGTGGCACCGTAGCTACAGGGGGCGCGACGCCTGCACCTACAACCGGCGCTACGGTCGTCCCGACGACAACCGCTTCCCCGGCGGGCACCTCGACACAGGCCCCCGCAGGCGCAACCACAACTGCGACCGGAACTGGCGCAGCCAACGCGGGTGCCTACCCGTTCACATACACGGACGCGTTCGGCACGAAGGTCACGCTGGAGGAACGGCCCGACCGCATCGTCTCCCTCTTCTCGGTGAACAACGACACCCTGTTCGCCATAGGCGCGGGCGACCAGGTAATCGCGGTGGATGATTTTACGATGAGTCCCAGGGAGGCCGCGGAGAAGCCGAAGGTGGGGGGCAACGGCTTCAAGTTCAACTTAGAGAGCATCGTCGCGCTCAAGCCGGACCTTGTGCTTACGAACATCGGCACGCAGGAGATAGTGGATCAGCCACTGCGCAAGGCCGGGGTGAAGGTTATCGCGACCCCGACGTATCCTAGCACCCTGAGAGACACGTACAAACTCATGCGCGACCTGGGCAGGCTCACGGGCCATACGGCGGAGGCCGAGAAAGAAGTAGCGCGGCTGCAGCAGACCGCGGACGAGGTGCGAGCCCGCGTCGGCAAGGCCAGGAAGGTGCGTACTTACTACGAGACGGACATCAGCACCCCTGGTAAGCCGTACATCGCCAACGCATTCGATATAAGGAACGACCTTATCCAGCTCGCCGGGGGGCGCAACGTTTTCAGCGACGTGCAGAGCGGGCAGGTCAGCTACGAGTCCATCGTAAAGGCGAACCCGGAGGTAATCCTGCTCGGGAACGTAAAGGGGTACGTGGGGCCGTTGTTCGCGAACCCAACCACCGTCGCGGAAGTCAAGGCGCGTAAGGGCTTCAACACCACCGCAGCCGTCCGCAACAACCGAGTAGTGCCAATGTATCCTTCAAGGTTCGTTCCGGGGCCGGAGCTGAATCAGGGCATCCGGGATATCGCGGTCGCGCTGCACCCCGAGATCTTCGGAGAGCGGTAGAGCCAGCGAGGGCATAGTATGCCATTGAGGACTGTAGTGCCGGTAACCCCCGACGCAAGGGCGGAGGCACTACACTCCCGGTGAGGTGAGCGGGTAGTGAGGGTCGCGGCGGGGGCCACCGAAGATAACGCGGAGCTGGCGGGACGCGTCACGCCCCTGTAACTCAAACACCTGGTCCTTTCATTGGGGCTGGGAAGGAGAGGAGGCGCTGGATGAGGCTGGGAGGGGTCATCACGCGCCCACGTGGAGGCACGGAGCTGCGTGTCCGACGGCCGCGTCCGGCGGTTGTTCTCGGAATGCTGGCGCTGGCTTCCGTGCTCTGCGTGCTTGTGGCTGCGGCGCTCGGGAGCGCGCGCATACCCCTCGGACGAGAGGTGCTGATACTGCTCCATACGCTGGGCGTGTTCCCGTTGCAGCAGACGTGGGAGGAAGCGGACGAGGCGATACTGCTCCAGCTGCGGCTGCCGCGGGTACTCGGAGCGTTCATCGTGGGCGCGGGGCTGGCCTCCGCGGGCGCGCTGATGCAGGGTGTCTTCCGCAACCCGCTCGCGGACCCGTACGTGCTCGGCTCCTCAGCGGGGGCGGGCCTCGGCGCGGTGCTTGCGATGGCCCTCTCCCTGCGCTTCTCCGCGCTCGGGTTCGGTCCAGTACCCGTGTTCGCGTTCCTCGGCGCGCTCGGGGCTCTCCTGCTCGTGTACGCGCTCGCGCGGGTGGGGTGGCGTACGCCTACCACGCACCTGCTCCTCGCGGGGGTGGCCGTGAGCTCGCTGCTCGCGTCGGGGATGAGCTTTGTCATGCTCTTCGGCCGGTTCGCGCAGTCGCAGCTGCAGTCTATCTTCGCGTGGCTTCTCGGGGGGGTGGCCCTCTCCGGTTGGCAGGAGTTGCGGGTACTCTCTCCCCTGCTCGTGCTGGCGCTGCTCGCGGCGTGGGCGATGGCACGGCCGCTCGACGCGCTCGCACTTGGAGAGGAGGGAGCGGCGCACCTGGGCATCCCGGTGGAGCACGCGAAGCTGCTAGCGATAGCGGTGGCCGCGCTACTCACGGCGCTGGCGGTCTCGATCAGCGGGCTTGTCGGGTTCGTAGGGCTTGTCGTGCCGCACTCCGTTCGGCTCCTTGTCGGTCCGAGCCACAGGCTACTCGTACCCTCGTGCGCGCTGGCGGGGGGCGCGTTTCTAGTGCTCATAGACCTGCTGGGCCGCACGATACTTGCGCCGGGCGAGGTGCCGGTGGGCCTGCTGACCGCACTGCTCGGCGCGCCGTTCTTCCTGTGGCTCTTGCGGCGGAGCCGTGGTGGGTACGTCCTGTGAGCGCGCGGCTGGAGCTTTCAAGCGTCTCCTTCGGGTACGGCAGTTCGCCCAATGTGTTGCGCGGGTTGCACTTGCTGGTGGAGCCGGGTGAGATGACCGCGCTTCTCGGAGCTAACGGCTGTGGCAAGACGACGCTGCTGCGGCTCGCTTCCGGCGTCCTAAAGCCTCAGGAAGGGGATGTACTGCTCGACGGCGTTGATGTGGGGAGCTACAGTCGCGGGGAGCTAGCACGGCGGGTGGCGGTGCTGCCTCAGGAGTTGAGCGCTCCCGGGGGCTGGAACGTCAGAGAGGTAGTCAGCCTGGGTCGCACACCGCACATCCCCTTGCTCGGGGCAGAGTCACCGGCCGACGTTCAGGCGGTGGACGCGGCGCTTCGGATAGCCAAGTGCGAGAGTCTGGCAGGGCGGGAGTACGCGAGCCTGAGCGGTGGGCAGAAGCAGCGGGTGGCCCTTGCGATGGCCGTCGCGCAGGAGCCGTACCTGCTGCTCCTGGACGAGCCCACGGCCCACCTCGACCTACGATACCGCGCGGCGCTGCTCGACTCTATCGCGGCCCTGCGAGAGGAGTCCGGGCTCACCGTGCTGGCCGCGATGCACGACCCTTCGCTCGCGGCGCTGTACTTTCCGAGGCTCCTGCTGATGTCCGGGGGCCGCATCATCGCGGACGGCGCGCCGGAGGAAGTTCTCACAGAGCCTCTGCTGGAGGAGGTGTACGGCGCGCCCGTGCGGGTCACGAGCGATCCGCTGCTTGGCGCGCCGCTCGTGACCGTGCTTCCCGCACGGCTGAGGCCGGGTCGGGGGAAGCGAGCAGCGCCAGGCCCGGCGTAACCCAACTCCGGGAGGACTGTCGGCGCGGGTTGCGTTTCCACGCGCCTCAATCGGCGCTGTCGAACCTCGGGAATATGGGAGTTGGACCCGAGACTCGTGTGCCGGGCGGGAGGCCGCCCCACCTCGTGACCTCGGCGTACGGACGGGTATCGTGAGCCGCGATCCCGAGCTGCAGAGCGATCTTCTCGGCTGCGGTGGGGATGTACGGCGAGAGATGGACGCACACCAAACGCAGGCTCTCCGCGAGGTTATACAGCACAGCGTCGAGCTGCCGGGCCGCCTCCTCGTCGCCTTCCCTCTCCTGCCTGGCAAGCACCCAGGGAGCGCTCTCCTCGACGTACCGGTTCGTCCGCGTCACGAGCTCCCAAACCGTGCCCAGCGCGACGCGGAAGTCGAACTCTTCCAACGCAAGTCTCGTCCTCTCGGGAATGCGGGCAGACGTCTCCTTCAGCTCGCTCTCACGACGCTGCTCCGGCACGGGATCGGGCACTATACCAGCTCGATAGCGTGCGATCATGCTCACCGTGCGATTGACCAGGTTGCCCAGGTCGTTCGCGAGGTCTTCGTTGTACCGTCGGACAAGCCGCTCAACGGTGAAGTCACCATCCTCGTTGCGCGGCATCTCCCGGAGGAGCCAGTAGCGTATCGTGTCCGTGCCGAAGTTGTCGGCTATAGCGACCGGATCTATGCGGTTGCCGAGCGACTTGCTGATTTTCATACCGTCTACAGTCAGGAACTCGTGGACGTAGATAAGCGTCGGAAGCGGCTCGCGCGCTGAGAGAAGCATCGCGGGCCAGTAGACAGCGTGGAACCGGAGGATATCCTTGCCGATGACATGGACCCGGTTTGGGTTTTCCAGCCAGTAACGCCTGTACAGGTCGCCGTTTGTGGCGTAGTCGAGCGCGGTTATGTAGTTGCCGAGCGCATCGAACCACACGTACATGACCTGCTCGGGATCGCCCGGCACTGGTATGCCCCACCCACGGGCGCGCGCCTGAGAGCGCGAGACGCTGAAGTCTTCAAGCCCCTTCTGAACGAAGCCAAGCACCTCATTGCGTCGCGTCTCGGGCACGACCCGCAGCGCGCCCGACTGCAGAAGCTCCGCGAGCTGGTCGGTGTACTTGGACAGGCGGAAGAAGTAGTTCTCCTCCGATACCTTCTCAGGAGGGATGCCGTGGATAGGGCAGAGCCCGTTCAGCAGCTCAGCCTCCTTGTAGAAGCGCTCGCACCTCACGCAGTACAGCCCCTCGTAGTAACGCTTGTAGATATCACCCGCGCGGTCACACGCCTGCCACAGCTTGCTAACCCCGGACAGGTGTCGGGACTCTCCGCTGGTGCGGATGAAGTCGTCGAACGAGAGGGCTAGGGGTTCACGCAGCGCGCGAAAAGACGAGGCATTGCGGTCTACAAGCTCCTTCGTCGGGATGCCTTCGGCCTCCGCTGCCCTGACGTTGGAGAGGGCGTTGTCATCGGTGCCGGTCAGGAAGCGGGTGTCGTCTCCCAGAAGCCGGTGGTAGCGGGCAAGCACATCGGCCTGCACTGATTCCAGCGCGTGCCCGATATGGGGTTGGCCGTTGACGTACGGTATGGAGGTGGTGACGTAGTAGCGATTCGTGTTCATTTGGCGGTTCTCCACGAGCACAGCGCCCCTCATCCTCTGTAGGGACGAGGGGCGCTGTGCTCGTGGTACCACCCTGGTTCGCCGGCGACTCGCGACGCCGACCTTAACAGCTGACTGCGTGTCAGCCATGCCCGGTAACGGGGGCTCCGGCGCGGCCTACTGCCCGTGGGGTTCGGTGCGCGGCTCCGAGGTCATGTCGGACGGGGTCGGGACCGCTTCCCAGCAGCGCGGCTCTCTGTGCCCAAGACCGCCGCGTCCTACCGGTCCTCTTCGCAGCCTCTGGTCTATGAGTCGGTTAGACGCATTCTACTCACCGCCGCCCTATCCGTCAAACTTCTGCCACGATACGCTTGGGAGGGACGCGAGGCTGCGCCCCTGTCGGATACTCCGTGCGCTCTGGGGAGAGTATTCCCAGCGCTGGTTGAGGGTTTAGCGCAGCACCACGAAGGCATCCAGATCAACGCGGGGGCGGCCTGACGTGCCGAGCACACGAACCTGTAGCGTATGGCTGGTTCCCGTCGTGACGGCGCGTGAGAAGACCACCCGCCGAGTCTGAGCCGTAGAAGAGTACAGGTCAACTGTTGCCACCCTCGCACCGTCAAGGTAGATCTCGGCCTTGCCCGATGTCGTGCTTCTCCTCGACACCCAGGACACGTTCCGGCCAGAGAAGGTAATCTTCGCGCTTGCCCCCCCTGCGGTGGCGTACCTGACGGCTCCGCCATAAGCTCCACTCAGCGACTGGCTCTTCCACGTCCCGGAATACACAATCGCAGTGTTGCTCTCCTGGTACGCGCTCAACGTGAACGTGGGTCCAGACGCCCACGCGCTCACGTTGCCGACGCGGTCGTAGGCGCGCACCCTGAACGTGTACTTGTTCGAGCCGGGTGAGAGGGATATATACTTACTGCGTGCCAACGCGGACGAGAGCGTCACGTCGCTGTACGTGCCGTTCGTGCCCTGCTGGAGCTGATAGCGCGCCACACCGCTGCCGGCATCGGTAGCGGCGGGCCACGTAAGCGTTACGGGTACTGTAACTGTACCCATCGTGGCCACGGGCAGGCTCTGCACTGGCGCCTTCACCGTGGGCGCTGTCGTGTCGGCCTTGCTCAACGCAGCGCGCGCCCTCACTATGGCTCCGGTGACAGTCTTCCCAGAGGTACTCGGAGCCACGGCGCCCGTGCTCATCATGATGTTCTTCATGTCTGCCGGGGTAAGCGCGGAGTTCACGGACTTCGCCAGCGCCGCAACGCCGGTGACGTGCGGAGCAGCCATGGAGGTTCCGGAGTAGAAGGAGTACCCTCCCGGCACGCTGCTGAGGATGTTCACCCCAGGCGCGGAGATGTCCACGGTTGTCGCACCGTAATTGCTGAACGACGCAAGCGCACCTCTATTGTCCACCGCCGCGACACTGAGTACGTTCGCGGAGTTATACCCGGCTGGATAGTCCGGGTCGGCGCTCGTGTCCTGATTCTTCGAGCTGTTCCCCGCGGCTGCAACGAACAGCTGCCCGGACCTCTCAATCGCGTCTTTGAGCGCCTGACTGTATCCGGGTCCGCCCCACGAGTTGTTCGAGATCCGAACTCCCTTCTTCGTCGCATACCCTATCGCGTCTATAGCGTCGGAGGTGCTTCCACCGTTCGGACCGAGGAACTTCAGCGCCATTATCTTCACGTTCGGCGCGACGCCGACGATGCCTTGCCCGTTCACGGAGGCGGCTATGGTGCCTGCGACATGAGTGCCGTGGGCGTCATTGTCCACCGCATCGTGTACGGTGCTGTCGTTGTTATAAAAGTCCCAGTACCCGCTCGGCTTCCGTATGTGGTCGGGCTCCGCGTACTCCACATCCGGGCGCTGTCGGAGGGCGCGGACAGCGTCCGCCACCGTCCTGCCTTCCACGCTGACCAACTCCGCGCGGACAAGCCCGAGCTCCCGCACGACCTGGATCCGCTCCTGTCGCCTCGCGTTCGCCCGCCCAGCCTGGCTCACACCTTCCTTGAACTTGACGATCAGCCGCCCAGGAACCGCAGACAGGTTCGCGCCGGGCAGCGCCGCCGCCCGTCCAAGCGCTGCCAGTCCGTCCGCGGAGTTGCTCTTTGGGCTGCTGGAGAGCGTATCTGCCGCGGCCTCGTTCTCCTTTACGTCAACCGACACCTGCTTGGACGGAGCGTCGGGCAGTTCAACTTCCGGCGCTTGCCGCAGTTGCGTGCTGAGAAAACTTGCTACCGCAACAACCACGGCAAGCGCTACCCACTTGCTGTATCGTTTCAGACCGCTCAAAATCCCGGCTCCTTGCACAGCTTGGCTTCTTAGTCTGGATTTCGCAGTTTAAGGATGGGAGATAGTAGGATTGAGTAGTGAGCCAGTTGTGCCGATTTGAGAGGCACGTGGATATAGAAAGCTACTCCCTCACATGCCACGTAAGCTACGTCCACCACGCCCTTTGCCGGACTTGTCGCAGCCACCGCCACCTTACGGCGCCTCAGTGGCCTCACTCCCAACCAACTTGCCTTACTCGAAGTGCTCTCTTTACCGCCCCTCCAGTACTACTCTATCCCAAGTGGCTAATCTGCGAAATCCAGACTTAGCCAACGGATAGCCCGCGTCGCGCTGATGCGACTACGGGCGCGTAAGAGTTGACTAAGAGAGTATAACCGTGCAGGTGCACAGGGCAAAATGGCTCTTTGGTACTACCGAGGTGCGTCCCGCAACGTGGCTAACGCAATGAGGAGCGCTCCTATACGAACAAGTGCGATGTCTGCCAGCGGACATACAGGATTTTCCCAGGGACAGGGCTGACCCGGTTGCCCGCCCAGCGCCTCCGCGCTGTCAACCGCAAGCACAGGCGCCGACGCCCTCCTGGGCAGCAGCGCGAGTCCTACGAGGCCCGCCAGCATGTACAGCCCGCTGTCCATGCTCAGCATAGGCAGGATGCCAACTACTTCCCCCAGCACACCCGCCAACGCCAGCCCTACGAGCAGCAGCAGGGCTTCAGTAGTGCCCAGAGCGCCGAGCACACGGCCGCGATACTCGTCCGCCGCGCTGCTCTGTATCAGTGTCATGAACCCTGCGCCCAGCCCAACGCCGGGCGCGCCGACCACGACCATAAGCACGAGGGCGAGGGTCAGCGCTGATACCGCTGGCGTCTCCAGACAGCGCGCGTTCCAGATACCGAGGTCTATGAGCCCGAACAGTACAGCAGAGACTCCAAGTAGCGCTCGCGGGGAGACCTTGCTGCCCACCCAGCCCATTACCACACCCCCGAGCAACCCGCCGACCGCCTGCACGCTCATCAGCCAGCCGAGGTACAACTCGTCGCCCTCTAAGACCTCCGTCACGAAAGGTACGTACAGCGCCGCGAGGATCCCCTCGCCCAGCGCGAAGATCGCCGCCATCACGAACAGCACCACGAGGACTCGCTCGCTCCGTACCAGCCGCAGCCCGTCCCGCCACTCGGTCCACACCCGCGTCCAGGCCGACCCTACCTCGCTGGCGTCCAACTCCGCGGTAGGCGGCTTCGATGTCACTGTAATCAGCGAGATCAGCACCCCCCCGACGAGGTACGTAACCGCGTCCGCGAGCGCCACGCCAGCGAGCCCGGAGAACGCCGCCACGGCCCCACCCAGCGGCGGTCCGGCCAGGCGGGCGAGATTATTGTTGAGCGCGTTTAGGGAGTTGGCCGTCACAAGTCTGTCCTCGCCCACAAGTCGCGGGAGGAGGACGCCCTCCGCGGGTGCGAAGAACAGTCCGATGGTAGATTCCGCTGCGGCAACGATGTACACGATCCACAACCACCCTGAGTAGGGTACGAGCAGCAGTGGGAGCAGGATGGCTGCGCGGGAGAGGTTTGCCAGCACCATCACGCGCTTTCGGTCCCAACGGTCCACGAACACGCCCGCTACGGAGCCGAGCAGCAGGTGAGGGAGGATGCCAGCCATAAACATCGCACCCGTCGCGAGCGTCGAACCTGTCTGCTGGTAGACGTAGAGCGGCAGCGCGACGCGCAGCATCCAGTTCCCCGCATACGAGATCAGCCCCGCGAACCACAGCAGCGCGAAGTTCCGCTGCCTCAGAGTAGCTATCATCCCCAATCTCCTGTGATGAATCAGTACCCGCTAACCTTCCGCCCTCCGGCGAAACCCGCCCGAGCCAGAGACTACCTGGGACACGCGCGGGTTACCCGCGTACTCGACCACTCCACTCCCGGTGATGACCACATTCAGGGAATCGCTCACCCTCAACGTCACCCTGCCCGAGCCGCTGACGACGACCTCGGCGCTGGCGCAACTTACGCCAGCACCATCATACGAGCCCGAACCGCTTATAGTTACTCGCTGCGAACCGGCCTCTCCGCCTGCGGTGAAGCGACCGGAGCCTGAGATGACCAACTCCAGGCGAGAGACTGAAACGCTCTCCAGCATTACCTGGCCTGACCCGCTGATGCGAACGTCCAGCCGTTCGGAACTCAGGCACGCCGACCGTATCTGCCCCGAGCCGGACGATTCTATGGAGCGGAGTTCCTTCGCCCCGAGATAAAATCGGATGGGCTGCGTGGGCCGTGGATCCGCTGTCCCATTCCTGTACCCTATGTTGAGACGGTTTCCCTCGATTCGCGTCTCGATGAGCGGCATGATGTTGTCTTCGGCCTCGATTGTGAGAGACTCCTCGCCCCCCTGCTCGATAGTCAGAATGCCGCTTCCACTAAGCCTCACCGCGTCAAAGCCCCTGACCTCACGCGCCTCTGTCACGACGTTGGCTGATCCTCTCATGGCTCTACCCTCTCCGTGCGTCACCTGCACACCGGTAGCCGGTGCTCAACTCCTCGTCGGTGTGAAAGCTCATGCACGCTGCCACTTCCGCACTTGCGCGGAATCCCATGCGTCCTGCCTGGGTAGAGCGAGCTGTACCCATCATCGGAGAACAGAGGGACGGGTGCGCCCGTCCCGCCAGTGGCGGAAGGCGTGGTCGTACGTCTCCTCGAACGGACACGATTGGGACTTTTCGGCTCTCCCCGTCCATGCCCACACTGGGGTGCGGGAAGATGCGCTCCCGCACGGGAGCCCTTCGGCTACAGCCTGCCGTGTGTACGAATGATCAGATCTGCGACAGGGCCCACGACTGGAGCAGCAGGCCCCCGACGCACGCTATAGCCAGTGGCGCGGCCATGCGTAGGAAGCGCCTCCTGAGTTGTCGGCACCTGATACCGTTGCGCAGATAGACCTCCGAGACGAACACCCCGATGAACAACCCCACGCTCAGCAGGATCATGCTCATCATGTAGAGGAAGCGGTTCGAGTAGCTGTCCTGCATCGCGGCGGAAAGCGCGTACACTATCGCCTGCCGCCACACCATAAAGACTGTGACGTAGCCCATTACCAATAGCACCGCCCACAGGAGGTAGCAGACCAGGTACTCCGTGAAGCGGGGCTTGTACTTTCTCCAACTTGCTGGCGAGGACATAAGCCATCCCTCCCGAGAACGTAGCCTTCACGTCGAAACGGACTTCGCTGTAAGAAGCGTATCTGCCTCCTCCGGACTCAGTTCGCCCCGTGCCACAGCCTCTAGCACCGCGAGGTCATCGAGCGGTGCTCCGGTCCCCGCTGCAGCGGGCATCTCCCGCACGGCCGCTGGCTGCGCAGCGGGAGCAGGCACGGGCGTCGGCGGCGGTGGCGGCGCGTCCACCCGAGCCGCGTCCTGCTCAATGAAGTCGAAGCCTCCCCACACACGAGCTCCGGTTCCTCGCACACTGAGGTTGCCATCAACCCTCAGCTCCAGCCGCGCCGCTCCCGAACCCCACACCGCTCGGACCTTGTTACCGTCGTGCATGTACTGCAGGCCGTTCCCAGACACATCACCCTCTACCGTAGCGTCTAGCGCCACATCGGATCCGCTGGGAAGGTTGACGGTTGCATCCCCTCCGACCTCGAGCCTGTACACCTCTCCCGGCACGAAGCCGATCTCCAGGGTCAGATCGCCCTCGACGCGCCTGGCGTTGAAGCCGCGCATGTTCCCACGCAGGCGCACATCTCCCTCAATGCGTCCCAGCGACAGCCTACCCGCTATGCCTTCCAGGTCGAGGTCACCATTCACCCCGCCCAGCGAGAGATCCATCACTTCCCTGATGCGCGCGTCCCCTTCTGTCTGTCGAACGGAGCACCTGCCCCGGACACCGCTTAGCGCGAGGTCACCGTTGACCGTGCCCAGTGACAGCTCAGTAACCTCACGAACCTTCGCATCACCCTCGACGGTCTCGACCCTGTAGCGGCCGTTTGAGGGCCCCGCCTTCAGGTCGCCGTTCACAGTACGTATCTCCAGGTCGGCCACGTCCTGCACCCGCACCTCGCCTTCGACCGTGTCAACGCGGCACCTGCCCCTCACGGACGCGAGCTCCAGGTCGCCGTTGACGGTCCCGAACAGGAACTCCATGACATCACGAACGCGCGCCTCGCCCTCCGCGTGCCGTACCACACTCCGGCCGGTTATGTCTCCCAGCTCCACGTCACCATCTACTGATCCAACCTCCAGCGCAGAGAGGCGGTGAGCGCGTAGCTCACCCTCCACGTGTTCCACCCTAACCGTAGCGCCCATCGGCACCTGGATACGCAGGTCGTCCTCACAGTTCTCGATCACGAGCCGTCCCGCCTGCTGGGAGCTGCTGGGCATCGAATCCGAGCTCAACACTACGTTTTCATCGCCCCGCCCTTCGATCTGTAGCTCACCCGAGCAGTTGCTGATGAAAACGGTTGGGGCCTCGCCCAGGGTATATAGTGCGTTTCCCACCGGTAACCTCCCTGTGTTCTACATCGCTCGATTAATGTTTCAGGCTAGGTCCCAACCTGCCTCAGCATCTCATCCGCCTCCTCTGGGCTGATCTCACCTCGCGCAACTGCCTCCAGTACCGCAAGCGTCGAGTCCGCATCCGTTTCGGAACCAGGATCCTCGGCCACATGAGTCATGTGGGGCACTTGCCGCGGGGTTGGGAACCCGTGGCTCGGTCGTGGTGGCTCGGGAACGCGAGGTGCGGCACGCCACTCAGAAGCAACCGCTGCGCTGGCGGCAGCAGCGGGCGCAGCGTGCGTGCGGCGAATGCGTATCGCGCCCTTGCCACTGCGCATACTCACCTCTACCCTCGGCTCGCCCTCTCCGATGCTGCCCACCATTCGCACGCCGCCGAAGCCCATCGGTCCCGAGCGGCCCACTCGCACGAGCGGGAAGTCTGAGTCAACTTGTCCGAAGCCAGTCTGCGCGTCCACGCGAGCAGGCACATGGGGCGCGAGCTGCACTCCGACAGCCCCCATGCCGCTGGACAGCTCATACGTGCCAGGCTCCAAAAGTGCGGAGCATTCGATGTCGCCTACCATCGTATTGGCGCGTAAAGACCTGACCGAGCCGCCATCAACTCGGATTCCGCCCATCGCGGTGTTTGCCTGGACCGCAAGTGAGCGCGGCGCTCCTATCTCGACCCGACCGTGCCCGGTGTTTAGCTCGACCTCGCCGGCAACGCCCAACAGCCGAAGGTCGCCGTTGCCTGTTGAGGCGCGTACTCGCCCCTCCGCGTCGAGCACCTCCATCGGCCCGTTTCCGGTATTCAGGCTTAGATTGCCTCCGAGCCTGTTGACCCGCACCCGGCCATTGCCGGTGGATGCCGTTAGACTCCCGCTGAAGTCTTCTATAGACATCTCTCCGTTGCCGGTGGTGAGGTTTGCCTCACCTTGCGACGCGCGCAGGGATAACGCGCCATTGCCGGTGATCAGGATGGACCTGCCTCCCAACCCCTCGGCGTCTACGCGTCCCATACCCGTCCGCAGCTCGACTATCTCCAGGCTTGCCGGCAACGAAAACCTGACGTCTACCCGCTTCAGGTCGAGTCCGGCGGGAAGAAAGCCACTGGGACGCTGCCGCACCCGCACCACGTCCCCCTCGCGCTCGACGTGCGGCCTCTCACCGCCATCCGATGACCACTGGAAGCTCCACCGCTCGCCCTCTCCGGCACGCGCCAGGATGTCACCTTTGCGGATCTCGACGCGCAGCTCGCGCGCGCCCGCTGCAATATCCTCGAATCCCTGTCCCTGGCTCATTAGGCGCCTCCCCTGCCTAGCGTCCGTATGCGCTCCAGGCCCTCCGCTGCGCTCAACTCTCCCCGAGCGACCGCATCCAGTATTGCCCGGCGGTCCATGGGCTGAGGTGGCGCGACCGGTTCGGACTGCGGCGCGTTCGCGACAAGAGGCGTCGGAGTGGGCGCAGGCGCGGGAGTCGGCTCCCCCCTTCCGCTATCGGCTCCCCCCTGGCGCGCCCCCAGACGCTCCACCGCAGCCCGTACGCTCGTGTCGAGTGTCGGTCCTATGCGGTCCATCGCCTGCCGCACGAGCGCGTCAATGCGAGATTCTCCCGGTGCGGTTGTGGGCGCGGCGGCCTGCTCGGCGGTGGTCAGCCTGTCAATGACCTCGTCGAGCTTCGCACGCACCGTCGGGTACGACACCCCCAGGCGCTTCTCCACCTCGCTCAGGTTGCCACGGCTAGTGACGAAGATCCGCAGAAACGTGCTCTGCTCCTCGCTCAGACTGCTGAAGTCGCCGGGATGGTAATGTGCGCGGATCTCCGTGTCACATCGGGTGCATTGCACCTCCGTAATCACCAGCCCGCCCCCGCACGTAGGACAACTCTCAAGTATCTTTCTACTCATATTCCTCCTCCGTGCGCCCAATCTAACACAATTGCTTTCTAAAGTCAATATATCAATAAGAAACGGTAATTGTTCGCACAGAAAGCTGACAGAGGCAGGGCTTTCATCATCATTTTCTACCCGTGGCGCCCAGCGCATCTTGAGGCGGACATGAGCCACGACTCTTGCAGAGACTTTGCGTGCAACGTCTGCGTAGCGGCTCCACCCCCACCAACGGCACCTTGAAGTCGCCCTGAATTTTGGGCCGTCGCACAACAGACTGGAGGCGCGGCTCAATACTCTCACGGGTGAAGACTGCAGCACTGTCAGTGCAAGCTCGCCAGGAATCTCATCGGCGTGGAGGCGTGTACCTGGGGTGTCGGCCCCTCTCAGGCTCACTGAGGACGCCGACCGAGCGGCATCCGTAAATGAACCGCACGGTTCGCTTGCCCGTCGCGTTGACGCCTAGTATACTCGCTCCACCGAGAGGACGGGTGATTGTTCGACGCACGTGCGTCTAAGCACGTAAGCATAAGTATGGAACGCTTTTCCCGGTAGAAGCCTA
>JADDPP010000281.1 GCA_016781845.1 Rubrobacter sp.
GTTCGCTCAGTTCGAGGGCCTTATGACCGGTGTCAGAAACGTTGCTAACGCTGTCGGGAGGTCCTGCGAGGTGCCCGCTCTTGTGTAGGTAGCGGTGGCGACAATCCATTGCTCGGTCCTCCGTGCCTCCTCGGAGCGTACTGGCATGGCGCGTGGTTCCTGCGTGATGGTGGCTGCGACGGAGCAGTGGGCGTCAGGTCTATGACCGGTAGGAACCAGGGAGCCTAGACGCGAGCAGCTGTGAGTCAAGGTACGCGGTGAACGGCTGAGCGCCTCGCGCAGTTGCTCCTCCCCTGCCCCGCCCGCCCCGCAGCGCAGCGCCGGTCCGCGCGGGGACTTTGCTCGGAGCCTGCACGAGCGACCTCCCTACTGGTACCATAGACTGCCGTGTCAGCCATATCCCTCCTAGAGCGCCCTCCCGCGCCATCGGTCGCAGCTACAAAGCATCGTACCGACGTTCTGGCGCTGCTTGCACTGCTGGTCATCACCGCTCTCGTGGAGACCAGGGTGCTCGTTGGGGGCACGGTCACGGGGCAGGATGCGGCAACCCAGTTCATCCCGTGGTACGCCCTGCTCGGTGAGCGGCTGCGCTCGGGAGACATCCTCCCCGGATGGAACCCCTACCAGTTCGCTGGCGCTCCGTTCGCCGCTGACCCTCAGTCGGGGTGGACCTCGCTTCCCGCCATGCTGCTCTTCACGCTCCTGCCCGTCGGGCTTGCCGTGAAGAGCTTCGTGTTCGGAAACGTCCTGCTCGCTGGGCTGTTCACGTACGCGCTCGCGAGAGTGCTCGGCCTCAATGCCTTCGGGGCGTTCTGCGCGGCGCTGGCGTACGAGCTGAGCCTCTTCGTGCAGGACAGAGACGCCTGTTGCTGGGCGTACACTGGCCTGCTCACGTGGCTACCGCTCATTCTGCTCGGCGCGGAGTTGGCGATCAGGCAGCGCGCGTGGGTGCGGCGTTTCCTCTGGTGGGGCATAACAGGACTTGCGCTCAGTCAGGTGCTGGCGACGTGGCTCGGCCAGGGCGCATACTACGTGCTCCTTACCCTCGGCAGCTACGTGGCGTACCGTACGCTACTCTGCCCACCCACACAGCTCCGGAGTTTGTGGCAGCGCCTCACGGCACTCGCGCTGCACGGTAGCGCGGTGCTGCTTTCGGGCGCGCTGTTCGGAGCGGCGGGGCTCTTGCCCAGGGTTGAGTACAACAGGCTCTCCAACCTCGCGGCCGGCTACGCCGGCGCGGAGGAGGATGCGCTTATCGGCGGCTGGAGCCTGGGCAACTGGGCCAGCATCATCACGCGCTCCGACTGGCACTACGCGGGCATTGTGGTGCTGCTTCTTGCGGTGCTGGCTCCGCTCCCCGCTCACCCGTCACGTGAGGCTGCCCCCTCGCCCACCCGCCACGCCACCCCCTTCTTCATGATGCTCGCGCTCAGCGCGCTCGTGCTCTCGGGCCAGGGTCCAACGCCGCTGCACTCGCTGCTGTACCTTCTGCCTGGTTTTGCAGAACTGCACCCCCACTACCCGGAGCGCGTGATGAGCGTGTTCTACCTTGCCACCGCACTGCTTGCAGGCACAGCCGTGAGCCGGTTATGGGAAGGGGAGTGGTCTGGGCGCGTCGGGGCAACAGCGGCGGCTCTGGGATTCGCCGTGCTCGTCTCGCATATCGCCTTGCCGCGAGTAGACCTCGCCTGGACCACGCTGCTCGCGCTGGGTCTGGCGGTCGCGCTGCTCGTAGGTGGGAACTGGATGACGCGAATGTACCCTCAGCCTCCAGGTCCGATAGCTCACATGCTTCGCCGCTACAAGCGAAGCGCAGCCCCCGTGCTGCTCGTCGCGCTGCTGTGTGTAGACCTGCTGCTTGCGCGGGAGGGGTTGGGTAGGCACTGGCCGGACCACTTCAGCCGTATAAGTCTCGAAGAGTATTACCGTCCCACCGAATCAGCGCGCTTCCTTGCGTCTCAAACTCATCTGTACCGGTTCTTCGGATACGACCCTTCCATTCGACAAGAGGACATCCCGTACAGGTACCAGTGGGCGGACCCGCAGACATCCGCGCTGGAGGTGAACAACCGAGCTACTGTACATCGCCTGCTCGACGTGCAAGGCTACAACCCCGTCCACATCGCGCGCTACGACGAATATATGCGGGCGCTCAACGGGCGCGGACAGGAGTATCGTGGCTCATACGTGCTGCCGACCGGGCTTGGCTCGCCGCTACTGGACCTGCTCGGGGTGCGCTACGTCGTCGTACCGCGCACAACGCCTCCAGGCCGCGCGGACCTTCAGAGCTTGGAGCGTCGGTACATTCAAGTGTACGCCGAGGACCGCGCGCGGGTACTGGAGAATCCGCGCGCGCTGCCGCGGGCATGGCTTGTGTACTCCGCTTGGCAGGTGGGGCGCGGGGACGCGCTACAGCTGCTGGCGAAGGGAAAGGTGGACCCACGGATCACCGCTCTACTCGAGGAGGAGCCACCGACTCTGAGTCCGGCCACCCGAAGTCAGGCGAACGTCGAGGAGTACGCGCCGGACAGGATACGCGTGCGAGTGAAGACGGACGCGGCGGGGTTGCTCGTTCTCAGCGAGGTGTACTACCCGGCATGGAAAGCGCGCGTGAACGGAAGCGCAGCGCGCCTGTACGTGGCAAACCACGCCCTGCGCGCGGTGCCTGTAGGCGCGGGTGAGAGTGTCGTGGAACTGCGCTATGAGTCAAACCTGCTGCTGGCGGGAACTCTGATCTCCCTCGCATCCTGCGCGCTTCTGTCGGCGCTGGCAGGCGTGGTAGGTGCAAGTTATTGGCGTCCCGTCTCTCGCAGGCGCTAAACTGAACCATCAACGATTGGCGCCTGGCACTCGCCTGGCAAGGCTGCACACGAGTAGATGGCTCACAATCACCAACCCAGAGCTTAGACGGAGAGAACGTGAGAGCGGAAATACGGCGGGACGAAGTGGAGCGCTACAACCCGGAACTGGGACTGGAGAGCGTGCCATGTAACCTGTGCGGGAGCACAAGCACCACGCAGGTGCTCGCGGCGAACACGAGCCTGGCGGACCTGCGCGCCGCCGCGTTCGCGTGCACAAGTCCGGATGTTGGCCAGCACGGCACTATTGTCCGGTGCGACAACTGTGGCCTCGTGTATACCAACCCGAGGCCGACAGCAGAGCTGCTCGACGCACTGTACGCGGACGTCGAGGACAACGTGTACCTGGAGGACGAGGAGGCGAGGGTTGCGACGTTCCGGCACGCCCTAGTGGGCGTCCGCAAGCGCGCCCCCGGCGGTCGCCTGCTCGACATCGGGTCCCACGTGGGCACCTTCCTGCAACTCGCACGGGAAGCAGGATACGATGTGTCCGGCGTGGAGCCCAGCACCTGGGCTGCGGAGTATGCGCGCAACACGCGAGGGCTGGATGTGCGTCCATGCGGCCTCACGACCGCCGGGTTCGAGCCAGAGAGCTTCGACGTAGTAACGATGTGGGACGTGATTGAGCACTTCGCCGACCCCAAGGAGGAGCTGCGGCAGGTCCACGGGGTACTGAAGCCCGGCGGATTGTTCGCGCTCACCACCATGGATGTGGGCGCGCTTCTGCCGAGGGTGCTCAGGGGGCGGTGGCCCTGGTATATGCTGATGCATCAGTACTTCTTCACGCCTCAGACGCTGTCGCGGATGCTCGATGAGGTCGGCTTCGAGGTCATCGCTATCGAGCCTCATATCCGCATCACGTACGTCCGCTACGTCGCGAGCAAGCTGGAAGCATACAGCAGGGGGCTGCACAGGGTCGCGACGCTGCTCACCGAGAAAACGGGGATTGGTGGGATGCGCATCCCCGTGAACCTCGGCGACCTCATGACGGTATACGCGCGCAAGCGCTAGGTGCGTGAAAGGCGGTCGAAGATGAACATACCCGGAATGGGGATGCTGCGCTGGGTAGGGCGGCAGGTGGACAGCGTACGGGTGCCGCTGACGCACGGCAGGCTGGGATTCGTTGGTCTCATGAAGCGGACCTTCGAGGACCTGGGCAAGGACCATGTCGGCGCGTTCGCCGGCGCGCTCACGTACAGCATCGTGTTTGCCAGCCTGCCGTTTCTCACCTTCCTGACGTCGCTGCTTGGCCTGTTCAACGCCAGGGGACTCGTCAACACGATGTTGGAGAGTATTCGGCCCGCACTACCCCAGCAGGCGTACGACCTCATCAGTGGTTATGCGAGGCAACTCACGGCGCCGGGCAACGATGCGGCCTTCGGCGTCAGCGCGCTCGTTACACTCGTCGTCTCACTCTACGGGGCTTCCGGCGCGTTCCGGGCCATCATGGATGCCATGAACGTGATGTACGAAGTGGAGGAGGGGCGGCCCATCTGGAAGCGGTACCTCATCTCCATGGGCCTCGCTCTCAGCGTCGTGCTGCTGCTTGTAAGCGCCGTGGTGCTGCTAGCAGCAGGGCCGCTTATCATCGGCGCTATAGCTAACGCTGTAGGGTTAGGTCCTTTGTTCACTACCACGTGGAGCATCTTGCGGTGGCCGATCCTGATCTCCTTCGTACTGCTCGCGTTCGCCCTGGTGTACTACTACGGGCCGGACGCGGAACAGTCATTCAAGTTCCTCACACCCGGCTCGTTCATCGCGCTGCTGCTCTGGCTGCTGTTCAGTGGGTTATTCTCCATCTACGTCCGTAACGCCAGCTTCGGGAACTGGGGCGCGGTAGCCAGCATCATCGTGCTGATGCTCTACATCTACTGGTCCTCGTACATCCTGCTGCTCGGCGCGGAGATGAACCAGATCATCGAGGACGCCTCGCCCGAGGGCAAGGATGAGGGCGACAAGACATCCCCCCAGAAACAGGCGCAGAAGGCTACGACTTGAGGACCGCGGTGGTAAAGCGGATCTCGTTCTAACCTCTGAGCGAATGTTCGAGAGTAGGGGGCGTGATGAGTCACGCAGCGCTGATATGAGACCTGCGGCGGGCGAGGCGCACCGCCCCTCTACGCTAACCTGCTACAGCCCCACCACGTCCCCGTTGCGAAAGGTGTACCAGGACGGAGTGCGGGGAGGGGTGTCGGTCAGAGCGCCAAGCGTGCCTGCGGGCAGTCTGTTCACGGTGAGGACGAGCTTGTCCGCCTGGTGACACCAGACGTACACCTCTTGCTGCGCCTCGAAACCCATCTCCTGCCCGGTCTCCATCCAGCCGCTGTACTGCGCGTCGCCGTCCACCCGCACCTCCGTGTAGACCCGGTCAAGCGCGCGGATGCCAACGGCGAGCGGCTGGACCATCGCCGGAGCCGGACCGAAAAGCCGACCCCAAAGCCGGGGTGCGTGCAGAAGGCTCAGAGACGAGAATAACTGGATCATGGTAAACCTCCGGAGCAATCGTACGCCCGAGCTGAGCCTGTCGCACAATATCACTGTCATCTGTAAACAAACTTTGTCGCCGTGTAAGGGGTGCGCTTGCGGCAGGTTGTTGCCCTGTCGGTCCGTGGAGTAGAATTGTCCGACCGCACGACACTTCTGTCAGCCCCCTGTTATTGGTTGTGGACCGCGGCTGTACGGGCTACCCGACGGGCCGCCCTGTTGAGCTTTCACCGAGGAGATACGGATGCACCTTATAGACCTGCGTAGCGACACCGTTACACACCCCACTCCCGAGATGCGTGATGCTATGGCTCGCGCAGAGGTCGGGGATGACCAGAGCGGCGAAGACCCCACAGTCAACCGGCTTGAGGAGCTGGCCGCGGAGATGGTGGGTAAGGAGGCCGCTATGTACGTGCCCAGCGGCATCATGGGCAACCTGTGCGCTCTGCTCACCCACTGCGGACGCGGCGACGAGGTGGTGATGGGGGACCAGAACCACATCTTCTGGTACGAGAGCGGCGGTGGCGCGGCGCTCGGGGGCCTGCCGTACCACACGGTGCGCAACGGTCGTTACGGCGAGCTGGACCCAAGCGAGGTGAACGCGGCCATCCGCCCGCCTCGCAGTGGCTTCGCGCCGACAGGGCTCGTATGTCTAGAGAACACGCACAACCGGTGTGGAGGAACCGTGCTGAGCCGCGAGCAGATGCAGTCCGTCGCGGACGTAGCGCACGAGCGCGGCGTGCCGGTGCATCTCGACGGCGCACGCATCTTCAACGCCGCCGCGCACCTCGGCGTGCCCGTGCCGGAGCTCACGTCCACAGTGGACACCGTGCAGTTCTGCCTCTCGAAGGGCCTCTCCGCGCCCGTCGGCAGTCTGCTCGCCGGTCCTGCTCCGTTCGTGTCCGAAGCCCGGAAGGCTCGCAAGATGCTGGGCGGAGCGATGCGCCAGGCGGGCGTTATCGCGGCTGCCGGCATCGTTGCACTTGAGAAGATGGTGGACCGCATACCGGAGGACCATGAGCAGGCACGCAGGCTCGCAGAGCGCATTTCGCAGCTGCCGGGCATCGAGCTCGACCTCTCGACGGTACAGACGAACATCGTCGTGTTCGAGCTGACTGCCGAGGGGTGGTCGCCCGAGGAGTTCACGGCAGCGCTTGCGGCGGAGGGGCTGAGGATATCCAGCTTCGGCGCTCGCCGCCTCCGCGTCGTCGCTCATCACGGCATCGAGCCGGAGGAGTACGCTCGCGCAGCCGACATCTTCGAGAGCGTGCTGACCCGAACGCCCGTACTCGTTCGCTAATGCAGAGCGTGTAGAGACGTAACAGGTTAGGTCTCTACGCCCCCCGCGAACAGCGAGGGATGTCTATTTGCCGCGGGTCACCCAGCGGAGGTATTACTGCTCCTCGATGGTGATTGTTTTTATGACAACCCGCTGACGGGGCCTGTCGCTGCGGTCCGTGGGCGTGGAGGCTATCTTGTTCACCACGTCCATACCGCCCGTGACCCTGCCAAAGTGGTTGTACAGCGGCCCGAGGTTGCGGGCGCCGCCCTCTAGCACGATGAAGAACTGGCTGCCGTTTGTGTCTGGGCCAGCGTTCGCCATCGCGAGCGATCCAGTCTCGTACGCACGCTTGACTGGCTCATCCTGGAACTGGTAGCCGGGGCCACCAGCGCCCGTGCCCGTGGGGTCGCCGCCCTGTATCACAAAGCCTGGGATGATGCGGTGGAATATCACGCCGTCATAGTAGCCCTGACGGGCGAGGAACACGAAGTTGTTCACCGTGACGGGTGTTTCCTGAGGGTATAGCTCGGCTGTGATGTTACCCTGGTTCGTCTCGATTGTAGCCGTGTACCGTTTGCTCGGGTCTATCTGCATTTCCGGGGGTGACGAGTATTGCTGCCGGCTCACCTATGCCTCCTTCTTTCTTACCTGGTGCTCAGGACGCATGCTGGCAACGAGCTTGCCACTGCCTCCTGGAACTGCGGGATGTTCGGGTACATCTGAGCTATCTAGCTCTCCTGTATGGAGATGCTCTCGATGTTCACCGGCTCCGTCGGCTTCGACGGCTCCCCTCGCTCGTCTGGGACTACCGGCGTGGAGGCTATCGCGTCCACCACCTCCTGCCCCTTGATCACCTTACCAAAGATCGTGTAGTCCGGGGGCAGACCAGCCGCATTTGGACCCTGCACGATGAAGAACTGGCTGCCGTTCGTGTCCGGCCCGGCATTCGCCATCGCCAGGGTGCCCACCGAATACGGACGCTTCACCGGCTCGTCGGGAAACTGATAGCCGGGACCGCCAGTACCCGTGCCCGTGGGATCGCCCGTCTGCACCATGAAGCCGGATATTATGCGGTGGAACGGAACGCCGTCGTAGAAGCCTTCCCGTGCCAGGAACACGAAGTTGTTTACCGTCTTGGGCGCGTCCTTGGGGTATAGCTCCGCGACGATTGTGCCCCTGTTCGTCTGGATAGTAGCTGTATAGTTCTTGTTCGGGTCTATCTGCATTGGGGGAGGCGAGGTGTACTGCTTGCGCGCCTGCGCCCCCTGCGTCGCCTCAGCAGTCGGCGCACCGATGGTGGAGTCCTCGGTGGGCGTGGGAATCGCTGCCATCGTCGCCTCACCGACTATCTCATCCGTGAGCGCGCCTGCGGTTGCCTCCAGGTTCGTACTCCCGCCCGCATCAGCGTCGGTGAGTCCTGGAACTATCTCGGTAGCATCCTCGATGGTAACTGCCGGATCGGGGACATTGCCAGCACCGCAGGCAGCGAGCAGGAGCACGAGGACGATGAGTACAGGTAGAAATCTGCGCAAGCGGAGTGGCGTCCTTTCGTGATGGGGTTTCTGCAACCGATTATGCCGGTGCCACATCAGGCTGTCAAACGGGTGCGAGCGCAGGCCCGAGCTACGCGGCCGGGGCTTTCACGAGCAGGGCCTCTGCCAGCTCGCCTGCCAGTGGGACCGACGCACAGTACCCCAGCGCCTGCAGCCGGTTCCATTACTCAAGGGGCCCCACATCCCTCGGCCATGCCCTCGCTTGCCAGCAGGCTTCTTCCAGCACGCCCCCAGGGCGGTATCAAAGCCGGCAGTATAGCTCTGCGCCTCACACTTCCCGGCCATTGTATGCCGGTTATAGCAGCACTTGGAGCGGCATAACGACTGTAGAGACGTTGCACTCAACGTCTGCGTACCGTGTCCGAGTCTAGTAAAGACACTCACTATGAAATCGCCCGGCCCGCCTGGAGTCTGCATATTGAGCTTGGGTCAGCGCGCGAGTATAATCGGAGACATCGGAAACAGTTGAGCGTTTACCTCCGGCCAGTTCGGGGGATCGTAGCGGGAGATAGACGTGAACGAGTACCCGTCGGATGGTACAGACTCGGTCGAGCTGACTCTCTTCGAGTTCCCCGGCCCGGAAAACCGGGCGCAGAAGCTGGCAAGCCTGGGGCTTCAGCACGCACAGGATGGCCACTACGAAGAGGCCGCGCGTGCCTTCGAGCAGGTGGTGGAGGCCGTGCCCGATGACCCCCGCTACCGAGCAAACCTGGCGGCCGCTTATCAGGACCTTATCCGCTCCGGCACGGTCAGCGACCCCGATCGCGCCGAGAGCTTACTGGAGAGCGCTTGCGAGCACCTCCTCGACGCCCTGCGCATAGACCCCGACTTCGCCCCGGCATACCGCACCCTCGGCTTTCTGTACCGGGACATGGAAGCGCCGTGGCGCGCGAGAGAGATGTGGGGCTACTATCTGGACATGGAACCCACCGGCTCGCTCGCCGTCGAAGTGCAGGCGGCGCTCGACGAGCTGGACCGGCAGCAGCACCTGCACAGGCTCTGTGAGGAAGCGTCTTACCTGATCAACCACGGGGAGCCTGAGCGGGGTATGCGAATGCTCGAGGAGGTCACCCGCGAAGAGCCGGAATGGTACGAAGCGTGGTTCTGGACCGGCCTCGCCTGCCGCGAGCTGGAGCTGTTGGACCCAGGCATCGAGGCGTTCGCCCGAGCACTGGAACTGGACCCGGAGAGTCCGTTCGCGTGCCACGAACTGGCGGCGCTGCTGGCACGCAAGGGTGAGCGTGAGGCAGCGGAAGGGTTCTGGCGCAGAGCCCTCGATCGCGAGTACGAGGAGCCGTGGATGATGGGCCACCTGGCGCTGCTTCTGTGGCGCGAGGACCGGCGCACCGAAACCGAAGCGCTCCTCTCCCGCGCCCTCGACATTGACCCAGGCAACCGCAAGCTCCGACTCCATCTTCGAAGCCTGCAGGCAGGCCACCCCGCGCCCCCGTACGAGTTATGAGTGCGAGCGATGAGAGGATCTGGGGTTGGTGTACGAGTGAACGCTACGCCTGTAACCGCGGAGCCATCAGTCGGCACGCATAACTCAGCCCATTCTGAGCGCGAGTTGTACGATCTCGGTCCCCTCCTGCTGACATCCGGCCAACCCCTGCCAGAGTTGCCACACGAGTCGCTCGCACACATTCTAAGGGGTATGTGGGACCGGTCAGGCTTCATAGGCCCGAACAACGGCGGATACCCGGTCGTGAGCCTCCTCGCACCCTTGCCCCTGGCACACGACGTCGCCAACCTCATCGAGAGTGTCACCGGCAGGCGTAGCGCGGCGAGACCAGTCTATGGCAGTTACTGGGTTGGCGTCTCGGGACGCCGGTGCGCTCCGTGGCTGAATTACCTGTACGACGGCGCCTCCATATATTCCCCCCGCAAACTGGAGCAAGCGCGCCAGCTGACCGGCGCAGAGGCGTAGTGGCGCTACGTCCGCCTCACAGTCGCTCGCCCCGAACTCCCCAGAGCCGCCATGGTCACGGTGCTATGCTCGTAGCCAGCTCTCTCCGGCATACACTTTCGAGCCCCCATGCCGTGACTTACGCGACGGTGACCGCATAACTCACCCCTGGGTAACAGCGACAAACAGAAGGATGGCGACCACAAGTAGACCTACGGTCACGGCGCCCACAACCGACAGCAACTCGTCCGTATCCAATACCCCTCACCTTTCACTCTTCGACTCCTATCAGGATGCAGGATACCGAAAAGCCTGAGTCCGATGCCACTGAACTACCAGGCTTTGTCACCCTCGGCGTCAACCACCGACAGGTAGCCGTAGATACGCACCGCGCATCTGTGCCAAAATACTTGCTACTGAGTCAGATAGTAGAGGAGCAACTCGATGACGAAGATAGCCTTCATCGGAGCAGGCAGCCTGGGGTTCACCCGCGGCCTGGTGCGCGACGTGCTCACCTTCCCGCTACTCCAGGACGCCACGCTCGCTCTCATGGACGTGGACCCGGAACGGCTGGAGTTCGCTCAGAGGTCCGTACAGCGCATCGTGGACATGGGGAAGTACCCCGCGAAGGTAGAGGCGACGCTGGACCGCGAGGAAGCGCTCAAGGACGCGGACGTCGTGCTCGTAACGATACTCGCGAACGGGGTGGACGTGTGGCGTCACGACATCGAGATCCCAAAGAAGTACGGCGTGGACACGAACATCGGGGACACACGCGGGCCCTCGGGCATCTTTCGCGCGCTGCGTACCATACCCGTCATGCTTGATATTGCGCGCGACATGGAGCGCTGCTGCCCCGACGCCCACATGCTGAACTACACCAACCCGATGGTCATGCTCTGCCGCGCGATGCAGCGGGAGACGAGCGTAAAGCTGACCGGACTGTGCCACAGCGTCCAGGGTACGGCGGAGATGCTGGCGCGCTGGATCGGCGCACCGATGGACGAGGTCACGTACACGTGCGCGGGCATCAACCACATGGCCTGGTACCTCAAGTACGAGTGGAACGGCACGGATGCTTACCCGCTCATCCGCCAGGCTGTGACGCAGCGGCCCGAAGTGTACAACCAGGAGATAGTACGCAACGAGATGTTCCTGCACCTGGACTACTATGTGACCGAGTCCAGCGGACACAACTCCGAGTACAACTGGTGGTTCAGAAAGCGCCCGGACCTTATCGAGAAGTACTGCACGCATGGCACAGGGTGGAACCCAGGTGAGTACGCATACATCATCAAAGGGTACGAGAAGCGCGAAGCGACCTGGCGTGAGGACGCCAGGAAGTGGTTCGCGAGCGATACTCCGATCAGCCTCGAGCGCGGGCACGAGTATGCCGCGTACATCATCAACGCGCTCATGGGCGGCGAGCCATTCGAGTTCAACGGGAACGTGGCGAACACGAACCTCGTGACGAACCTCCCACCCAACGCATGTGTGGAAGTACCGGTGTGGGCAAGCCGCAAGGGCCTGAGCCCGGCGCACGTCGGCGCGCTGCCCCCCTCAGTCGCGATGCTCACGGGCCTCACCTCGCAGATCGAGGAGATGGCTGTCGAGGCCGCGCTCACCGGCGACCCCCGACTCGTGTTCCAGGCTATTGCGCACGACCCGCTCACCGCCTCCGTGCTCTCGCTGGCGGAGATCAGGCAGATGACGAACGAGATGTTCGAGAAGAACCGCCCTTACCTGCCCCAATTCCAACACTTCGAGGCATAAGCCGCGCTCGGACACGAGTATCGTTAGTGTGATACGGGTACCGGGTGACGCAGAGAGTGCGCGAACGTTTCTGGGCGTGGTCCTGGCGAAAGAGGAAGCGATAACCCGGCCTGCGGACTCCTCGCGACGCTCAGAACGGCAACCCTGCGCCGCCCAGATATCGTATCGCTGGCGGGCGCGACTTATCACGCCCGCCAGGCTACCCCCGCCCCCGTATCAGCCACCCGTGCTCACGCTCTGGCGACACCCACGGAGTCTCATACGAAGGGCGCCGCGCGTAACGCTCCACTCCCAGGCGCAGCCTGACCCCCGCGCCGGGAGAGAGGCCTACGCCCACCCACGGGCCGTCAAGGGGCAACCCAGGCGGTTCCTTCCCCTCTTTATTTAGTCTCGTGACCTTCCGGAAGGAGTGCTCGGCGAACGACCCTGCCTGGATAACCACCTCTCGCCGCGACTGCGCATCCAGGTTGACCAGTGTGAGCGTGACGGTTTGCGCGTCCACACCTTCCACGAGTGCGGCAACACCCGGAGGCAGACCCGGCCGCTTCAGATCGGCGTCGTAGTAGCGCACCGGGGCGTGCAGCAGGCCGCCGTGGTAGATGTGCATCGGCACCCCGAGCGTGAGCTGCACCAATCCCTCCAGGATCACCGGCGTCCGCTCCTGCCAGTGGTGGATGTCCCAGTCGGCGGGGTCGCCCTGGTCCGAGCGCATCCTCTCCAGCTGCTCATACACGAGCTGGAGGTTCGCGCGAAGTATCTGCTCGGGGTACTTCGGGTTCCTGCCACGTATGAACTCGAACCACGGTCCACTATTGCCGATGAGCCCCTTTCCCACCCGAGTCGTAGCGCGGCCCCAGTCCTCCCCACCGTGACCGCGCATCCGCTCCGCCCGCTGCAGGTCCTCCTCCTCGAGCGAGATGGTCCAGCAGTACACCGGGTACAGCGGGTTCATCGGTCGGTAGTCGGTCCAGCCAGCGTCCCTGTGTTTGTGGGGAACGACCCACCTGCCATTCTCTTCACGGCCCAGCCCCCACAACAGGTCTATCTGAGACCTGCCGAGGTCCAGATGCCTGACGTCGCCGTCCAGCAGCGCCGCGTTGCTCCCGGCAATGAGCAGCGGCTCGATGATCGTGTGAAGCCCGTGCGGCCAGCGCCAGCCGTAGTACCCACCCCACCACTTGCCGTGCATGTACTCCCCTATCTCCCCGGAGAGTCCGACGTTGTCCGGTATGATGCCCCCGTTGCGCTCCGTGCGCGCCCTCCAGGCATCGAGGTACTCTCGTACGCGAGAGCGGTATCCGTCATCGCGCGTGTACAGGTAGGCGTGGGTGATCATGCTGGTGGCGGTGAGGTTGAGCGGGATGTCTCCCCTGCTCATCCGCTCGTTCATCCGCTGGAGTATCTGCGCGTACACCGAATCGTCGGTCCACGGGCACAGTGGACCCGGCACGCCGGGTATGTCCTCAAACGGCGGGGGGTAGTTGTCGAGCACCCCCCGGTGCGTGGACCAGTCCTCCGCCGACATCTCGAAGCGCGGCCCCCGGCTGCCGTTGATGGGCGAGCGCATCAGCCGCTTGCCTGCGTCATAGTTGGGCGCGTCGGGGTCGTCGCCAGTGTAGAAGCGCGCGAACCGCACGGTGCGCTGCCGGTCCTTGAGGACGGTTGGGTCCGCGAGGCCCAGGAAGAAGAGGAAGAGATAGCCCTCTCCGTGGTGCATCCAGTCGTAGTAAGCGTCGAACTCCCGGTGGATCTGCCCGTACTCCGTCCACTGCCACGTGATGGAGTCCCATATCTTCCGCGAGAGTTGTTGTACCTCCTCGCTCCCGCCGAGCACGTAGAAGAGCGGGAAGTTCTGGAAGCCTTCGTACGGGTCGTCCGAGCCGTCCATGCCCGGCCACTCCTCGCGCCAGACGAGGGTTCCGTCGGAGCGGGTGTAGCGGGCCGCGAACTCAGGCGCCGACCGGTTGAGGATCTCTATGAGTGCGCGCTCGAGCAACGCCCACTCCGGCGGCGCCCACCGCTCCTCGCTCTCGATGACCGATATACTCTGTGCCACCATCCCGAGCCCCCCCGCAGCGTCACTTCGCAGGGAGCGATGGTATCACGGGACGGCTTGCGGTGTAAAGGGGCCGCATTGCATCATAATGAATCTTGATGGAGGGGGAGTCGTTGCATCATAACCGATCTTGACGAAGAGGAGTCAGGAGATGGGTGTGAGGCAGCAGAGCAAGCGAGACGTGGTGGCGTGACCCCAGAAAACTGATCCAGGTATTATGAGAGTCCGAGGGCCC
>JADDPP010000245.1 GCA_016781845.1 Rubrobacter sp.
TCTTGGCTGAGTTGTAGTATGATGCGCATCAACTCTTAGCATGAAGGAGCACCGGATGACATCGTCTCCTGTTCGCATCGCCATTGCGGGGCTCGATCACTGGTACGCGGCCCTCCCGTTCGCGGATGCTGTCGCGGCTCATGACGACGCGATCCTCGTCGCGGTCGGTGATACAGATGTTGATCGGGCGGAGCTCGTGGCACGACGTGCAGGGGTGGTGCAGGTGTCGGCGCATCCCGAAGAGCTTGTCGAGGACGAGTCTATCGATGTGATCGCCAGCTTCATCAGCGTGGATCGGAACCCTTCTGTCTGCGTCGCGGCCGCTCGTAACGGCAAGCACATCCTCTCCATAAAGCCGCTGGCGCGGACGCTCGCGGAGGCGACGCAGATACTCAACGCCGTCCGGGAGGCGGGAGTGATCTTCCTGCCCGCGGAGTCTCGACAGCGCCTGGCGGATCAGAGCCGCCAGCTCAAGCAGTGGATTTCCGAGGGGCGGTTTGGGCGCATTCTGACGGCAAGCTACAGCCTGTGGGCGCCGTTGCCCCAGCGGTGGCAGGGAGACCCGGACCCCGGCTGGTTCGCGGACCCACAGCGCGCGCCGGGCGGTGGCTGGATAGATCACAGCATCTACCATATTGACCTGCTGCGCTGGCTGTTCGAGGACGAGGTCCGGGAGATCAGCGGACGGATGGGCAGCCTCAAGTATCCGGACCTGCCCGTGGAGGACTACGGCGTGGCGGCGGTGGCTTTCGAGAAGGGCGCGATTGCCACCATCGAGGATACGTGGCTGGCGCCTCCGGGAGGCTTTCGGAGCAACATGGGCCTTGTTGGGACGGAAGGTGCGCTCGCTTACGATAGCCTGACCGGAAGGGTATCGGTCACGGGCGACTTCCCACCGTTCACCGGATGGGTCCACAGCACGCCGAAGGCTACGAATGAGCATGGACTCGAACACCTGCTCGCAAGCATCCGCGGTGAGGAACGGCCGATAGCGACCGTGGAGGATGCGTGGCGCAACCTGGCGGCGTGCCGGGCGTTTTACGAGGCCGCTACCTCGGGCACGGCTGTCACACCGGAAGCACCCCCTGCGCCATAAGCAGCTCGCTTCGGACCTGCTGTTTCCGACCGGATGGCCTGATACGGGCATTCCGAGCTTGCGAGGGGTTTCATGCATCTCAGCCAGGCACAGCTATGGGGATTCTACGTCTCGCTGGTTCTCAAGTGCAGCGAGAGGATGAAAACGACCGGCTATCTGCGGGGAAGGCGTATGAATTGCGAAGATAACCGGACTCTCTGGTAGCGGACCGGGCATTCTCTGGATGATTGAGAGTGCCCAGTCTCGTTGCGGGCCTCTGCCTACTCGCGATGTCTGACACCTCACAACTGAAACCATCGAAGATCAATTTGAAGGAGCAAGCTAAATGGATCGCCGACCTTTGAAGCTGGGAATCCTCGGCACGGGGATGATCGCCACGTACTCGTACGGCGTGATACCGAACCTGCGGCACATCCCCGAGAAGGTGGAAGTGGTCGCGGTGGCAGACACTGTGTTCGAGCGGGCGCAGGCAACCCAGCGCCAGTTCAACCTGCCGGAAGCGTACGGCAGCCTTGAGGAGATGCTTGAGAAGTCCGACCTCGACGCAGTCGTGAACCTGACGCCTATCCCGTTCCACGGCACGACATCGTTGAAGATACTGGAGGCGGGGAAGCACGTCGTCTCGGAGAAGCCGCTGGCGACAACGATGGAGGAGGCGGACGCGCTGATTGAGGCGGCGAGCAGCAGGGGGCTGACGTTCGTCTGCTCGCCGCCGGACATGATCTTGCCCTACTACCACGAGGCCCGTCGGCTGATTGACGACGGGACGATTGGGCGGGTGGCGTTCGCCCGCGTCCGCTCCTCCCACGGAGGGCCAGCCGCTACGTCGTGGCCCCTCGACCCGACCTGGTTCTACCAGAAAGGGTCCGGTCCACTCTTCGATATGGGCGTGTACGGCATTCACGAGATCACCGGCCTGCTCGGGCCTGCGAAGCGGGTCGTGGCCTTTTCGGGCATAACGGAGCCAACGCGCACGGTTCGGGGCGGCCCCTTCAAGGGCAAGGAGATCGAGGTAACGGCGGACGACAATACGCTCCTGATGCTGGATTTTGGGGAATCGAAGTTCGCCGTGGTGGACGGCACGTTCAACGTGAACGGCGCGAAGGGTCCGAAGGTGGAGGTGTTCGGGCGCGAGGGCACGATAAACATCAACGATATCCGCGCTGTGAGAGCAGGAGCACCGCCGATGGAGGTGTACCGGAATGACGCGGTGCCGGGCATAGGCGGCTGGATAGTCCCCGAGTCGTGGGCTCTGACGATGGCACAGGAGCGTGCGGAGCAACTGCAGCGGGCGATCATCGTGGACCACCTGGTGGACTGCGTGTGGGAGCAGAAGCAACCCGTGTTGAGCGCGGAGCACGCCCGACACGCACTCGAGATCATGATCAAGGCGATGGAGTCGGCTCGCTTGGGACAGGCTGTAGAGCTCACAACCCAATTCTGGGACCAACCTGCCTGCGGACGTCGCTCAGGCAATCTATAGAGGCGAAGCATTTGCTGGACAGCAGAGAATAACCTCGCATCTGCCGAGGAAAATGCTTCGCCCTTTCTCTGTGGACCAGGGATGATACGGTGTGCGCTGATGGCACGAACATAAGCGCACCAGCTCTGCGCACCAGGAAGGTAGCCGCGCGGAACGGGACGCAGACGTTGCGTGCAACGTCTCTACATTGGGGACTGGCGGGTGCGATCGCGCGGGATTCAGGGAAGCGAGGCTGGTAGCGCTAGCGTGTAGTGAGCCACCCAAAGGGCAGGCACGATGGAGCTTGAGGTGATCGAGGACATCTCGTACCAGACGGTGCGCAGGATACTGAAAGGAACGAGCTCAAGCCGCACCTGAAGACGCAGTGGTGCATACCGCCCAAGGAAAACGCCGAGTTGGTGTATCGAATGGAAGATGTACCGGATGTATACAAGCGTTCGTATCTTCCTTGCTTTCCTCAGGTGTGTATGGACGAGGCATCCAAGCAACTGATGCGTGACACCCGCGAGCCACTGCCGATAGAGCCGAGCAAGCCCGAAAGAGAAGAGTACGACTACGAGCGAGGCGGTTTGGCGAACCTGTTTCTGCTCTGCGAGCCACTGATGGGCAAGCGCTGGGTGGATGTGACCAAGCACAGGAGAAGGTGGACTGGGCGCACCAGATCAAGCAGTTGGTGGACGAGCGGTATCCGGAAGCCGAGCGGATAGTGCTGGTATGTGATAGCTCAACACCTACACACCCGCCCCGCTCTATGAGGCATTCCCAGCAGCAGAAGCCAAGCACAGCAGTTGGCTGAATAGGGCCGAGATAGAGTTGAGCGCGTTGAGCCGTCAGTGCCTGGACTGACGAGGGCCAAGCCTGGCAGCAGAGGAGCAACGCCAAGGATGGCAAGATCGATTGGAGGTTCACCACCGAGGATGCGCGTATCAAGCTCAACCGCCTCTACCCTTCAGAGGAGTATCGGTGTACTACGGTCTTCGCTACGTTATCTCAACTAGGGAATAACGCAGATCCGACACTGGCCTGGTAGCGTTGAACCTGTCACCTTTTCGAGCATATCCACGCCCAGCCTTGTGGGGAGGTAAGCCCATGCACCACGCCATCCAACTCCTGACCCGGCGCCGGTTCCTCCGGGCTGCAACGGCCGTCACCGGTGCGCTCGCCGCTGGTGTGTATATAAAGCCAAGCATGCGATCACTTGGGACGCCTGCGGTCTACGCGGCCGTCTCAGCCCCTCCGTCCGTACAGCGGACTGTCAAGACTTCCACTCCCGTCAAAGTAGCACACATAGGCGAGCAGGCGAGTATAGGTCAGATACCTGCGCAGATGCCGAACACCGGCAGTGGCGGCAGCAGTCGGGACTAGCACTATACGCAGTGGGTCCGCATCCCACCGCGTCCGTTCGCACCCCCCGCCTGTCACCCTCGTTGTAGTGGCGAGGTAGCTACGTCTCCCGGCAGGACCTACACCGTCGCCATGGTCACCCCATTAGGCAGTAGGGACGAGACGAACGTCCCTCGCGGGTCGCGAGGCGTGTGCCGATACAGCACCACTTGTTGCCCTCGCCTAGGCGCACTCACACGACGCATCGTTTGCTACCATTGGACGAAGCGCTGAGACGACCGGCGAGCCACCGCACTCGGGTGCTGTCCACTCGGTACTTGGCGCTCGACAGGTAGCACTGGAGGAAACGTGCGTATCGGGATTCTCGCGCCTGTGGCATGGCGGGTGCCTCCGAGACATTACGGGGGGTGGGAGCGCGTCGCACACCTGCTCACGGAAGGACTCGTCCAGAAGGGGCACGAGGTTACGCTCTTTGCGACGGGAGACTCAGTTACGAGCGCGCGCCTGGAGAGCGTTGTGCCCCGCCCGCTGGAGGAGGACCGGACCCAGCCCAGCCGGGCCGCGGAGAGTTTGCATATCGCGCACGCGTACGAGCACGCCGCAGGAGGCAGGCTGGACGTGCTGCACAACCACGCCGGGGTGTACGCTACGGTGCTGTCCAGGCTGACCCCCACGCCGGTACTGACGACACTACACGGGTCCGCGGCGGAGCGGGATAGCCGGCAGCTATATGCACGCTACCGAGAGCAGCCATACGTCTCCGTTACGGACGCGGAGCGCGAGCTGGCGCCGGAGCTGAACTACGTCGCGACGGTCTACAACGGAGTGGACACGGAGGCGCTCCCTGAGCCGCGCGAGAGTCCGGACGAGTACCTGCTCTACGTAGGACGCATCTCGCCCGACAAAGGGGTGCATCACGCGGTGCGCGTGGCCCAGCTAGCTCGCAGGCGACTGCTCATCTCAGGTATCGTAGCTGATGGCGACCGGAAGTATTGGGAGACGCGGATAGCCCCCATGATAGACGGGGAGCAGATATGCTTCGTGGGGCCGACCGACACCTCCCGGCGCAACGAGCTGATGCGAGGCGCGTTCGCCTTCCTGCACCTTATCGAGTACCACGAAGCGTTCGGCCTGACTATGGCGGAAGCCATGGCCGCCGGAGCACCCGTAATCGCGTTCCCGCGTGGCTCCGTGCGCGAGCTCATATGCGAGGGTGAGACCGGGTACATCGTGTGCTCGGCAGAGGAAGCGGCGGAGGCGCTGGACAAGGTACCCGGATTCGACAGGGTGCGGTGCGCGGCGAGCGCGCGAGAGAGGTTCTCGGCGGAGAAGATGGTAGAGGGTTACGAGCGGGCGTACGAGAGCCTGCTGGGAGCACGGAAGTAACACAGATGCAGGCCATTCAGGAGTACGCGGACGCGCTGCGCTATATATACAGCTTCGCCGATTACGAGCGCCAGACCCCCCGGCAGCACGCCTTCCAGCACCTCGAGAATGTGCGCGCCCTACTCCATGCAGTCGGCAATCCCCACACGCAGCTCCGGGCTATTCACGTCACGGGCACGAAGGGCAAGGGGTCCACGACTGCGATGCTCACCTCCGTGCTCGCTACAGCCGGCAACCGGGTGGGCACCTTCACGTCCCCCCATCTCAACACCCACCGTGAGCGCTACAGGCTGGACGGACAGCCCGTAAGCGAGACCCTGTTCACCAGCATGCTGAGAGAACTGCAGCCGGCCATCGAGCGTGTCCGCTCCGAGCGGCCTCTGACCACCTTCGAGGTATCCACAGCGCTCGCCTTTACGCTCTTCCTGCGAGAGCGCGTTGACTGGGCCGTGGTGGAGGTGGGCCTCGGCGGGCGGCTGGATACGACAAACGTTATCATCCCTGCCCTTAGCGTCATCACCTCCATCAGCCTGGACCACACCCAGGTCCTCGGTGATACCATAGAGCTTATCGCAGCCGACAAGGCAGGGATTATCAAGCCCGGAGCGCCCGTGGTCGTGAGTCCTCAGCGCGCCGAGGCGTTGAAGCCGATTCGGGAGCAGGCGCAAAGGGTCGGATCCCCAGTGATCGAGGTTGAGAGAGTAGCCAGGCCACTCGACCGAGTGATAGTGAACCCGCTACGGCAAGAGTTCACGTTGGACACCTCACTGGAACTGGGCGGGGAGCCCTTGCATGGCTGCCGGGTGGGGCTGAACCTCCAGGGCGTTCACCAGGTGGAGAACGCCCTGACCGCCATCGCCGCGCTCTCCAGCCTGGACCCCGCCGCGGCCGGGGTGCGAACAGCTGACCTGCTGAAAGGCATGGAGCGAGTGAGCTGGCCGGGACGCTTCGAGGTGGTCGAGGGCGGCGTTCCTGTCGTCCTGGATGGCGCGCACAACCCGTATTCGATGCGCAAACTGCGCCAGGCCGTCGAGGAGGTCTTCCCAGGCCAGAGAGCGTGTTACGTGTTCGCGTCGGGCAGGAGGCACGATGCAGGCGAGATGCTGCGCGAATTGAAGGGTCTACCGGTCGTGCTGTGCAGCTCCACGCACCCCCAGTCGCGTTCCACGGCGGAGCTCGCGGCGCTGGCAGAGGCCGAGGGCTTCCAGTATCAGACCGCGACCTCCGTGCCGGAGGCGATCGCCATAGCGCGACAGGAACGGGCGCAACTCGTGGTCGTGTGTGGCACGCTCTTCCTCGTAGCCGACGCCCGCGAGGCGCTGGGACTGGCGGAAGCGACGGACCCGGTCAGGAGTTGAGGCTGCTGTTGCTCCTGTTGCCGCGGCTCCGCGGCAGTGTGGGAGAAAGGTAGTACGTGAGCGACTGTAGCGCCGCCACCGGGTCTATGTCGTACACTCGGACGTCATCGGGCACACGCAGAACCACCGGCGCATAGTTCAGTATCGCCTTTACTCCTGCCTCCACAAGCGTCTCGGTGACATCCTGCGCTGCACTTGCGGGAACGGCCAGGATCGCAATCTTGACTCCCTCGTTGCGGACCCGCTCCGCCATGTGCGCCACATCCTCGACCATCATGTCGTCACTTAGCCGCTTGCCGATGCGCTCCGGGTTGTGGTCGTACACCCACGACAGCAGAAACCCGTTGTGGCGGAATCCCTCGTACCGGGCGATGGCCTGTCCGAGGGAGCCCGCGCCGACGACGACCACGCGATACTGCTCGTTGACGTTGAGGATCTCACGGATCGCTTCAAGCAGGTGAACCACGTCGTACCCTTTGCCCTGCTTCCCGAACTCCCCGAAGTACGAGAGGTCGCGACGGATCTGCGCGGCCGTGCTCCCGGTTGCCAGCGCGAGGTCGCTGGACGATACAACGGTAGCTCCGGATTCGAGAAGCTCGTTGAGCACCCGCGCGTAGATAGGCAGGCGCTTGATAACCACCTCGGGTATGTTCAGGTACGCTTGCAAGGGGGCGAGTCCACTCCTGTCCGTGGTCATGTCAGTATGGATTCCGTTCAAGACACATCATGCGCTGGTCGCTGGGTGTAGGAGCGCGCCAGGCAAACACGTTAAGCACGACGAGTTCAGGGAACACCAGACGGATATCCCGTGCCGGCAGGCGGATGACGCAGCCGGTATACAGGCATCCCCTTAGTTAGCATAACAGAAAGCAGTACCGCAGCTAATCCCTGTCTCAGCCAGAAGATCGTGAACGGTAGTGCGACACACGGACTATGAACACGGGACCATTCAGTCGAGCGTATGAGCTTTCACCGAGCGCTCGGGCTGCCGCTGCCGCCGCACCTGCGCCTCCCGGCGGATACGCTGCAGCGAGAGGTTGTGGCTGCCCCAGTACACGAAGCCCAGAAGTGTTACGGGGATGACTAGAGCCGCGTGGAGAGCGAGCACGTACGCCGTCGCGAGCTCCTGCGAGACTCCAGCCAGCCCGACGAGAACGGCGAGCGCGCCCGCCTCAAACGGTCCGATGTATCCCGGCGCCGAAGGCACCAGGGTCGCCAGGTTCGTCACAGCGAGCGTGAGCAGGACAACCGTGCCTCCCACGGGAAGCCCGAAGCCAACGGCGAGCGCCCAGTACATCCCGGCCTCGAAGAGCCACGCCACTACTGACAGCGCGAGTCCCAGCCCCAATACCCGCCTGCTGCGCACCACCCGGAGTCCGGCGAGAAAGCCAGCAGCCACCCCAGAGAGCCTGCCCGCCAGCCCCTGCGGCAGCCTTGCCGCGAACGGAGCGACGAGCCGCGCGAGCTGGTCCGGCCAGAGCACCAGGAACACCAGGGGCCAGACGGCGACGAGCATGAGTCCCGCGGCGATAATGGCAATGCGCTCCACCGTGCCACTGAGGGGCACGAGCAGCGCCGCCACGGCAAGCAAAAGCAGCATGGTGACTGCATCGAGCAACCGCTCAACCACTACCGTTCCGAGCGCGGAAGACCTCGGGAGCCCTTCCCGCTCCGCGAGCACGTACACTCGCACCACCTCTCCCATTCGCGCGGGCAGTACGTCGTTCGCCATGTAGCCGATTACCACGACCGGGAAGAGCGAGCCAGCGCTGTACGAGCCCATCGGAGAGAGCAACACCTTCCAGCGTCCGGCGCGCACCCATACCCCGACGAAGTAAAGCACGAGCGCGGGGAGCAGGTAGCCGTAGTCAGCCTCTCGCAACGTCCGCATCGTCTCGGCAAGGTGCTGTCCACGCAGCGCGAGCCAGAGGAACAGGGCGCTGATGAGCAGGCTGATCCAGAACCGAGCACTACGCAAACCGTTCATTCCTTCTACCTACCGCGCCCTGCCGAGGTCGAGCACCCTGCTCAGGCCCGCGTCCACGACGTACACCCTGCCAGAAGGCGAGACGGCTATCCCCAGCGGGAGCAGCATATTGACCGTGCCGTCGCCCGTCCGGGTATCCAGCTTCGTGCCATCGGGCGCATACTTGTAAACCGCCTTCTGGATAGGATCCACGACGTACACGTTGCCCTGTGCGTCCGTGTCGATATACGGCTCCAGCCTGCCCTCCCCGGACCACTCGTCCACCTGCCAGGACCGTAAATGCTTCCCTCTCGTGGTAAACACCTGGATACGCCCGTTCCTCGTGTCGGCTACGTACACGGACCCGCTTTTCTTGTCAATGGCGATTCCTATGGGCTCATCCAACTCAGCCTCGCCGGATCCCCCCACTCCCCACTGGCGGATGAACTCTCCACGCCGGTCGTACACGACCACGCGCTTGTTTCCCGTATCAGTTATGTAGATCAGGTCATCCCCGCCTACCGCGATGCCGCGCGGTCCGTAGAAGCTGCGCGGAAACTGGCGGTTGAGGGTAGGGTCGCCCTTCGTATCCGCAAAAGTACCCCAGGCGCGCACGAAGGCGCCGTCGGGTCGGAACTGCTGTATGCGGTGGTTCCAGGTGTCCGCGACCCATACGTACTCATTCGTAGCGGCTATCCCCGTCGGCCCCAGCACCTCGCCCGCATCCGCGAACTGCCCGTCGCCCTGACCCACCGAGCCCCACTGGAGGAGGAACTTGCCATTGCGCGCGTATTTCTGCACGCGGGAGTTCTTCTGGTCTACCACGTAGACGTTTCCTGCGAGGTCAATGGCGGCGTCCACCGGGCTATCGAGCTGTCCAGGGCGGCTGCCCGGCGGCGCGTGGTCGAGTAGGTTGTAGCTATCCTTCGGCTTCACCAGCTCAGCACCGGCCTCCGGGCTGATCTTTCTCCACGTAGGAGCGCTCCATGCCAGCGCAAGGTCCCCGGTCATGCTCTCCCGCACGGTTCCCGACGCAGGCCGGGGTTCCTGCCCATCCACCAGCACCTGTACCTCGGCAGTAGGGCCGACCTCCGGCCACACCCGAACGTTCTCGAGATCCCGCAGATACCACATTCCCCAGTTCGCCACCGCGGGCGACAGCTCCACGCTCAGACGCCTGCCCCCGCGAGGCTCATCGAGCGTGCGGTCCAGCACGTACAGCTCCGACGAAACCCTTCTCACGCGGTCCATTGCCTCTCTCACACCCATCGGAGCTGCCTCCGTCCTCCTGATGCCATCTGGCGCTGAGACCAACGTCCCCTGACTGCCGCTGCCAGGAAGCACGGCGCTGAGAGCGGCCGCGAGGAGCACAGCTGCGGAACCGACCGCGAGCGCGTTCGCCGCACCCACGACGGCGTGCAGACCGCGAGCAAGTGCGATGGCTGCTGCGAAGGTGAGCACAAGCGCGGGCGCCACTGGTGGAGGTCGATAGCCTGCCGGGAGAACCCATGCCAGGGCGAGGAGTGCTCCGACGATGGCGACCGCGATGAGCACTGGGTTCCAGCGTGGGAACTCGCCTCGGCGCCCTGCGAGGGCTACAGCGAGAACTGCAACCCCGACAGCCACGGTGAGTGCGGGGGCCGATAGCACCACCTCACGCAGCACGTCGAGCGGTCCCGCCGTGCGAGCGCTTGAAGAACCAACTGCACCCTGCGCGGCCGATAGCCGGACGAAAAACGAGGTCTGCCCGGCGAGCGCAAACAGGACGAACGCTGCGAGGCACCAGCCGGCGCGCAGTGGAGTCCAGTATGAGCGCCCCACCCAGACGAGGAAGAGCAACGCCCCAGCGCCCAGCCACATACCAGCTACTCCGAACGACAGCGCGTAGCCCGCGACACCCGCTCCCGCCACCAGCGCCCATGGCCATTTGTGACGTGAGGCAGCCAGCGCCGCGGCAAGCACGGCGAGGAACGCCGCGGGCGCGTCCGGCGAGGCCACGGAGAAGAGATTCACCCAGAAAGGCGAGACCGCAAACAGCAGCGCGGCCAGCAAAGCTGCGTCGCGCCCTATGGTTCGGGAGAGAGGCAGGCAGAAGAGCGCAGTTCCGAGACCTGCGAGAACACCGAGCAGGCGCACGGAAGCGTCTAAACTCCCAAGTGTAGAGATGAAGAGGCCGAGCGCCTGGGAATAACCGGGCGCTGCGCGATAGTACTGGCCGGGGGCGCCGTTGCCGGTGAGAAGGCGCCATGCGTCCAGCGCGTATCCGGCCTCCTCATAGCCCAGCACGGCGGTCCTGAGAGCCGGGAGTCGCAGAAGCAGCCCAACCGCGAGCACGGCAGTGAGGGCAGCTATCCACGGGGTACGACGTAGCGTGGCGAGGGGCCGAGAGTCAAACCCCTCGCGTTCTTCGAGGGCCGGGAACGCGGTGCTCCTGGATGCTTCGAGGCGTGCCACGAGCTACAGCCGCTCCGAGTTGTACATACCGACAAGGTCGTTGCGGACGTACAACACCATGTCGGACGAGTTGAGGATGCCGTCCGGCCTGCGATACATCACGTACCGCCACAGCTGCGCCTGCTGCTCCGGCTCCCGCCATGACGCGATGCCCTGCAACGTGTATTTCGCATTCAGGAGCACGTTGCTGACCGGGTCCGCTTCCGCAACCCGGTCGCGCTCCTGTTCGGGAATCAGGTTGCGATACATCTCCTCCGGGAACCACCAGCGCATCGGGTAACGGTACGCGGTGAAGTTGTGCATGTACGGCCGAAGCTCGTCTTCCTTGTCAGCGTCCGCGAGGACGAACTGCACATCGCCGCCCGGCACGCTCTTCGGTCCTTCACCGACGAAGCGAGCGCTCCTCCAGTCGCGCAGGTACCACACGAACGGCCACGAGACGAAGTCATCGTACAGAACCACTGCAGCCTGCGGACCGGCAGTGCGCTCGGACACAGCGCTCATAGCCTTCATCACATTCGTCACCCGAGGCGACGACTGCACGTACACCATCTGCTCGACGGGCACCGCGGCGTTCTCGTAGCTCAACCTCACCCCGGACCGGACCGTGTACACCGTGAGGACGCCGAGGGCGAGGAGGCTCAGGGAGCGCACCGAGGTGCGCGGGCCAAGCCAAAGGGCAGCGGCGAGTGCAACGACGAGGAGCATCAGGATGCCCCATACGAGCGGCGACTGTCCCTGTGGGTTCTGCTGCAGGGACCAGCCTGCCATCCGGTAAACGGTCCACGCAGTGATAACCGCGGCAATGCCAACGAACACGCCTCGACCAGCGCGTCGCGCCGTCCAGTCCCTCCGCCAACCATGCTCGAAGCCAAGCGCGCGCGCGCCCCACACCGAAGCGAGGAAAATGAGCGGCAGGGCTATGTGGACGCTCAGCCACGGCATCTTCTCGCCCGCCCAGCTATAGATTACGAAGCTGAGCACCGCCCACCACACCATCATCGCGTACGCGACCTGCGTTGCAGTCAGTGGTCGGCCGCGACGAGCCCGCCAGCGGATTGCCCAGACTACCCCCCATACGATAGCGGCTATGCCCAGGAAGACCGGGATGGGGTCGTACACCGGCTCCAGGACCGCGTAGTAGTACCACGGCTGCCCTCCGCGCTCGACCTCCTGCTGCGCCAGCCAGTAGAAGAGCTGGCCGAAGGAGCCGCTGAGGATGCCGCCGCGGAAGTTGGTGAACATGCTCGTGTAGAGCGGTACGGCTATCAGCAGGAACTCGGCAAGCATCAGCGCCAGTTGCGACCACTTGTTTGGTAGATGAGCGAGCGCGGCGCTGAGCGCATTCGCGGGCGCACCCTCGCGGATGCGCTCAAACTGCTGCGGTATGCGCGCCCTCAGCAGCAACACGACGGCTACCACCAGCCATACCACCACCCACGCCGAGGAGGTGAGCACCTGGGGGCTGGCTACCATCTCGCGCACGTATGCGAGGCTCTTCTGCAGGCTGGGGTCCTTGAACGGAATAGCGGGCAACTTGCCCCAGTCTAGCAAGGACGGCAGGATCACCATTCCTGAAAGCACCCCGACAGGTAGCGCGAACAGCCAGGCGAGAAGCGCCCTTGAGTGCGCAAGGCCGAGAGTTACCACGCCGATGGTGACAAAAACGAAGAGCACGATGAAGCTGATCTCTTTGCTCGCGTACAGAAACACCCAGCTCACCCAGGCCAGGTGCAGCCAGGGGGCGCGGCGGGAGTCCATCCACCGCACGAGGCCGATGAAAATCAGCATCGTGAAGGCTATGCACCACGCCTCGTTGCGTGCGAAGCGGCCGTAGTACCACATGCCCGGCGAGATGAGCATGAGGAACGAAACCGCCAGCATTGACACGCGCCCGAGCTGCCGGCGCAAAAGGTAGGGCAGGCCGACCGAGATGGTCCCGAAGAAAGCGGCCGGTATCCTTGCCGCGAATTCCGAGTCGCCGAAGATAAGGTAGGCGAGCGAGGTCATGTGGAACAGCAGCGGCCCGTGCATCATCGGGTCGTGCCTGTATCCACGTCCGACGTAGTACTCCCACGAGAAGTAGGCATGCAGGCTCTCGTCGTGATGCAGCGGGCGCGACCCGAGGTCCCAGAAGCGTGTAACCGCGGCAACGACCACGAAGAGGGCATACAGCAGAACCTCTACCGTCACAGCGCTCTCCAGCCTTGCGTACAGGCTGGCAATGAAAGAGCTTCGGCTATGCACGGCGCCGCGGGAAGCTTCCCTCGGCCTCGCAACGGTCACCGGCCGCGTCGTAGACTGGTCCAACCACCACCTCCGTGGCACTGGTAATAGCGATAGGATATGAGCGATGGCGCCGGTCGGGCCAGCGCACAAGTTGATTGCTTGTCACTTATTCTACACGTTGAAACGCCGGACCGACAAAGAGGGTTCCGACCTGAAGGGAGCCTCGACGTGTGTAGCGCTCGCGTTGGAGCAACAGAAGGCGCGGGTAGAGCCGCTGCGGGACAACGGCTCCCAGAACTCGTAGGCGCGCCTGAAGAGGGGGATGCTTACAAGGAGGCGTCCAGAGGATCGCGGCCAAAGAGGGCCAGCAGCCGGCCAGCGATCGCGAGCAGAGCGGCCACCAGCTCGCGCGCGAGCCACATTGAGACCGGTAGCGACGCGACGAGTATGGGCCCCCTTAGATGGACCTCCCCACCATTTATGGCGCTCACCACTCCGGCCATGAGGAAGCCAACCAGAGTGACCGTGCTGGTGAGCCACACCAGCGCGGCGCCTGCCATGCCCCGATCTCCCGTCCGGTATGCATACCACACCAGACTTACCAGTTCTGCCACTATGGACGGCAAAGCGCGCAACAATATTCCGACCGTGAACACTCACAGACCTCCGTTCATACCTCCGGCAGGCGCTTATACGCCTCCGGTGGCTAACTGTAAGCGAGGCAGGTGATGGTCGGTAGGGAATGTAAACGGCGCTTTAGTCCATAGGTCACAAGTTAAGGGATTGAGGGAGTAGGCAAGTAGCGATTGG
>JADDPP010000462.1 GCA_016781845.1 Rubrobacter sp.
GTATGCCACGAGTCACCTCGATCCTTATCTGAAAGGTATTGGGCCTAGTCGTAAGTTGTCAAAGCCAGGCATGTACACGCGCTGCCCCGGGCGTGGTTCGGCGCAATCCCCACAACCATCAGTGCGGGGGGTATCCCCCTAGCCCTGGTAGGACCCTCCTCGCGCTGCTCCTCACCGCTCAATCCGTGTTATCATTGCATTCCGAGTAGATATACTGCGGTGGTGGTGCGCCCCCACTACGCCTCGGTGAAATACCATGGAGACGACACAATGGCTGAGACCGATCTGAGCCGTACCTGGGAGACGCTGGAAACGCTCGACGGGGAGTCCGGGGAGATTGCCAGTCAGCTTCGGGAGTCGTACGCGAGCCTGGAGCGGCGAGTCCGAGAGTTGGAGCGCGAGCTGGCCGAGACCCTCGAGCAGGAGGCCGCAACCGGCGAGATATTGAAGGTTATCAGCCACTCGGCCGCCGATCTCCAGGCCGTCTTCGAGACCGTAGTCTGCAGCGCCAGGAGGCTCTGCGCGGCAGATGGGGCGCAGCTCTACATCCTGCACGGTGATCTGTATCACCTCGTCGTGGCCGACGGCGGCTCCAGACAGTTCAGGAACCTCCTCGCGCGCAACCCAATCTCGCCGGGAAGGGGGACGCTTGTGGGGAGGGTTGCCCTGGACCGTGAGACCGTTCAGATCGGGGACGTCCTGGCCGATCCAGAGTACACGTGGCGAGAGGCGCAAAGCCTGGGCGGAGTCCGTACCCTGCTTGGTGTCCCGATGCTCCGCGAGGGCGTTACCATCGGCGTGATCGTGCTGATAAGGACCCAGGTGCGGCCCTTCACAGAGAGGCAGATGGAGCTTCTGACTACATTCGCGGCCCAGGGTGTCATCGCCATCGAGAAGGCCCGCCTCTTCGCCGAACTGCAGGAGCGGTCCCGCGACTTGGCTAGCTCGGTGGAACAGTTGTAAGCGCTGGGGGAGATCAGCCAGGCCGTCAGCTCCACGCTCGACCTCCAGCAGGTGCTTACCACGATCGTGGCCCACGCCGTTCAAATCTCGGAAACCGAGGGAGGGTCGATCTTCGAGTTTGACGATCTGAGTCAGCGGTTCCATCTCCGCGCGACGTATGGGACTAGCCAAGATCTCATCCAGGCCATACGCAAGGCGCGCATCCGCCTAGGTCAGACGGTCGTGGGGCAGGCAGCACTGCAGCGTCAACCGCTGCAAGTCCCGGACATCGCGAAGGGATCGAACGATCCGCATCTGGCGGCGCTGAGGCAGGCCGGATGGAGGTCTTTGCTCGCCGTGCCCCTCCTGCGAGAGGACCGGATCGTCGGCGCGCTCATCGTCCGGCGGCAGAGCACGGGTGAGTTCCCGCAGGAGACGGTAGCCCTCCTGCAGACGTTCGGCACCCAGTCGGCCCTCGCCATTCACAACGCACGCCTCTACGAGGAGCTGGAGGAGAAGAGCCGTCAGCTGGAGGAGGCCAGCAGTCACAAGTCCGAGTTCCTCGCGAGCATGTCCCACGAGCTCCGCACCCCGTTGAACGCGATCATCGGCTTCTCGGAGGTTCTGCTCGAGCGCATGTTCGGCGATCTCAACGCGAAGCAGGAGGAGTATCTGCACGACATCCTGACCTCCGGCCGGAACCTCCTGCAGCTAATCAATGAGGTGCTGGACCTCTCGAAGGTGGAGGCGGGGCGCATGGAGCTCGAGCTCGGAAGCGTCTATCTGCCCGACGTGCTCGAAAGAGGTCTGACAATGGTGCGCGAGCGTGCGAGCCGGCATGGAATCGCCCTCGGTCTAGAGGTGGACCCCCGGATTGAGCTTGTCGAGGCGGATGAGCAGAAGGTCAGGCAGGTGGTGTTCAACCTGCTCTCGAACGCCGTGAAGTACACGCCGAACGGCGGCCGGATGGATGTGCGGACGCGGCTAGTCGAGGGGGAGGTGCAGGTCGAGGTCCGCGACACCGGGATCGGCATCGCGCCGGAGGACCAGGAGCGCATATTCGAGTCGTTCCAGCAGGGTGCACATGGGGCCACGATGAAGCGGGAGGGCACCGGGCTCGGCTTGACGCTCTCCAGGAGGTTCGTCGAGCTGCACGGCGGACGCATCTGGGTCGAGAGCGAGGTCGGCGCCGGCAGCACATTCACCTTCGCCCTGCCCGCGCGCCAACCCGGCGCAGGGGCACACGTAGCGGCCTGCGAAGCGCCCGCGGCAGAGGCTGAGACCGCGGCGGGCGCTGGCCCAGCCATCCTGCTCGTCGAGGACGAGAAGTACTCCGCCGACCTGCTGACGCTGTACCTGAGTGGAGCCGGCTACAAGGTCGTCGTCGTCCGCGACGGCGAGGAGGGGCTCCAGCTCACCCGCCGTCTTCACCCCGCCGGCATCCTGCTCGACGTCTTCATGCCGCGATTGGATGGCTGGGAGTTCCTCACCCGTCTCAAGGCCGACCCCGCCATCGCCGACATACCCGTGATCATCGTCTCGATGCTAGACGAACGGGGAAAGGGGTTCGCGTCGGGCGCTGCCGGCTACCTCGTCAAGCCCGTCAAGCGGGACGATCTGCTTGCCACATTGCAGCGGTTCAATCTGCCCGCACGGACACCGCAGAGGTTGGTCAAGGTGCTCGCGGTGGACGACGATCCACTCGCCACCGAGCTGATCGAGGCCGTCCTTCAGCCGGAGGGATTCATGGTGCTGAGGGCGACGGGCGGTGAGGAAGGGGTGCGTCTGGCTCGGCAGGAGTCGCCGTCCGTCATCATCCTGGACCTCATCATGCCCGAGGTGGACGGCTTCGCGGTGGTGGAGCGGCTCCGCGCCGACCCAGCCACCGCGGACCTCCCGATCTTGATCCTTACGTCCAAGAGCATGACCGCAGAGGAAAAAGATCGGCTCAGGGGGCAGATCAGCTATCTAGCACACAAGGCCGAGTTCGACCGGGGACCGTTCCTGGACCTTGTCCGAGAGCTTTGTCCGGTCGGGGCTACTTGAGGAGACGAATGGCTGGTGAGCTTATCCTCATCGTCGAAGATAACGAGAGGAACCTGAAGCTGGGGAGGGACCTGCTCCAGTTCAAGGGATACCGCACGCTGGAGACCTCGAATGCCGAGGAGGCCCTAGCCGTCGCCGCGGCCGAGCTGCCACATCTTATCCTGATGGACATCCAACTGCCCGGCATGGACGGCGTCACTGCACTCGGCCGGCTCCGAGAGGATCGGCGCACCGCCTCGATCCCGGTGGTGGCCCTCACCGCGTTCGCGATGCAGGCCGACCGGGAGAGGTTTGTACAGGCGGGGTTTGACGGCTACCTAATGAAGCCGATCGATGTCAGGCAGTTCCCCGAGCAGGTGCGCCGCTACTGCGAAAGGGCCGGTAAGGAGGGATAGGATGCAGCCGCAGCCCAGGCTCCTCGTCGTCGACGACACTCCGCTCAACATCAAGCTCCTCGACGGCATACTCTC
>JADDPP010000022.1 GCA_016781845.1 Rubrobacter sp.
CCTTCTCTCTATACGGCCACCCTAATTACAGAAAATACAGGACGTAACCAAACGCCAGCCAGAAAGGGGCTCCAGACCGTGGAAAATGCTCATAGCGCCACGTTTACTTCACAACTTCTGGGATGGGTCGAGGCCTTCCTGCTGGACGTAGAGACCCAGGGACGCAGCCCTGAAACGGTGCGGACGTACCGGGTAATCCTGGAGCAGTTCACCTGGTGGTCCGACCAGGCGAGCTTCAAGGGGGTGGACAGCATCAGCCCGAACGGGGTCCGGCAGTTCACCCGCTACATGCAGACGGAGGCGAAACGGCGCTTCGGCGATGATACGTATCGGTCAGAGAAGACCCTCGCCCCCACCACAGTACAGGGATACTTGAGGATGCTCAAGGTGTTCGTGAACTGGATGGTGGATGAAGGAGTGTTCGAGCGCAGCCCTATCGAACGCCTGAAGCCCCCAAAGGCGCCTGTGCGGCAGCCGGTGCCCCTCACGGACGACGAGCTGCGTACCCTGCTGGACGCCTGCCATGCCGACAAGGGGATCGCCGGCATCCGGGACGCCGCCATCATCCTTACGCTCCTGGACACGGGGCTGCGCGCCTTCGAGCTTGTCCAGATGCCCGCGGCGATCTCACCCACGGGCGCCGTCACGCTCATCGGCAAGGGTAACAAGGAGCGAACCGTCCAGCTGGGACGGGAGGCGCGGCGGGTGATTATTGAAGTACCTGCGCCACAGAAACGACATCCACGAGCGCTTATGGCTCGGCCACGCAGGTCCTCTCACCGCGACTGGAGTGAGGGAGATGTTGGGCAGAAGGAGCAAGCAGGCCGGGATACGACATGTGCATCCTCACCTTCTCCGGCACACGTTCGCTGTCTCGTACCTGCGCAACGACGGCGACGTGCTCTCCCTGATGAAGCTGATGGGCCACACGAGCCTGACCATGACGAAGCGCTACGTGCTGCTCAGTGAGGTGGACCTGGCGGCCGCGCACAGGAAATACAGTCCCGCCGACAAGCTAAAGCGATAGGCCCTGCCGTGTCCCCTCTTGCCTACTCTTGCTCCGCGAAGACATAGCGAGCCGAGATATTTTCGGGCCAGTCCGCAAACTGGTCCGCGAGACGCTCGTTGACCAGCTTCAGCAGCGACTCTCGATCCGGCGCCTCTTCTCGTACCAGCGCATTCTGCCCCACGGCAACGTATGTTCCGGATGGGCTTCGGTGGACATTTATGACCACCTCCTCGCCCGGCTGAGCAATCGTCATGCGATTGACGGCGAAGGCTGTTTCGACTGTAGGAGGCGCTGGATCTACCTGCTCCAACGAAGCAGTTTCGTCTACCGGGTTGTAATCGACCTGGAAGAGGATGCCACATCCGGGGCACGTGCTGAGGCTTCCGAAGGGGCGAAGACGAGCGTTTCCTAGACGCCCTTCTGCTTGACCGACCACTCGCTGAAGTAGCTCCAGGTGTTCGCATCCCATATCCATCTCCTATGCTTTTTGGCCATGCAAGCACTGCACGGACCCAAATGCAATATTCGCTTACTTCTCCGGCCCTCGATCCAAGTGAGATGGAAGCGTGTACTACTGCACGGAGTGAAGAAGGCTAGAGGCTTCAGTCCACCACGCGCTCCAGGAACCAGTCTCCGGTGTTCAGGTACACGTACACCTCGAGCAGGCGTGTCGGTGTCAGCACCTTGTAGTAGGTCCGGTTGATCGGGACGCGCCACCAGTCGTCATCAATACGCCAGCGGTGTACTACCTCCACCACGCACTCGGTGCGTCCTGACGGCCAGGTGAGTCGCACGGGCTGACTGCAGCCGTTCACCCGCACCTTCAGCGGCGTCGGGTTCTCGGGCAGCCTGCTCACGCCGCCTCGTCCCGCTCGCGTTCCTGGAGCTGCCGTCTCACCGCCTGGCCGTACGCGTCTGCCCACCGCCCGACGAGCTGCTCCCAAGTCTCTGCCGGGTAGCCGGCTGCCTCCCACTCGGCGCGGCCACGAGCCCAGAGATCGAGGGCGAGCTGGGACGTAAGGTGTGTGTCTGGTGTGTTCATACAGGGAGCGTAGGGTGGGGGGACTTGGGGTGCAAGGGGTTATATTGTAACCCCAGCAATCCCACAGCCCGCCGCTTCCCTACGCACCATCGCCCGCAGCGTACACCGAGTTGCAATGTATGTTGGACTAACCCGCACCTGATAGTGATCTAGTTCATAACAGCTAGGAAAAGATCATCAACTTGGACGATCCGGCCGAGGCGCAGCATTGAGCAGAATAAGGGTGCCGGCCCAAGCCACGGTGTGCGCATCTAGGGTTAGACTGGCCGCGTCGGTATCTCAGTCAGGGCGCAACCTCAGCCGGTACCGAGTCCAATTCTACATGCGTCACAGTAGCACTGGGCTGAGACCATGACAAGGATGGGCCGCGAGGAATTCGGTGCAGCTAACACTGGCTATTCGGACGGCAAGCATAAAGAAGGAGGACGAGCTTGGCCAACTTACGCTGGCTCCTGGTATCCATCGCTGCGGTACTGCTCGCAGGGTGCGGCGGCAACACGCCTACTCAGTCCTCGCAGGACAGCGGGGCAACTGCGTCGGTGGCGGGCACGTCTGCTCTGCCGACTCCGACCACGGCTGCAGGACCAACGATGGCTGCAGCACCTACGACGGCTGCATCGAGACCGGGTGGGGGGAACGTCGCGAAACCCGGCAACCAACAGATGCCCACGCCTCGCCGGAAGGTGGCCTCGAAGCACGATACCCGGAGCGAACATGCTGCGGTCCCTGGAGGCTATAGTCTCTTCAAGTCCGAGAATGGCGGGTACAGCCTCGCCTACCCGGAGGACTGGCACGCACAGAGAAACTTCATGAACATGAATATGGGGGCCAAGGGGCGGGCAACCGTGGACATGATCGTTCGGCCCCAGGACGGCTCGAACGTCACGATCATGAGTATCCAGACTCCCAACAACCGCCGCCCGAGGCTGGAGGATTTCCGCAAAGAGATAGGCTCAGCGGTCAAGCGCGGTCGTATCAAAGCCCACAGCATCGACGAGACAACCGTAGGTGGGGTGAAGGCGATCCGGGTGCGCCTTAGCGGCGCTTCGACGAGCGGCAGGCATCTCGAGGCGGTACAGGTCTGGATGGCGAAGGACTCACGGACGTACATGGTCCAGTTCGGCACCTACGGTCCCGGCGACGCCAAGCGATTCCGGCAACTCCAGCCAACATTCGAGAGGATGCTCCACACCTTGCGCTTCCGATAGAGCCTCGCGCAATATCTCTCGGGCGATGTACCCACATCGGAGTCATGGAGGATATGAAGGGGAGCGACGGCAGCGAGCAGCACGGGTCAGGACGGTTGACCATGTCGTAGGGCACTACGGGCGCCAGCGGGCGAGGTCGGCATACGGGGCGGCAGAGCGTGCCGGAGATCAGCCTGGAACCTGGTAGGACTCG
>JADDPP010000121.1 GCA_016781845.1 Rubrobacter sp.
GCGACGGGGCGATCTACCTCGACCTCAGCGCCATGCCCGACAGGCGTGCGCATCATCGCAAGCGGCTCCGGGACGGACTTGAGCAGGGCCTGGACCTGGTGCTCGCAAAATCAGTAATCGCGCTCATGGACAAAGGTGCTGACTCGGGGCAGCCATTCGAGATTGGGCTGCTCTTCGGCGCGAAGCATCGGGATGCAGGCTGGGGACAGGGGCTCACGATGCACACGGCGCTGATGAACATGCTGCCCCAGCTAGCCCCCTCCGACCGGCCCCTCGCGCTGTACCACGGGTTATCCGCGGTGGCGCGCGACTGCGCCGGAAGGCCCCCACGATTTCCAATCGAGGCGTTGCCGGAGGGCGACGCGGACATGCCGACGCTGAAGCGTTGGTTCCGCCGCTTCGTGGAGGTGCGCGACTCTGAGGGCGCGGAGCGGTGCATCGCCTCCGCCGTGCGTGCGGGCGCTGCCAGCGCACAGGTAGCGGACATGCTCTTCGCGGCGGGGACTGACCACCGCTACATCCAGATTGGGCACGCGCTCGACTTCACGAACAAAGCGCTTGAGGCGCTCGACGTTGCGGGCTGGGAGCACGCCGAGCCGGTGCTGACCAGCCTGGCGCGAGGCTATGCCGTCGCCACGCGGATGGAGGAGAGCAATGCGTGGCGGCACCCTGTAGACCTCGTGGAGCTACTGGAACGCGCGTTCGAGCGACTACCCGAGGCAGTGGAGCACGGAAAGGGGAGCCCCAGAGCGAGGTTGAGCAGGCGCGAGCTCGCGACGGTGCTCCTGGGGGACGATCCGAAGGCAAGTATCGAGGCGCTTCTGGACGCCTTGAGTAAAGGAAGCAGCAGTGAGGAGGTAGCCGAATCAGTTGTGTACGCGGCGGCCCTGAGAATAGCCCGGTTCTCCACATCCAACGAGTTCGGCGACTGGGACACGGTGCTACATACCTTCACGTTCGCCAACGCGGTCTACCAAGGGATGCGGCGCTCCCCCTCACCGGAGTTGCTGCGGGGTGTCCTCGACGCGGCCATGAGCGTGTACCTCGACCGCTTCCTGAACGTGCCGCCTGCTCCGCTGCCGACGCTTCCAGCGGATACCGCGCTGAACCCGACGGGGTTGCTCGCTGGACTGCCGGAGTTGTTGAGCCGGAGACAACAGGTGAACGAGGCGGGCGAGCTCGTAGGCAGCTACCTCGCGGGCGGGGGAGAGCCCACGCGCGTCGTAGCGGCCCTTGGCGCGGCGCTCCTGCGGGAGGACAGGGACTTCCACACAATACAGTGCGTAGAGGCCGCTTTCCGGGTACACGAATCCCTGTGTGGCACGGAGGAGGGCGCGCACGTGCTCATCGCCGCCGCGCGATACCTTGCCGCGCACGCCGCAACCCCCAGGGCCCAACTGCAGACATACCTCATCGCGGACAGGCTGCACCGGGGGGAACGGCTGTACGAGGAAGGGTAGAGGACACTCGTCCCGGCAGTATCAGGGAAGGAGCAGCGCCGTACCCTCCGCAGACGGTGGGCGCGTTCGAGGTGGGTTGCCAGCAGGCGAAGCATTAGCCCGGACAGGTATGGCATGGTCCCCAGTAGCTGTCGTGCAGATGCTTCGCCTCTATAGCCCTGACTCGCGCGCCAGGCTCGTATTCACTGCAGGCAGAACTCATTGCCTTCCGGGTCCTGCATCACAACCCAGTACTCTCCATGTTGTTCTGCGGAGTGAAGTCTCACCGCTCCGGCCTGGATGAGCCGCTCGACCTCCGCATCCACTCGCTGGCGGCGCACGCCGGATGGGGTGCCTGCGTCCCTGCCGATGTTCACGTCCAGGTGGACCCGGTTCTTGACCGTTTTCGGCTCCGGTACTTGCTGGAAGAAGATACGGGGACCGCGTCCATCAGGGTCTACGACTGCGCTCGCCGAGTTCCATCTTTCCTCCGGAACCCCGGATGCCGCCAGTGCCTCATCCCAGGTGGCGTACCCTTCGGGCGGGTCCTGCTTCTTGTACCCCAGGGCGGTGGCCCAGAAAGTAGCGAGGCGATCCGGGTCGGCACAGTCGAAAGTCACCTGGATTGGCGTTGCCATGAACAACCTCCTCCCACCAGTCCTGCCAAAACTACACGCTGACGAGCCCCCTATGCCTCCTTGCGTAGCGGGGACTCGGAGCGCTTCCAGTATGTGCTCTTCCGAGTTCGGTTTCGAGTTCCTGTTGTCTGCTGTGAGCGCGCGAAGGGTGCAACGCCTGCGCAACCTGCTGCCTCACATACCGAGACCTTGGAATCGCCCTGCGCCCGGCCCCTCCGACGACACTACCAGAACCGCATCCTGCTAGAATCACAGCTACAGAAGGTGGGGGCCATCCCCTACCACTCAAGGTCCCAAGCGTCCGCTGTGGTAGAATCCTCGCGACGCTGTAGAACGCGAAAGGTTGTGTATGCGAATGAAGGTAGTTATCCCGCTGGCGGGGCTTGGCACGAGGCTGCGGCCCCAGACGTACACCCGACCGAAGCCGCTCGTGGAGCTCGCGGGGAAACCCCTGCTGGGCCACATACTGGACCGCCTCGCGCCGCTGCCTATCGAGGAGCTTATCTTCATCACCGGCTACCTTGGAGATCAGATAGAGGCGTACGTCGCCACCAACTACGACCTGAACGCCAGCTATGTAGAGCAGGCCGAGCAGCTAGGTCAGGCGCACGCGATACAGCTCGCCCGAGACCATCTCAGTGGCCCCACTTTCATAGTCTTCGCTGACACCATCTTCGAGACAGACATTGATAAGCTCAAGAGCGTGCAGTCCGACGGAGTGCTGTACGTGCACGAGGTGGACGACCCACGGCGCTTCGGCGTGGCCGTGACGGAGGGGCAGTACATCACGCGCCTCGTAGAAAAGCCTGAAACGCCCGTGAGCAACCTCGCGTTGGTCGGGTTGTACTACTTCACGGACGGGCAGCAGCTTATATCGGCAATAGACGCCCTGATCGAGAGCGGCCACCAGACGAAGGGCGAATACTTCATCGCGGACGCCATACAGATCATGATTGACCGGGGCGCGAAGCTGGAGACCCAGACCATTGATGTATGGCTCGACTGCGGCACGCCTGAGGCGCTCCTGGACACGAACCGTTACCTGCTGGGCACGTACGAGCAGCAGCCGTGCTCCTTCCCTGGAACGAGCGTGCTGCCCCCGGTCTACGTAGCCGACGGCGCGAACGTGGAGAACTCCGTCATCGGCCCGTACGTGAGCCTGGGCCGGGGGGCAAACGTCTCTGGCTCCATCGTCCGTGACTCCATACTGGGCGAGGGGTGCTCCGTGGAAAACGAGGCGCTGACAGGGTCCATCATTGGCAACCGAGCCAGGGTGCGCGGCGTGTACAACACGCTCAACGTCGGAGACACAAGTTATATCAACCTCGGAGCGCCCGAAGACTGAGTGAAGCCAACCTCTG
>JADDPP010000425.1 GCA_016781845.1 Rubrobacter sp.
TCGGGTGTCCAATTTTCTCCTCCTTGCGTCTCAAACTGATGTCGTATCCGGTCGGAGCTGTGAGGAACCCTGCATCACCTCCCTTCTGTGTTGCTTCGCGTCACCACCATCTGGTGACGCATCCGCTTCCGCGGCGCCTGTAGGACCGCGCTTGCTTGCGCCTCTGCATCCGCCGCCGCGTCTTGATAACATGCCCGACAAGCTATGCATACCCCTGCAAGCCGATGTAGACACAGCCCGCAGGATAGGGCTACACTGCTACAAATACACACAAGGGCTGTGCAAGACTTCAACACGCAAACCTCGCCGTGCTTCTATCGCGGCTTGGCAAACCAAAGAGGTTCACTACATGCCGGAACAGTACAAGGACACGCTGCCCAACGGCCTGACCATTCTGGGCGAGAGGCTGGAGGGAGTGCGCTCCGCCGCGCTCGGCTTCGTCGTCGGCGCGGGAGCGGCACACGACCCCGAGAGCAGGGTCGGTCTGGCGCACTTCACAGAGGCTATGCTTCTGGAGGGCACCCGGACGCGCAGCTCGCGCGAGATAAGCGACGCGCTCGACTCGCTCGGTGTGCGCTACGGCACCAGCGCGGACTCGGAGACCGTAGGCTTCTCCGGCCAGATGGTCGGCACGAACCTGGGTCCGGCGCTGGAGGTGTTCGCGGACGTGCTGCGCAACCCCGCGTTCCCGGACCAGGAGCTGGAGCAGACCCGCTCCTCGATTCTGCAGGAGCTGCGGCACGAAGAGGACGAGCCGATGGTGCAGGTGCGCAACGTGCTGCGCAAGGTGTACTACAGGGGCCACCCGTACTCCAAGCGACCGAGCGGCGAGCCCCAAGCCATCCAGGAGTTAACCCGCGGGGAGCTACAGGAGCACCACGGCCGCTACTTCACGCCCGCGAACACCATCTGCGCGGTATCAGGCCATTTCGACTGGGACGAGTTCCGCGCGATGGCGGAGAGGTCGCTGGGGACCTGGCAGGGCACAGAGAAGGCGCCGGAGATACCACCGCCAAGCCCGGAGCCACAGATACATATAGAGAACCGGGAGAGTCAGCAGGAGCATATAGCGGAGGCAGCGCCAAGCGTGCCGTACGGCCACTCGGATTACTACGCCGCCATCATCGCGGCAGAAGTGCTCGGCGGAGGGATGAGCAGCAGGCTCTTCGAAGAGGTGCGCGAGAAGCGCGGACTCGTCTACCAGGTCGGTGCATCCTATACTCCGGGCAGGCACCAGGGCTCGTGGCGGGCGTACGCGGGCACCACGCCTGAAAAAGCGCCGCAGACGTACGCGGTGCTCCTGCACGAGATGCGGAAGCTGGACGCGGACGGCGTGACGGAGGAAGAGTTCGAGCGGTTCCAGCGCTCCACGCGCAGCTCCGTGATTATGAGCGGTGAGAGCACCGGTTCCAGGCTGCGCGCCCTGCTCACCTCCTGGTGGTACGAGGGCAGGCTCAAGCCCCTCTCGTACGTCCGGGAGCGTATAGATTCAGTCACCGTTGATCAGGTGAACAACCTCCTCAAGCACTGGCCTGTGTCCGAACGGCTGGTGGTGTGCGCGCTCGGACCCAACACGAGAGAAGAGCTGACCGGAGCGGAAGGCAACCCGTAGGGGCGTTCAACCAAACCTTTCGCGCCGAGGTGGACAGGTGTGTCGCAGCCAGGCTTCTGGCACTTATAACATTAGAAGGTGGCATCAGATATGGCGGTACAGAACGATCAGTTGCTGGCAGTTGAGAAGCTCCCCAACGGACTGACTGTCGTGGGACAGAGGATGCCCGGAGTCGAGTCGGTCGCGGTGTCCTTCCACGTGCTCGCTGGCTCGCGCGACGAGCAGCCGGATATCGCGGGAGTGTCCCACTTCCTTGAGCACATGATGTTCAAGGGCACGGACAGGCGCAGCGCGGTAGACATCTCGCGAGAGTTCGAGAATATGGGCGCGGAGTTCAATGCGTTCACCTCGCACCAGCGCACCGTGTACTACGCCCGCGTTTTGGGCGATAAACTGCCGGACGCATTGGACGTACTCTCGGACATGATGCGCCCGAAGCTGGACGAGGAAGAGTTCACAACGGAGAAGGGGGTGATCATCGAGGAGATCGCCCGCTCCGAGGATCAGCCGACGCACGAGCTCTTCGACCACTTGTTCACGACGTTCTTCTCGCCACACCCACTCGGTAACAGCGTCCTAGGCAGCGTGGAGAGCATCCGCGCCCTGCCGGTGGAGCGGATGCGCGAGTATCACACGAGCCGGTACAGCCCGAATAACATGATAGTCGGTGTTGCGGGCAACTTCGAGTGGGACGAGCTGTTGCCGCTGGTCGAGCAGAAGACGGCCGCGTGGCAGCCACAGGAGGTGACGCGCCCTGCGGCCCCGTTCGATCCTTCGCCCCGCGCCATGGTCCAGGTAAAGCCGAAGCTGCAGCAGGAGCACGTCGCGATAGCCACCGCCGCGCCGGATGAGGCGAGCCCCGACGCATGGGCGGCGGAGCTGGTCGCCTCGATCCTCGGCGACTCCAGTGGCTCGCGGCTATTCTGGGATGTGGCGCAGAAGGGCCTGGCCGACACTATCGAAACCGGGTACTACGGCTATGAGGGCGCGGGGATGTTCGCCACGTACTACAGCGCAAGCCCTCAGAACGCGCCGGAGGTCCTGCGCATTGTGCGCCAGGAGATGGAGAAGCTGGAGCGCGAGGGCGTCACAGAGGAGGAACTGAGCCGCGCGAAGGTCAAGGCCATCAGTGACACGGTTATAGGTGGTGAGGCATCGCATCGGCGGATGTTCGAGGTAGCGGACCTGTACATCTCCCGCGGGCAGCCGAAGACTGTGGACGAGGTAGTGGCCGAGATCGAGTCGGTAACGCTGGACGACATCCGCGGGTTGCTGACCCGGTACCCGTTCAGCGCCAGCTTCACAGTGCAGGCCGCGGGCCCTTTGAGCGAGGCCGAGCTTCTCGGATAGGGCGTACCCACGCCAGGCCAACATGCGTTGAGGCGGGCACTCGTCCTTCACGTGCTGTCCGCCCTTCTGTTTGAGAGTGAGGTGGTACGCCGATGTCCAGGACAAAATTAGTGTTTGTTCCTCCTCAGCGGGAGACGACGCGCGAATGGGCGAGCCGCCTGAGCGAGGCAGTACCGGTGGTGGACGTAGCGGTCCCCGAGACGCAGGAGGAAGCCGGAAGGGAGATCGTTGGCGCGGATGCCGCGTTCGGAACGATCCCACCAGACCTGCTCAAACTCGCGAGGAAGCTGCGCTGGCTCCAGGCCCCCGCCGCCGCCCCTCCGGCCGGGTACTACTACCCGGAACTCGTACAACACCCGGTAGTTGTGACAAACTTCCGGGCGATATACAACGACCATATCGCCAACCATATCATGGCATTCGTGCTGGCGTTCGCGCGGGGCCTGCACTATTACATCCCTCAGCA
>JADDPP010000491.1 GCA_016781845.1 Rubrobacter sp.
GGAGAAGAGATGAAGCTCAGGCACGGAGCTCTAAGTCTGGATGGAGCAGATGCAAGCGTGCGGATTCGTCGTGTTGGCAAGCAGGTGAACCTGGTGGTGACCCGTGACACTGATGCAGTTGTGGCCGACCGGCTCGTGAAGAGGCTACTTGATTAGGGGGCGATGTGTGAGGGGTTTCTAGATAGGTCGAGCGCATCCCTCACACGTAGTTCACCGCTGCCCCAAATATTGCTCGATAACCGGCTGATGATCATGCGACGGTAGAAAGAAAGCGGTCAACAACTTCTCGAACGTAGTCAATCTCAAAAGGCTTACGTATAAACTCGTCGGCCTGGCAATCACTGTAGTCCGCCAGTTCCCGTCTCGCGCTCATAAGGATCACTACCGCATTACTGGTGGAAGGATTGGACTTGATACATCTGCACAAGTCGAGCCCATCAAGACCGGGCATGAGTACGTCGGAAAGAATAACGTCTGGATGGTGGGTGCGGGCCATCTGCAGGGCCTGGTAGCCATTGTAGGCCTCCAGCAACCACAGGTCGTCGCGGTCAAGCACGATGGATATCAGCTCGACGATTTCGCGCTCATCATCTACTACCAACAACTTCTTCAAACCGCACTCATTCTTTCCTGATTCAGCATATCCGAATTCAAAGCCAACGGACGCGACTTCGATCATCTACAGGCCATGCGCCACCTAAGTATATTCTACGCGAAATCAGGCTTGCAGATGGCTCATCTGCTTGATCGGCGGGTGATGTCATTCAAATCACGACTGGTAAGTGATGCACCAGGCCGCCACTCTACTCGGTGTACACACGCTCGTCGAAAAGTGGCTCAGGGACTGAGTCTCCACTCGGGTCGAAGAGGCCGTACGAGAAGAGCTTGCGGAGTTGAAAGTCCACGAGGTCCCTTCCCGAACGGTTCTTCTCTATGCTGAAGACAACCCAGTTGGACATAGTGGCCACCTTGAACTCCGTCAGATCTACCGCCTGTCGGGAAACGATGCGGCTCTTCTCATTCATGATGAGGATAATGTCGGCCTCATACAGCAGCGAGGAGGAGCCACGCAGGTGGTACGAGCGGAGCCTGCGAGCCTCCAGGCCGTGCTTATCCGCCGCGACGATCGCGACGACTGGTACCGCGCGACTCAGGGCTAGCTCCTTGAGGTTCTCGGTTATCCGCCCAATACGCTCGTCCTCAGTGGCCCCCTCCACACGCAGCGGCATCTTCTGCAGGTAGTCCACGACCACCATCACATCTTTGTCCGTTTGTCGCCTGCAGTCATCCACCACAGCCTGGATGCTGTTCGTATCCGTGAGCGAGGCCGAGGCCTTCATTACCTTGAAATACTCGCCGTAGTCTTCGAGGCGTTGAAGCGCGCGACGACCTAACGGATCTCGCGACAGCTCTCTCGTGAATGTCCCTCTTGACCTGCTGGCCTGTAGAAGGCGCGGCCGCAGGTCGGCTGCCCTCAGTCCCTGCAACTCGCCCGTGACGGTCTGTTCGACGCTCTCAATGGAAAGCAGCCGCAGCAGAAGGTCATCCTCGGAATGCTCATAGCAGAAGTAAAGCACCAGACACTGCTTGGAAGCCGCTATGTTGCGGGCGAGCTGGAAGGCGAAGGTCGTCTTACCCGCGCCCTCGGAGCCCCCCAGCAGCAGCAAATCACCTTGACGAAGCCCCCCTCCGATGCGTCGATCGAGAGCGCGGAACCCAGTGGGAAATGTTTGCATACCCGGTATTTCCCCACGCTGCACGTTCTCCTCCAGCCGGTCGAGCACGTCAATCACGGATAGGGGCTGTATAACTTCGGTCTCGTCTGGCATGTTGAACTCACCTTTCTCAGCAGGGCGAGTCTAGCAAGCCCTACGGTGCGTGGTCAATGACCAATACGCGAGCAGAGTCTTACAGGCTCGGCGATCACCACGACCGTCCAGGTGGACGCGGCGCGAGCCAGGAGCAGCGGACATTGGTGTTTGCCCGCTCACCAGCACCCTGATACGGACAAACTGATATGGACTTCTTCTGCTTCAAATAGGTTAGATAAGTCTCCCATATTTGAGCTAGGGAAAGACCGTTCATTTGAAGGATGGCGGAGCCCGGTGGATTTCGTAATATCAAGGCAGTTCCGGAAGCAATGAATCTCAGACCAAACCTGGGCACCTAAGTCTGAGAGGAGCTAGTGGTGCAACCGACGGAACCGATGAGATCTCTCGTTTGCAGAGGTACGGAGTCGGTCGGTTGCATCGAACAGAGGAGGTGCCAGCGTAAAGAAGGACCTGACACAGAGCGGCTAGCACGAGGTCTAGCAGGCGATTCCTGCAATCATTACAAAAACCAACAACTAACATACCAAACACAAGAAAGAAGGAGACAGACAGATGGAGAAGGTACAGGAGCTTTACACTCGGATGATGGTCGAGCTCAGCTACGCGCTGGAGGCGAAGAAGGGCCAGGGACTGGTCGAGTACGCGCTGATCATCGCGCTGGTGAGCGTTGCGCTCATCGCGGCGCTAGGTCTGATGACGGGTGCAATCACCGGCGTCTTCTCGGCGATCCAGACCGCCCTCAACAACGCTAACTAAGTCGGCTACCGGCACATCTGGGCCGGTGGATCGTATCACTAATAAAAACAAGCAACACAAGAAAGAAGGAGACAGACAGATGGAGAAGGTACAGGAGCTTTACACTCGGATGATGGTCGAGCTCAGCTACGCGCTGGAGGCGAAGAAGGGCCAGGGACTGGTCGAGTACGCGCTGATCATCGCGCTGGTGAGCGTTGCGCTCATCGCGGCGCTAGGTCTGATGACGGGTGCAATCACCGGCGTCTTCTCGGCGATCCAGACCGCCCTCAACAACGCTAACTAAGTCGGCTACCGGCACACTCAGGCCGGCGGATCTACCACTCTCGTGGTCGTCCGCCGGTCTTTCTCACGCAAAGGATGGTCAGAATGAAGCACACTCTCAGGGGACAGGCACTGGCAGAATTTGCTCTGCTCCTGCCGATGATGTGCCTGCTGACCTTCACGATGCTCGACTTCGGTCGGGTCTTCTACTTTCAGGAGGCCATCGCCAACGCTGCCAGGGAAGGTGCTCGCTACGGTGCCACGACCAAGACGGCGACTTCCGGCGACATTATCGCGAGGGCCCAGAATGAAGCCAGTGGGATCAGTCCTCTCAACGTGACTCCCGTCATACAGGCGACTGGGGAGAAGTACGTGCACGTCACTGTCACTTACCAGTTCGATCTGCTGACACCGTTCACGGAAGCGGTATTCGGTAACAGCATCACGTTGACCGCGAAGAGCAAGATGCGGGCGGAGTACGAATGAGCGCGCTCAGAAAAATAAATCGAATGAGAAGACAGCGAGGAACATTCGAGCGAAGAATGCGTGGACAGGGAACCGTCGAGATGGCGGTGGTCATGCCCATGTTCTTCCTGCTCATGATGGGGGCTTTCGACTTCGGACGCGCCGTTTGGTATGCCAACGCGATCTCGAACGCCGCACGCGAGGGTGCGCGGCACGCCATCATCCGGACACACGACGACGCATCCATAAGGAAGCAGGTCAAAGATTTTGCCGTGGGAGTTCCCCTGGTTGATGGTGACATCACGATCAGCCCCAGTGGCTCACGTACGGCGAAGGCGAACGTAACTGTAAGCATAAAGTACCAATTTGTTCCGATCACACCGCTGATCAGCAATGCAATAGGCGGACCATTTGATCTCGACGCATCCTCGACTATGAGAGCGGAGTACTAGCATGAGGCGGATACATTTTACATCTGAGCTCCTGACGCGCCCTTGCAGAGCCCAGACCCTGATAATGTTCACGCTGCTCGTGACGGGGATTTTCATGTTCTTCGCGCTTGCCATTGACCTCGGGTTCGCGTACAGCGGCCGGCGGTTCATGCAAAACTCCGCCGACTCGGCCGCTATGGCTGCCGCTCGGGAGCTAGCGCTCAACGTGACGAACGTAGACGGGCAGGTTGGCTATGTGACGACGGACGGCAAGGTGCGTTCAATCGTTCTCGAGTACGTCCAGGATAATCAGGGGTTTGATCATGCTGGGGCGACCTTGCGGACGCCAAAGATCGAGTATCTCGACGTGAATGGCAACGTACTTGGCACCAGCCCAACAGTCGGTGACAAGGTACCGTATAACTCGGCGATGCTCAGGGTTAGCGCGGGGGTTGAGTACAATGCGCTCTTCGCGCGTTTCATCAACTCGAGCCATAGCCAACTCAAAGCAAGTGCACGAGCTACAGCACGGATCTCACCCGTCAACAAGCCGAGCTCCGCGCCCGGGCCGACGTGGCCGCTAACCCGGTGGAACAGCGGGATCCTGACGCACGACGATGGTGACGCCTGCCCAGCGCCGCTCGAGTTCTGGGACAGCAACCCGCCGAGCCCAGGAGGTACAGGCGACTGGAAGATGTTGGTATGGCTCGGCCGCGCATCGGCGCGCGTCAAGCCCCCGGATGCCACCTATCAGCACACACAGCTGTTGCGAGAGTACGAGGACCCGCCGGTCGGCCCGTATCCATATTTCAGCACCGGCCCCGCGGACCTCAGTGGTAACGACGTGGCTACGCAAATGGAGTACTGGCTCACCAACGGCTGGAACGGGAAGCTCAACAAGGGGGCCTACCTGTCTCCTGCTCCCTCGGCGGATGATGAGCCGGCCGTGGGAGCGGGAGGCAACTGGCAGAGCTTCAACACTGCGGGAACGTACGGCGACAAGGGCGAGACGGTGGGCGGCAACTTGGGTAACAACGTCTCCAGCAGCCTGAAAACCTTTGTGCAGAATCACGTCATCGGCAACGATCCCTGTGGTGGGGACTACACGATAGTTAATATCTACCTCTGGGACACCAACACGACGGAGCAATGGAAGACGACGGGCGGCCCGCCGAGATTCGTAACGGGTGGCTCCTCGATAGACAGGGTCAGCTTCGCGGACTGGAAGCCCTTTAAGTTCTACACAGGCACCGCGAGTTTTACCAGTGCCTCGGAGGTAAGGGGTTACCCTCTGAGCCCGGTCCTGGATGACGTGCCGCCGGGAGTCGGACCCCCAAGCACGACGGAGGGGAATACAGTCCACCTGGTGGAGTGATGGTCCCATCGTGGCGGCGAGTGGAGAGCGCGTAGCCAGGAGTGTATCCGGCACTCTCTCCTGTGAATCCCCAGGCTGATACCTAATTTGAGCCAGAAAAAGACCGCTCATTTGCACGATCTTGAGATCAGCTCAGTAGGCTAATCTTTCATCAAAGGAGTGAACAACATGCGCAAGAGAATGGGTCTGATGCTAATGGTGGGCGGCGTGATGCTCGCCGTAGCTGCCGCGGTGATGATGATGGGTGTGAGCCAGAACGCCCAAAAAGCGGCCGCCAAGGTCAAGCAGGTCGAGGTGATACTGGCCAAGCAGGAGATCCCGCAGGGCACCGCCATTACGGCGGCTATGCTGGATCGAAAGCCCTTCCCAGCGGAGTTCGCCCCGGCCCAGGCAGTTAGCCGGCTGGAGGACGTAGACGGCAGGTTCGCAGCGAGCCACATAGTGCAGGGACAGATAATGACGGCTCCCCTGCTCTCGACGACGAAGCAGTCGGGGAACCTGTCGCGAAGCATACCGAAGGGCAAGGTGGCATTCGGCCTGCCGCAGTCAGATCTGCTCAGCGCGAGCGGTGTGATCAAGGCTGAGGACCATGTTGACATCCTGGTCACGTTCAAGCTCAAGATCATCGGCAGGGCGGGTGATACCGGCGGTGAGCAGGAGGCTCACAGCACACAGATGACGTTGCAGAACATCCAGGTGCTGGACGTTCTGAACGGCGGAGGCGGAGCGAGTGGTGGATCGGGCGGGGACAAGGCAGCGGTGGTCCTGCTGCTGGACCCTCAACAGGCTATCCAGCTGAAACTCGCGATGGACAGCCAGAAGGACAATATGGCCTTCGTTGACCTCGTACTCAGGGGCGCCCAGGATGACCACAAGCAGGTGACGACCGACGGCGCGACGGAAGACTCTGAGATGGTTCACTGGAAGTTCCGCAAGCCGCAGCCAATCCGTTAGCGCAGGAGGGAATCTGTAAATAATGTCTGAGCATACCCTAACGTCGCTCAAGTGCCTTCTTCTCGATGACTCTGTCATCTACGCAGAGGCTGTATCCCGGATGCTGGCGAACGAGCCGAGCATAGAACTACACAGCGCGCACGCAGGCTTTGGTGATGGGGTGAGGGCGGCGCGGAAGCTGCACCCGGACGTCGTACTAGTTGGCGGAGACACCCCCGACGTAGCCTCCATAGTAGAAGCGCTCGATACCGCGTTACCGGAGGCTCCGGTGATAGTCCTGTTCACCTCGGAGGAGCCCGAACTCGGCCGTGAGTGCGTACTCGCCGGCGCTCAGCTCTGCCTCTATCGTCTCGACGACCAGGAGGAACTGATAGCCTCGATGCGCAGGCTCGTCGCTCGTGAGCGCCGACGCCGCCAGCAGGTGCTGGCGACCGCGACTTCCGAGAAGAAGCCGGCGCGGGTCATAGCCTTTCACGGTGCGAAGGGTGGCTCCGGCACCACGACTATCACAATCAACGCCGCGGTAGCGCTTGCGACGCTCTCGAAGAAGCGAGTCATCGTCATTGACGCGTCTGTGCAGTCCGGCGACGTTGGTGTTTTGCTCGACATTGACCATGCAGCGACAATGATAGACCTACTCCCTCACATGAAGGACCTGGACTACGACCTGATCAGGGACGTTATGGCGACGCACGAGAGCGGAGTGCAAGTGCTCCTGGCCCCGACAGACCTGGAGCGCGCGGAGCTCGTGACGAATGAGCACTTCAGCAAGATCCTCGGCGTGCTCCGTAAGAACGCCGATTACGTACTCATAGACACACCGCCCGTGCTGGACACGGTCTCGATGACCGCCCTGGATGCGGCGGACCAGGTGGTCCTTGTGGCCACACCAGAGGTGCCGGCCTTGCGCAACACCGCTCGCTTCATGCAGCTTGCGGCCAAACTAGGCTATCCGTCGGAGAAGCTCTTCCTCCTGCTCAACCGTGCGGGAAGCAAGGGGGCCGTTCGTAACGAGGATATCAAGACGCACCTGAAGCACGAGATCGGCTTGCAGATACCGTCGGTTGGGTCCTCGCTGGTACAGGCCGGCAACAAGGGTGTTCCAGTCGCACTAAACAGGAAGCGATTCGGACCGGCGAAGGCATTCCGGCAGCTCGCGGTCATTCTCGACTCGGGCGAGCGTGCCGCGAAGCAGAAGCAGCGCGATCGCAAGGCCGGATGGCTGAAGCTGTCGAGGAGCTCGGCGAAGAGCAAAGCGGATAATGTAGTGGTCGGTTAGTAATCCGACGCACATCTGTACTGTCCATCTGAAGGTCTGATCTCTAACCAAACATAGAACCATCGCGACGCCGGCAGCCTTACGGTTGCTGGCGTCGTGCCGTGTACAGGTTCTACCTCAATTGAGCTAGGGAAAGACGGCTCATTTGCGCGATCTTGAGCCCGGCTCAATGCCTTATTCTCTCATTGTGACAGTGAGCAGGATAAGCAACTACAGGACGAGGTAAAGAGATGGCGTTTTCGCTTTCTGACAGGCTAAACCCCCCAGCTGGACCAGATCACAGCTCGAACGGGCACAAGGCGCATAGGACAGCCGGGGTCGAGTTGCTCCAGCCAAATAGCAAGCTGGTGATCCAGCCCGTCTCCGACGTAGCTACTGGCCGCGTGAATTGGAAGGATCTCAAGGCCCGCGTACAACGCCGACTCGTCGAGGAGACCGACACATTCGGCGATGTTGATAACACCAACATCTCGCAGGTCCGGCGGACCCTGCAGGGGCTCTTCGACGAGGTGCTCGCGCAGGAGAACGTACAGCTTGCCCGGCCCGACCGCGTGAGTCTCTTCGAGGCCGTTGCGGCGGAGATCCTCTCATTCGGGCCGCTGGAGCCGCTGCTGCGTGACGAGAGCATAACAGAGATCATGGTCAATGGCCCGGACTCGGTCTGGGTAGAGCGCAAAGGCAACCTCGAGGAGACGAACGTTCAGTTCGAGAACGACGCGCACGTTCGACGGATCATTGACCGCATCATCGCCCCACTGGGTCGGCGCTGCGACGAGGCCTCACCGATGGTGGATGCTCGCCTCCCAGACGGTTCGCGCGTAAACGCGATCATCCCGCCGCTCTCGCTCATAGGGCCAGTGATCACCATCCGAAAGTTCTCCACTGACCCGTTGACCTACAACGACTTGCTGCAGTTCGGCACGATCACGCCCCCGTTGCTCGATTTTATCAAGGCCTGTGTGAAGGGCCGGCTGAACGTAGTTGTCTCAGGCGGCACAGGCTCTGGAAAGACGACACTGTTGAACGTGCTCTCCTCATTCATCCCTGATGACGAGCGTATTGTGACGATCGAGGACGCGGCCGAGCTTCAGCTGCGGCAGCGGCACGTCGTACGCCTAGAGAAGCGCCCGGCGAACTCCGAGGGCAAGGGAGCGGTTGGTATCAGGGATCTCGTAGTCAACTCCCTGCGTATGCGCCCGGATCGCATCATAGTTGGTGAGGTGCGCGGTGGTGAGGCCCTTGACATGCTCCAGGCGATGAACACGGGCCACGACGGCTCTCTCACCACTGCACACTCGAACTCGCCGCGCGATACGCTCGCTCGCTTGGAGACGATGGTGCTGATGGCGGGTATGGATCTACCCCTCCGGGCCATTCGGGAGCAGATCGCGTCCGCCGTTGACCTGATCGTACACCAGGAGCGCCTGCAGGACGGCTCTCGCAAGGTGGTCAAGGTAACGGAGGTTCAGGGAATGGAAGGCGACACCATCGTCCTGCAGGACATCTTCGAGTACAGGCAGATGGGTGTGGTAGGTCGCCAAGTCATTGGCGAGGTAGTGAGCAAGGGGATAAGGCCAAAGTGCCTCGACAAGCTCGCCGTCCAGAACATCCACCTTTCCCCCTCCACGTTCCAGCACGCGTAACTCGGTCGGAAGGGATATCGCAATGGACAGTAACACTTTGATTGGCTTAATTACAGGCGCGGGGGTCTTCATGTTCTTCGCTGGCCTGGCTGCTCACCTGTCGTATGCTCGGTGGCAGAGCCGCTTGCAGGCGAGCATCGGCGCGTTCGTTGAGCCGACCATTACTGGAGTCCGGCAGCAGGAAGCACCTACCCCGTCCAGCAGCCTGGCTGATAGGATGAACAGCCGAGTACGACAGCTAAACGTAATCCCGAAGCTGAGAATTCAGCTAGCGGCGGCGGGCATAGACATGCCCGCCTCTCGCTTCCTTCTGCTACAGGTCGGGCTGACTATAGTAGGCGCCCTGTTGGGAATGGCCCTTCTCGCGAGTCAGCCCAGTCTTAGGCTCGTCGGCATGCTTCTCGGCGCTGTAATCTGCTACCAACTTCCCCGAGTCTACGTCAGTTTGCGGCGAAAGCGTCGTATAAAGGCCCTGGAGAACCAGCTCCCGGACGCGGTAGACGTACTCGCCGGCGCCCTGGAGGCAGGCTCCAGCCTGCCTCAATCAATGGCAATGATCGGAAGGGAGATGGGAGATCCTATCTCCACCGAGTTCAACCGAGTTGTACGCGACCAGGAGCTTGGCTTGAACCAGCAGGAGGCGCTTGCACGAATGCTGGAGCGCTGCCCGAGCCCTGACCTGGACATGTTGATCACGTCCATCAACATACAGTACAGAGTCGGAGGCAACCTGGCGAAGGTACTGCAGACGATCTCGCACACGATCCGTGAACGGATGCGAATACGCGGAGAGATCAAGACACTTACCGCGCAGGGACGTATCTCGGCCAAGGTAATCTCTGGAGTCCCATTCGGCATAGTGGGAGTCATCACCTTGATCAATCGTCCGTATATGATGCAGTTATTCACGAGCACAGTCGGATGGGCATTAATCGGTACCGCCCTCTTCATGGTCGTGTTCGGTTACCTCGTAATGATCCGAGTAGTCTCGATAAAGGTGTAACCAAGATGATTCAGACCTTTCGATACAAGCTTGGCCGGGTGTCGGCCGTACTTGCTGCTATACTCTGTCTCTGCCCGGTTACAGCTTATGGTGAAGGCAAGGTTGAGATCTCGGGTCAGGCAACCAACGGCCAGCCCAGGGTGAGCGTGTCGGTGAGCGCGACCGATGAGAAGGGGCTACCCATCCTGGGTCTTACGCCCAGGGACGTAACCGTCACTGAGAACGGAGTTCCGCAGACCGATGTTGTGCTGTATCCGTTCTACGAGCGTCCTACGCCGATAGACGCGGTCCTGGCTCTCGACGCGAGCGGAGACATGAATGGGCAGCCCTTCGAAGATGTGAAGGTGGCTGCGAACGCATTCGTGAATGGCTTGGGACTGAATGATCAAGTCGGCGTCGTCAGCTTCGGGTTTGCCGCGAAGTTAGAGCATCCTCTCACGAGCGACACCAAGAGTATACGCAAGGCCATCGAGTCCATTAAGCTCACGCGCAACACGGCCTTGAACGATGCTCTCGTCGTCGCCACCAAGGAGGCCCGTCGTAGTAAAAACGTGCCTGTGGTCATCCTGATGACGAATGGGGTCAACTGGAAAAGCAAGCTTACGCAGGCGCAAGCACTCGAGCAGGTACTGCCTCTGAAAGTGCCGGTATTCACTGTAGCATTCGGCAACACCGTGGGGGAGAAGCCGTTGCAAGACTTCGCAAGGCTCACGGGTGGTAGGTACTATTCGGCTCTCAACGGCAGTCAGCTAGCAGAAGTTTTCGAGAGTATCTCGCAGCAGCTGCACCAGGAATACCGGCTCTCGTACAAGTCGAGCACGGTCGGTACTCCGGGGGACAAGGTCGATGTGCAGATCAGTATCAACAAGGGCAGCTTCGCGGCGGCGCAGCGCTTCAGCTACTCGTACGCTGCTAGGGAGAGCGCCCGCGCAGCCGGTGTGCCTGTAAGCACTGGCAACTTGGCTGTGGTGACCGAGGGCAAGCCCGCACAACAGCCTGCGTCCATGCCGTTGAATGGCTACGGCCTGCCACTGGTCGCAGGGCTCGCCGCGCTCGCGCTAGCCTCTGGGGGCTGGCTGGCGAGCACGCAAAGCACGGTGCAGCGCCGTATGGAGACATACGTTTCCGCGCTTGCCCTTGGCACGGGCTCAACGGCCAGACGGCGGTCATCGCCCCTGGGTAAGCTCGCGCGACCGATAATAAGTTTCACGTCTTCAGTACTGCTTCGCGTGCTGCCCGGCAAACATCAACGACAGTTGGCGGATAACCTGGCCGCGGCAGGCCACCCTTATCGCTGGAGGCTGGCGCAGTTCGTGACGCTGAAGGCGTTCGCCGGGCTCGTGCCCGCGGCTCTGATACTACTCGTGTCGGGCCAGATGTTTCTGGCCTTCACCGTGCTCATGCTCGGATTCTATGCGCCGAACTTTTGGCTTGCACGGAAGGTCAAGCAGCGGCGCTCGAAGATTCGACTCCAAATGCCTGATGCGCTGGACCTACTGACGATCGGCGTTGGAGCAGGGCTGGGCTTTGACGCCGCTATGCAGGAAGTCGTGCACAAGTGGGACAATGAGATCGCTCAGGAGTTCAATGCGGTGCTGGCCGAGATGAAGCTCGGTAAAACCAGGCGTGATGCGCTTAGGGCGATGGGCAAGCGGGTAGACATTCAGGAAATGAAGCTCTTCGTCGGCGCAATAGTGCAGGCAGAGGAGATCGGCATGGGGATAGGCCGGGCCCTGACGATTCAGGCCGAGCAGATGAGGCTGCGCAGGCGCCAGAAGGCTGAAGAGATGGCCCATAAGGCGGTGATTAAGATGATCATGCCAATGGTGTTCTTCATCTTCCCTGCGATCTTCATCGTGTTACTAGGACCGGCCGCTATGTCTATAGCCAAGTCATTCGCGGGAATGATGAAGTAGGGTCTGCCTCTGCAACGTGGGATAGACAACTGGGAGGACCCTCCATCTAATCCCGCCGTATCTCTCACTCTGCATAACTGAAGCTGACTGCAACCTGTGGGTGTTGTCTTGCAGCCCGCGAGACAACACCCACAGGTATCTGATACAACGAACACTTGAAGAAACGCAGGATAGTAGCTGGGGTACTTTGCTTTGACAGGCGTTGCCATCACTGCCTTACTCGGTGGAATGCTGGGTTGGCTCTTGGGTCAGGTCGCGATCACAGTTCCCACCATTGGTCTCAGCTCTCTACCCTCTGCCTTCACGGAGTTTACAACTAGGCCCCGTGCAGAGCACTGGGTTGGAGTGGTTGTCGGAGCCTCGGGTCTCAGCCTGGCCTACCTCCTGCAGGGCATGACGAGTGACCTCCTGATCACGAGCATATTCATGATCATACTTGTCCCAACGCTCATAATTGACCTGCGGCACCATCTGGTATACCCCCTGATGCCCCTGTCTGGGTTTTTGTTAGGCTTAGTCCTCAACCCGATAGGCGACAGAGTCAGCTTCGGCGATAGTCTGTTGGGTGGCCTCCTTGGCGCACTCGCGTTCCTGGGCTTGTTTCTGCTTGGGAGATTGCTGTTCCACGTCGACGCGCTCGGCTTCGGTGATGTCCTGCTCGCTGGAATGATAGGCGCCATGGTGGGTTTGGGGTTCGTGTGGGCCGCCCTGTTCCTCGGCTCCCTGTTCGGCGCCTTCGCAAGCATCGGACTCCTCCTTACGCGCCGGATGGGTAGGCGGGATTTCATCCCCTTCGGGAGTGGAATGTGTCTGGCGGCGATTCTAGTGCTGGCGGTGCAATAACTGTGAAGGCTCCTGCAGGAAACGTGAGAGTTATTAATGTACGCAACCGATATGTTCTTACTGATCGATGTAAAGTAGCCTCATCGCCGTTAGCTCGTCTTGTGGGACTGCTCAATCGCTCCCATCTTGAGCCGGGCGAAGGGTTGCTCATTCAGCCCTGCAACAGTGTCCACTCGTTTTTCATGCGATTCCCCATAGACGTACTGTTCATTGACTCCGAAGGCCGGGTACTCAAAACCTATAGCCCGCTGAGGCAGTGGCGAAGCTCGACGCTGGTGCGCCGCGCGAAGCGAGCACTGGAGCTACCGCCGGGAACCATTGCTGCATCCGACACACGAGTCGGCGACGTGATCGCATTAGAGCGGTCCTGACGCGACCCGCAAGTCTCCTGTTCCTGTCTTTCGTGGATTTGTGCAAGCTGGGATTCTAAGCTGTGCAGCTACCTGAGCGCTGGTCTGCCACCATCGTCCACCGAGCGACCGCCCAGACTTTTCACCCAATGTTAGCCTGTGTATTTACCGATTGTTTACGTCTAACCTCTACAATGTCTGTGCAGACCCTTCGCGCTCTAGTCGTGCGCGGTGGGCTAAGTATTTCCAGCCGTGATCTGTGGCTGGTCGCAGGTTATTCAGCGTGACTGGTGACCTAAGCGAATATTCCTGTCTGACATTAAGAGTAGTGCTCTTGCCCGCTGTCTAAGTGCATAGGTCACAAGTTAAGCCTTTAGCGGTGTTGTCAAGCAGCAATTCTCGCCCTGTGGCCGCTCAGCTACTCGCCTACGATGGGTGTTGAGTGGTCCTCGCAAGCCGATCGCTACGTCGAGCGGGGGGCGGAGCGGTCACTTCGAGTCTGGATGGTTGCCTGAGAAACGCCTCTCAGAGCGAAAACTGTCGCTTGACAGGCAGGCGAATTACTTAACTTGTGACCTATGGTCTAAGTGGACTGTCTCTGCTTCCGACTTTCAGTACTTGTGTCCCATAGACGGGATGCATTGGGCACAGTAGTATATTTTTAGGCGAGGTTGTGATGGTACCAGGTACCAGTGATGGCGATACCTTGTGGATAGCATCTTGCTTTTGGTTGACGAATCTAAACATTGCCCGTGCCCGTTAGGGCGCAATCACGGAAGTCAGGATTACCAGCACCCCCAGGAACTCTGATAGTCATGGTAAGGAGCTACTATGCTCACGGCTGACCTTCGACCAGTACACAATAGCTGCAAAGACACTACTCGCGACCGACTTGGAGGGCCGGTTGAGCGAAGCTTTATGTCACCCCATGAGGGCATTGAGGCAACGTTGCAACTGGTCGTGAAGCACCTCCATGCGACCTCGAGCTTCCTCCTGCGTGTTAGTGAGGAGGGAAGCGCCAAAATCGTCGCTGCTGTCGGTGCATTAGATGGATCGGGACAACAGGCAGGGAAGGCTGAGGAGTTGCCCGAGAGCATTCTGAGCTCCATTCCCCGTTCTGTGTCGACATCACCCATACCGATGGGGTCACCACCAACCGACCCCGCTGCCTCCATCAACCTGCGGACCCTATCACTTCCTGACATTGATGGTTATGCGCGCGTGCCTGTCATCATGCCGGATGGTACACTCTTTGGTCTGCTCTGCGTGCTCCGTTCGGACGCTGAACCCCTCACAACTGGACACCGCGATGCGCTCAATCTGTTCGCACGGGTTATTGCAACTCAAGCTCAACTTGGCGAACGCAAGTGGGCAGAGGAGGAGGCCCGTCTGCTGCGCGCAGTCGCGCTGGCTATCAGTGAAACAGAGGATATGCCCTCTGCTTTGCGCGCTGTACTCTGCCGGGTGTGTGACATCACGGGTTGGGCCTTTGGACAGGTATGGGTTCCAAGGACCGATGGTGCAGGGCTTGAGTGTGGCCCGTCCTGGTACAGCAGCTGTGATGGTCTGGAAAGCTTCAGATCCATGAGCGAACGTCTTACTTTTCTACCCGGTACGGGACTTCCGGGACGCGCATGGCTCACGAAGAGGCCAGTCTGGGCGCGGGACGCGACTGCGGAACCGGACTTTGTGCGAGTCGCCAGCGCGAAAGAGGCAGGTCTTCGGGCGGCTATGGCGATTCCGGTGCTCGCCAACAACGATGTAGTGGCCGTACTTGAGTTCTTCGTGTTTGAGGAGCGTCAGGAAGACGATTGGCTTGTTGCTCTTGTATCCACCGTTGCTTCTCAGGTGGGGGCAATTATACAGCGTAAGCGTGCTGAGGATGAGCTGCGTGTCCAGAACGAGTACCTGGCAGCTCTCCATGAGACGGCGCTGTCCCTGATCAACCGCTTGGACGTGAACGACTTGCTCCAAACGATCATCACGCGCGCGGCGGCCCTGGTGGGAACAACGCACGGCTATATATACCTGGCGGATCCAGAACGGACCGGGATAGAGGTGGGCTTCGGGACAGGTGTCTTCGCCAAGTACGTGGGCTACCGTCTCGAGCGCGGGGAGGGCTTGGCGGGGAAGGTCTGGCAAACGGGCCGATCGATCGTAGTGGATGATTACGATGAGTGGTCAGGGCGCAAGAATGGGTTCGATCGAAGCATCTTCCACGCCGTAGTAGGTGTACCGTTGAAGTCGGCTGGACAGGTGCTCGGTGTGATTGGGCTAGGGCGCATCGAGTCGGGTCGGGGGTTTGCGAGCAGCGAAGTGGCTTTGTTGACTCGGTTCGCCGAACTGGCATCGATAGTGCTCGACAACGCTCGACTCTACACCTCAGCTCAGCAACAGCTGGCGGAGCGAAAACGGGCAGAAGAAGCTCTGCGTATCAGCGAGGAGCGGTTTCGGGCAATCTATGAGAACGTAGCTGTCGGTATAGTCATTCTTGATGACAACCATCGAGTTGTTCAGAGTAATCCTGCGTTGGAGCAGATGCTGGGATATTCGCGGGAAGAGCTTACAGGTCGGACTTTCGCCGAGCTTATGCACCAGGACGATGCTGCGACGGATGAGTACCTCCACCAGGAGCTGGTAGCAAGGCACCGAGACAACTATCAGGTCCAGAAGTGCTTCCTCCGTAAGGATGGTCGTATTGTCTGGGGTCGTCTCGTCGTTTCTCTTCTGTACAACACGGAGGATAAGCCTGCCTTCTCGATTGGCATGGTGGAGAATATCACCAACCGGAAAGTGGCGCAGCAGGCACTGAGAGAGAGTCAGGACCGTTATCGCAGTCTGGTGGAGTTGTCTCCCGAGGCGATTGTCGTGTATTCCGAAGGCAAGGTAGTCTACATCAATCCAGCTGGCATTGACCTGCTCGGCGCTCGCACTCGCGAGGAGATTATCGGCAAGTCGGTATCCCAGTTCCTCCAACCGGAATACCTGGAGCGAATGGCTGCACGAGAGGCCCAGCTTGGGCAAGAAAGCTCAATCCTGACACGGACCGAGGCACAGGTTTTCCGGCTCGACCGTCAGGCCATCGACATTGAATTAGTCGGAAGCATGGTCACATACCGGAGTAGGCCAGCTGTGCAGCTGATTATCAGGGACATTACGGAGCGCAAACGGGAGGAAGCAAAGCGTGCCGAGTTGCTGGCAGCAGAGCAGGAGCAGTCGAGACGTCTTCAAGAGCTCTCGGTCATGAAAGCTGATTTCACAGCCATGGTCGCCCATGAGCTGGGCTCGCCGCTAGCGGCCATTCGTGGGTACGCCGACATGCTCGGTACCGGGGAACTATCCGCGCCGGAGCAGGCACAGGCGCTCGCGGCAATTCAGGCCCAGACCGATACACTTGCGTCGCTGGCTAACGACGTTCAGGCCGCGGCGTCTATAGAACGTGCCGACTTCTGCGTTCAACTTCGTGAGATCCCACTCGCCCTGCTGCTGGACAGAGCCAGCGCGTTCGCGAGGACACTCTCCGGCCACCATCCATTCACTATCACTGCCACTCCAGAAGTCGTGGTGCGTGCGGATCCGGAACGAATAGGGCAGGTCCTTCGCAACCTGCTGAGCAATGCGGCCAAGTACTCCCCGGATGGCGCCCCTGTGGAGTTGAGAGCATCTGTTCGTGACCAACGCGTGCGCATTGAGGTGGCGGACGAAGGATTCGGAATACACGAGGATGACCTGCGTCGTATCTTCGAGAAGTTTGGCCGAGGCCGAGATCGGTCAGGGGGGAAGGTTGCCGGCGTTGGATTAGGGCTCTACCTGTCCCCACGCATCGTTCGTGCTCATGGGTCAGAACTAACTGTCAACTCGGTACCAGGTGCAGGTACCGTATTCGCTTTCGATTTGGAGGTCATCCGTTGATCCGCGTCCTGCTGATAGATGATCATGCGTCTTTTCGCCAGCCGTTAGCCTTCATGTTCGAGCGAGAGCCCGATTTCACAGTTGTTGCTCAGGCAGGTTCACTTGCCGAGGCTCGGAGCAAGTTGGAGGGAGCTGATCTGGCTATAGTTGACATTGACCTGCCGGACGGTAGTGGCATTGACCTGGTGGCAGAGCTTCGAGAGGTCAATCGGAAATGCATGGTGATGGTCCTCAGCGCGAGCAGCAATCGCGTCCAGTTCGCGCGCGCAGTAGAGGCAGGGGCTGTGGGCGTCCTGCACAAGTCCGCGCGGATTAGCGAGATCATAGACGCGGCACGGCGCGTTAGTGCCGGTGAGTTCTTGTTATCACCGAAGGAAATTATTGAATTGCTCCGCGTGGCGGGCCAGCAACGGGAGCAGGATCGCGCCGCACAGTTGGCGCTCGGACGTCTCACCGCACGAGAGCGGGAAGTGCTTCAAGCCCTCAGCGAGGGTCTGAACGACAAGGAGATCGCGCAGCGCCTCTTCATCAGCCCAGAGACAGCTCGAACGCACATGGTGAACATTCTCGGCAAGCTAGGGGTAGAGTCACGGCTGCAGGCACTCGTTTTCGCAGTCAAGCACGGGGCAGTCTCCATCACCTAACCCTCACGTGATCTTGCCCCCCGTTCCACCCCATCTCAATCCGACCAAGAGCGTCTACAGTCGCGGGTTCTTGGCATCGGCCTTTGTCTGCGCTCACTTCGTTTGCGTCCCTCCCGACGGGTTCTGTGTGCAGTGAGATCATCACGCTGCAGAATGACCGACTCCTTGCGCCTATTTCCTAGCTCAATTGAGCCACGAATTAATCCACCAAACGTACGGCGCGCATCCTGTCGCTTTGGCTTACCATAGGACTTACGTTGTCTGCCGTAAAGTACCGGCGAAAGTAGGTGGAGACCTTGAGGGTTAAGCCAGCACCAATGGCGAACATGCGCATGCTCTTGGCTAACGATCCGCGCTCCTACCGCGAGGTGATGGCGGGAGTGGTTCAGGCTCTGCGACCGCACGTAGAGGTAACCCTGATTGACCCGGAGAACCTCGACACCGATGTTGCGCGCCTGAATCCCCATCTTGTATTGTGCAGTCGCCTGACCCATACGGTACGGACGCAGTCTCTCGGCTGGATTGTGCTTTACCCGGAGGGTGACCGCTGCGCGCTGATCAGTGTCGCAGGGACAAGGACTGCGGTAGAAGAGATCGAGTTCCAACAGGTCCTATCGGTCGTTGACGAAGTTGATCGTTTGGTCCAGTTGAGTTGATGCGGGCCACGGATAGTTGTCGGTCTTTGGGGTAGAGGTAGCAGCCCCTGTAGAGGGGGAACAGGTGCCTGATCTGCGCAGTGCGGTCGCATGTCTCCCGCCAGAGGTGGTAGTACGGGGCTGATAAAAGGGTGTGAACGGCTGCTGTCTCTCCAGAGACGCTGCACCGAGGGAGACGTTGCGTGCAACATCTCTACGCGGTGTCTGAGCCCCATTGGCAGCGACCCTGCCCATCGCCCTTATGGGCTTGCGCTTGTGCCCGATCTCGCGTAATTTGTAACCCGCAAGGCGCCTCCTCCCCGACTTCGTCGGTGCCGAGCGCTCTGACGTTTCATCTTCATCGGTATAGAGCCTAGTCGGCAGGTCGAGCCGTGCCCGCGACGCAGTGCCTGTCTGCAACACTTGAATGGCGGGCGGACGTGGCTGCTCCTGCAGCCTGTTGCGAGGTGAGCCGAATGGACACAGCCGAGCCAGTCAACCCTGCTCCATCAACCGGTGAGCCCGATCCGTTCGAGCTGCGGCAGCTCTACAGGTACCTGCGGGTCGTGGATGTCTGCGACGCGATGGACGGCATCGGATACTTCGACATAGGGCTAATGTCGCCAGAGGTACGCCCCTTGTGGTCCGGGATGAAGTTCTGGGGGGTTGCCCTTACCATCCGCTGTGTACCAACAAACCGCCCGATGTGGCCGCTGAGCAGTACCGAGGAGATCGTTGGAGCGCACGGCATCTGGTTTCGGGAGGTGGGCCACATCAGTACCGAGGGACTCGTCCGTCCGGGGCACGTCATCGTCACGGACACAGGCGGCGCGCGCGAGGTTGGCTTTTGGGGCTCCGCGAACAGCCTAGCCGTTGTTGCGGATGGTGCGGTGGGCATAGTCACGGACGGCTACTGCCGGGACACCGCGGAGCTAGGGCTGCAACAGACCCCGATCTGTGCCCGCTCTCGCGGGCGCACGATCATTCCGGGTCGCATTCAGGTCGCCGAGGTGCAGGGCACCATAGCGTGCGGAGGGGTGCAGGTAAGGCCGGGCGACATTGTAGGGTGCGATGACGACGGGGTGGTGGTAATGCCCGTGGAGGTTGCCAGGGAGGTGGCGATCCACGCACGCGCCGTTCTGATCGCCGACATGCGGGCGCGGCGGCAGTTGTACGAGCGGCTCGGAAAGCCTGCTGATGAGACCGTAGACTACGAAACCGTTGAGGCCTACTATCAGACGCTTGGTTGATTCCCATCGGGAACGAAAGGGGGGGAGATGCTCACGCAGGCTACACAGATTGGGCGCTTAGTCATGTTACGCCTCAATCCGGAGGATGATGTGCTCCAATCTATCCGGGCGGGTGTGGAGCAGAACGGCATCCGCTCTGGGGTTATCCTGAGCGGCATCGGCAGCCTCAGCCGCTATCACGTGCACGTGGTGGACAGGCCGGAGCTGCCGACAAGGGACGCATTCTTCGGGGCCGAGGGACCGTTCGATATCCTGTCGATCACCGGCCTGGTCATCGAAGGCCGCGTGCACGCGCATATCACCCTCTCGAACACAGAACGCGCAGTGGGAGGGCACCTGGAGGAGGGCTGCCGGGTGCTGACGTTCGCGATGGTGATCATTGCGGATACCCCCGATGTTGTGTTGCGCGGCTGGGATCAGGTCGGCACGCTCTGAAGCTGATGGTGCAACTCTCGTCGCTCCTCCCGCGCGATCTCCCCCACGTTCCCGTGGAGCGCTGCGACACTCACCTTCCGCTCTCCTTTGCGATCGAGAGGTAGTGCAGTCACGGCAGCGCATTCCTTGCTACACGGAGGCGTTGCGGGAGCGCAACCAGAAGAAGGCAGCGGCAGCCGGGGCGGAGGCGAGAAGACCGGTCCTGAGGACGCGCCGGAACGCGCTCCTGCGCTCCTGCTTGTAGCCTCCGCTCACACCGGTCCACGCGGGTTCAGGCTCGAAGAGGTTTCCGGGCCCGGACGCAGCGGGCGCGTCGCTCTTGATGAGCTGCTTCTCAACCGCCTGCCGGGAAGTTGCGGGCTCGAACAGGCTCGGAGCGACGGTGTGCAGCAGGCTCACACTGCGCACTGCCTGCCCAACAACTACTTCCCGCTGTGGCTTCTGCGCTAGGCGAACGAGTGTCTGCGCGACCTTCTCCGGCTCGAGCAGATGTCCAATCGGGCGCAGAAGATGCCCGGTGTAGTTGGCGGCGTAACGGTAGATGGGCGTGTCAATGGACGTAGGCATCACGGTGCAGACTTCGATGCCGGTGCCTTTCAGGTCGAGGCGCAGGGCTTCGGAGAAACCGCGCACGCCGAACTTCGTGGCGACGTACGCGGCCTGGTACGCGGCGGCGAACTTGCCGAAGCCTGAGGACATGTTGATGATGACACCGTTCCCGCGCTCGCGCATGTAGGTTAGCGCGGCATGCGAGCCGTGGATAACACCGAGAAGGTTCACCTCCACCACCCGGCGGTTCGACCTGACATCGGTGTCGTAGAAGAGGCCGTACATCGTGACGCCGGCGTTGTTTATCCACACATCTATTCGGCCGAACTGCTCTACCGCGCTTCGGGCGAGCGCTTCGACCGCCGCTTCGTCCGTTACATCGGTTGGGATGGCGAGCGCTCGCGACCCTAGTGCTTCGCATTCGGCGGCGACGTCTCGCAGCGCTTCCTCGCGCCGGGCGGCGAGCACAACGGTTGCGCCTTTGCCCGCGAACTGGAGCGCAGTCGCTCGGCCAATACCGCTCGATGCTCCTGTAATCACGATTACCGCGTCTTCCAGGTTTCTCGCCAAGGTATGTCTCCTTCAAGGTGAACGTGTGCGGCTCGGTGCTTCTACATCTGTTATAGCACCGGCTATGTCCGAGGAAACCGGAGCGTCGGACAACGGATTCTTCGCATCGCTAAGAACGGCACACTTGCCGCTGTTTGCGCACGGGTGATATCGGCCCGCAGGGGGGCTAAAAGATGGGAGCGGAGGGAGCCGCCGTACGCCCTCCGCTCAATACCCACTTCTCTCCGGCAGCGCACAGGGCAAGAGCCGTGCCATCCCTGTTCCCATCGGCTCTACTGGACTCGAACGATGCCTGGCTCAGATCTTGCGAACAGCCGGAAACGAGCCGAGAAAGGAATGACAGTGGCTGCTCTACTTACCATCCTAGCCTTCGTGCTGGGGATACTCCTGACGATCTTCGTCGTACAGAACACCGATCAGGTGCGCCTGGATTTTCTCGGGTACAGCACGGGGAACGCACCGCTCGCGGCCGTGATTCTCCTCTCGGCGCTCGTGGGCGCTGCTCTGGCGTCCGTGCTCTGGCTGCGGGAGCGCATACGGCACGCGCTCGATGTGCGCCGGCGGGACAAGCGCCTGCGGGAGCTCGAGGCGGAAGTGTCACAGCTCCGGGCAGGTTCCCGTACGACGTCTCAGGAGACGACGACCACGGACTATACGCCGGGAAGCCTGCCGCAGTGATGCCGCTCCGCGCGCGCATATAAGCGAAGCCCGTAGCGGGGCTGGTCCGTGCAGGAGTGCTCTTTATCGCGTTTGGCTCGGCACAGCCTGGAGTGGCGCGATGACTCGCGCCTCACCATTCATGTGTCGTATCCGCGTGGCGCAAGGCCAGACTTCTCAGCCCTCCATCGCGCCGAAGCGCTGAAGGACGCGGGCGGTGTGCTTCGCGCCGGAGATGAAGTCGGCGATGCGGACGTGCTCGTTGGGGGCGTGGACCTGCGCGCCAGGGTAACCGATGCCTGAGTTGGAGACGGGCACTCCGAGGTACTCCACGAATGGATGTATAGGGCCGGACCCGCCACTCATCGGGGAGACCACTGGCGGCGCGCCGTATACCTCTTCCGCGGCCTGGATTGTCAGCAGGATGAATGGGTCGTCTGGGTCTACCTTCGCGGGATTCTCACCGCCGAGGAGCACGATCTCGATGTCCTCGAATCCGTGCTCATCGAGGTGGCGGCGCAGCTTACTCACTACCTCCTCAGCGGTCTGGTCCGGCACCAGGCGGAAGTCTATCTTCGCGCTCGCGTACGCCGGGAGCACGGTCTTGGAGCCCTCCTGCTGATAGCCGGAGGTTAGCCCGCAGATGGTGCAGGTAGGCTCAAACACGGCGGCGCGCCTTAGCTCCGTACCGGTCATGCCGTTCAAAAAGCCATCAAGGCCGTATGTGCGCTTGAGATCATCTTCTTCGTTCGGCAACGCCGCGAGGAGCTGCAGGTCCCGCGGGGAGGGCGGGCGCACGCTGTCGTAATAGCCGGGTATGCGGATGCGCTCGTCCGTCCCCTTCAGCGAGCTCAATGCCCACACGAGTCGCCATGCCGCGTTCGGGAAGATGGAGCCGCCAAGTCCCGAGTGGGCATCGAGCGAGGCTGTGCGCACCCTTAGCTCCACATAACAGATGCCGCGCATTCCAAGCACGACGAAGGGCCGGCCCTCGAAGTTCACGCCTCCGAACTCCCAGATGCATGCGTCGGCCGCGAGGAGCTCGCGGTTCTCCCTCACGAACGTCGGGAGGCCGGGCGAACCTATCTCTTCTCCGCCTTCTATCAGGAACTTGACGTTGCACGGCAGCTCGCCCCCTGCGGCGAGCAACGCGTCGATCGCGGCGAGCCTGCACGCGATGTGTCCTTTATCGTCTACCACGCCCCGAGCGTAGAGCCGGCCGTCACGGATCGTTGGCTCGAACGGCGGTGTCTCCCATAGCTCCAGCGGCTCGGCTGGCTGCACATCGTAGTGATTGTAGAAGATGAGGGTGCGGTCGGATGCACCCTTGCGGAAGGCGTACACAGCGGGCGGCGCGGCGGGTACGGGCATGATCTGGGTCTCGAAGCCGCGCTCCTGTAGCATCCTGGCAACGAGTTCGGCGCACTCGTCGAGTCCCTGGCCCTGCGCGGCGACGCTTGGCTGAGCGCAGAGCCGCCTCAGGTCTTCGAGGGAGCTGTTGATCTTCTGCTCCACTTGCAGGTCCGCGGGCGTTGGTGTGGTCGAGGTCAATGGGAGTCCTTTCAATTCTGGTATGGCCCGATCGTCAGGTGTAGAATACTGGATAGGCGGGAGGGGCAGGTAGGGAGGGGGCTGGTAGCATGGGCGCCTGATTATCAGGAGCGGGCGGTGCCTTCACGTATTCGCCTGAGCCGTTCCAGACCTTCCTCGACCTCCTCGCGCGGGAGGTTGCCCTTGTGCAGGCTCTTGTCATCGCGTGTCAGTAGCCGCTCATACAGGGCGATGCCTTCCGCAAGGGACTCCTCGCTCTCCCCGGCCTCCAGCATCTCATAGAGGATGTCCTCGGCATGGCCGTACTCGCCCGTCTTCTCGTAGAGGTGTACGATTCTCAGCAGCGTGGCGGCGGGCAGATCGTACGGCTCAAGCTCCGCGATGATGCCCTCGATTGCAGGCAGCCGCTCGCGGAGATATGTGTCGTCGTGGTACACGAACACCTCGAGGAAGAGGTCGAGCGCTTTTGTGTACGACCGCGCGCTCTCGTCGGCCTGCCCAAGCGCCTTGCTGATGTCCGCTTGTTCCCTGAGGTAGTGCGCCAGGACGAGACATCTGTCAAGGTCGAGCACATCGCCGACGCTGGTGAGCTTGATAAGCTCCACGGAGGAGAGGGAACCGACGAGCGTTGGGCTGAGCCCCGTGAGGCGCCGCAACTCACCATCGAGCGTCTGCCTGGCTTCCTCGTACCTTCCGGCTTGCTTGAGGCCGAGAATGACGGTTACCACGTCGGCGAACTGGCGTACGAGCCGAAGTATGTAGTCCTGTCGGATCATGAGCGGCGTTTCCAGGAGACTATTAGACGATCAGCACTGGCGGGATTGTAGCAGACACAGATAGGGCTCCTGTTTGCGTGCATGCCCGTACTCAGCATCATTCTTCCTGGCCGCCTGCCTTCGTGAGCAGGCCGTTCTGAAGGACGAGCTCGGTGGCCAGGGTCTTGTAGCCCGCCTCGTTGAAGAGCACTGTGATCTTGTCACTTTCGAGGCGTTGGACCACTCCTTCTCCCAGCGTGTTGTGTACTACCTTGTCCCCCAGGGCAAAGGGCGCGGGCTGTGCCTCGTCCTCCCCAGGATGCGGCTCTTGTAAGGCAAGCAGATCGTTGTCACACATGTTACACCGGGGAGCTTCGTACTCTTCTCCGAAGTAGTTGAGGATAAACTCGCGGCGGCATCCCTGCAACTCCGCGTAACTCCGCATCATATCCAGGCGGCTGCGCTCATACGCCCGCCTGTGCTCCTCCTCATCCAGCGACACCTGTTCTGGATCGAAGTCCGGCGCCCGGAGCCGGATGTGTCCGGCATCCTCGCTCAGCACCCCGCTGCGCTGCAAGAGCGAGATGAGACGTGCAAGGTCAGTCCTGCTCAGGCCGGACGCTTCTTGCAGCTCAGGCACCGACGCAGCCGGGTGCGCGCGTAGAGCCTCGCGTACCCGCTCGATGTCCTCTCGTGAGAGCTGGCCGTGTCCGGACAGGAACGCGGCCCTGCCGAGGTCCCCCGGCCTGTAGATCAGCACACACCGGGCGAACTCTCCGTCTCGTCCTGCCCGACCCGCCTCCTGGTAGTAGGACTCCACGTTGCCGGGGATATCGCGGTGGACCACGAAGCGCACGTCGGGTTTGTCCACGCCGAGGCCGAAAGCATTCGTCGCCGCGATCACCCGCAGCTCGCCGGACATGAACGCCTCCTGCACGCGCTCGCGGTCTTTCTTCGTGCGCTTCCCGTGGTAGTAGTCGGCTTCGATGCCCCACTCGCGCAACCATCCCGCGGTCTCCTCCGCGGCTTTGGTCGTCGAGGTGTAGATGATACCGCTTCCCTGCATGGCGTTTGTGAGCTGTCGCGCAATGTCCTCGGGGTATTCCTCTGCGCTGCCGGTGAAGAGCTTCTCGAGTAGCCCGCGGTCCTCGCGCTCCTCCTCCACCCGCCGCACCTCCAGAAAGAGGTTTGGCCGGTCGCTGCCGCGCACGACGCCGCGCGGGTCGCGCATCCGCAGCCGCTCGATGATCTCGTTGCGCACCCAGGGAGTCGCGGTAGCGGTAAGCGCGAGCACGGGTGGATGGCCGAGTTGCTCGATTACGCCGCCGAGAGCGAGGTACGCTGGGCGGAAGTCATGACCCCACTCGGATACAGAGTGGGCCTCGTCCACGACGAAGAGTGAGACCTCCAGCTGCCGCAGCTCCTGCATGAACTCCGAATTGCTGAATCGCTCGGGCGTGACGTACAGCAGCTTGGTCTCGTCGGACTCAACCTCGCGCAGGTTCTCCTCCGACTCGGCCTCGGACTGAGCACTGTTGATAAAACCCGCCTCCAGGCCTCGCTCCTCGATGGATTCGACCTGGTCCTTCATAAGGGCGATGAGCGGTGAGACAACTATCGTGACTCCCGGCAACAGTTGGGAGGTAAGCTGATACGTAAGCGACTTGCCCGCGCCCGTGGGCAGTAAGGCGAGCACATCACGTTCGTTCAGGAGGGCCTGAATAATCTCCTCCTGACCTGGCCGAAAGCTGTCGAGGTCGAACTTCTCGCGCAGCACGGTGAGGGCGGGCGCATGGGTGGATGTCAACGTGTTTCCTTCTTCGTTCAGGATGACAACAGGTAAGCGTACGGCCGGAACTCGCACGGTGAGAGAACACACTCTTGAGTACGCAGGGTGCGTGCCTCCCAACCCGGCGCGGCCCGAGTAGGGCAGGAGACGCACGACACATTCCGAGAGCAGCCGGTTGGGTGCGGTCTCGCTCGGGAGCGTGTGGTATTCGGGTGTCCGAACGTCGGGCTACGCTTCCGTGGCCGCACCGCGCCGGGAGGATGTTGAGACCACTGCCAGTGTTGGAGGACCCTGGAGAGAGGTTGGATATAATGTCCGCGCGACGTTCCGTGCCACGGTAGGACCCGAAGGCGGAAGTGTCCACCGTCGGTGCGGGCGTGCGTGGTGATGAGAGTGCTCCCGCGCCCGGACTGACAGGACACGTAGGTATTAGCAGAAGGAGCGTCTCCCTCCTACGAGAGACCGGTGATGCACATAACATCTGAAGTGGTACGAGAGCTAGAGGCCAGGTGGGGAGTGCCGGACACCGCGGAGCTGCGCTTCCAGATGGGGGAGCGCGAGTGGGACCTGATCTTGCACGCTGCCCGGAGGCAGCGTTCGCACGATGTGACTCTATTCATTCCCCGAGGCGATGAGCTTGCCGTGATACAGAAGCCTGGGTACCCTCCCGGTGTATGGCGCGTGCCGAGCGGCGGGGTGATGCGCGATGAGAAGTTTGAGGAAGGTGCTGCTCGAGAGGCGTGGGAGGAGACAGGGTTGAGCGCAGAGCTTATGCGCTACGTGCTGCGTGCTCGGGTGGAGTTCACCTACGGCCCAGACACGCTCGTGTGGCACACCCACGCCTTCGAGATGAGCTACCTCGGGGGAGAGCCACACCCTGTAGATACAAAGGAGATCTCCGCCGCGCGGTGGGCGACCCTCGCGGAGTTGGCGGGGCCCGTGCGCGAGGCGATGCTGCGGACCGGCTCAGGCGGCCTCGTGTACCGCGCCCGGCTGCAGGAGATCGTCGCGCCACTACTGTCCATGGGCACTGGAGTATAAGCTAGTGCGGACAGGAATGCTATTCGACAGACTGGGGCCGCGTCAGAGGGCAGTGTATGAAGCCATCGCATCGTATGGTGCGCCTCCCATGGATACGGAGCACATGGAGATCGCCGAGGAGAACGGGCAGGTTGTTCTCAGGTTTGAGGCGCGTGCTAACTCTGAATCGGGCTTCGATGTGGCCGTCGTGGTTCTTGGGGACTCCTATACCATTTGGGGTGATGGATGGCACGAGAATCACCCGCTGGAAGACAACTTTGTCCGAAGCGCTCACTCGGTTGTAGAGCAACTGGTCACACTCCTGAACGGCCGCACCAAACTTCTGGTGAGCTACGCAGGCAAATGGCCGTACAAATGGGAGATGTTACATAACTATGAAGACGATAGATGGGAGTCACTGAGCGTAACCGGCCTTATCTTCTACAACTACTTTGGCAGGCGAAGACTGACCGAGAAGCGCAACAGGATGTTGCGACCTGAGGCGAACGAGAGATAGGTTGCTGCGTTGGCGGCTTCGCGGGGTGTGCGTTTGGGGGAAACCTGCAAACGCAGAGAGTTGTCGTTGGTGGGGATGGGTACGGTACACCGTTGCGCCCAGATGTTGCACTGAGACGTTGCGTGCAACGTCTCTACAGGCGTTGTCGTCCCCACCGCTCGAGGTGGGAGGCGCAGGTCTCCTATGTTGCCTCTGAAGTCGCCCTGAGCCGTGGGCATGTGGACTCTGTTCCCCATATCATGTCGCTACAAGCTCCGAGTCCTCTCGGTTGAACTTCACGGTGGGAGGTAGTTATATGGAAGGCAACGTGCTGGTCGGGACGTGTAACTGGTCGGACCATCAGGGGTACTATCCACCAGGTCTGAAGAGCACGGAGCGCATCGCGTACTACGCGAGGCACTTCCCGGTCGTGGAGGTGGACAGCACGTACTACAGTCTCCAGCCCCGGCGCAACTTCGAGGCGTGGTGCGCGCGCACGCCGGAAGGCTTTCTGTTCAACGTCAAGGCGTACCGCGAGCTGACGCAGCACGACCGCACGCCGGAGGGACAGGTCGAGACACCGCGTGCCGAGACGTTCGAGAAGTTCAGCTACAGCCTGGAGCCTATGCGCGAGTGCGGCAAGCTCAAGGCGGTACACTTTCAGTTCCCGCCGTGGTTCCGCTTCTCGGACGCGAACTTCGAGTACATCGCCACCTGTCGGGAGTTCCTACCGGACGACCTGCTCGCCGTGGAGTTTCGGCACCGCTCGTGGCTGGAGGGCGAGCGCGCGGAGCGTACGCTCGGGTTCCTGCGCGAGCACGAGTTGAGCTACGTGATGGTGGACGAGCCACAGGTAGGGTCGGGTAGCGTGCCGCCGACGGTGGCGGTCACCAATCCTGAGCTTGCCATCGTGCGCTTCCACGGCCGCAACGCGGAGACCTGGTACAAGAAGGGCCTCAAGAGCTCCACGGAGCGTTTCAAGTACCTCTACTCGAAAGAGGAACTCGCCGAGTGGATGCCCGCGGTCGAGTCAGTGCGCGAGCAGGCAAAAGAGGTCCACCTGCTGCTCAACAACAACTACGGCAACTACGCCGTGCGCAACGCGGTGGACCTGATGGAACTTTTGGGCCAGCCGGCCCCTCAGCTGGAGCTGCCGGAGATGCCGACGGAGCAGCCGCAGCTGATATAACACCGCATGGTCGCGACCGCGTACGCGGAAAGCGCGAGACCGCGCCGATACGGGAGGTGCTGACTTGATTCGGTTCGGCTTGGTGGGGACGAACACGAGCCACGCAGGGGTGTTCGCAGGTATCTTCAACGGTACGGCGGATACACCCGCCGCGCTAGATGGCGGCCGAGTGGTGTCAGTATGGGGCGAGCCGGATGCAGGGCGGCTCGCGGCGGCGCACGGCATCGAGGAGGTCGTGGACGATCCTGCCAGGATGCTCGGCGGGGTAGATGCGGTGCTTGTAGTGGATGACAGGGGCGGCGGGGCGACCCATGGAGCCCTCGCGCGTCCGTTTCTGGAAGCGGGCGTGCCTACCTTTATAGACAAGCCGATGGCACTCGACGTTCGTGAGGCAGTCACTCTGTTCGATCTCGCTGAGGAGAGCGGCGCGCCACTGATGAGTTCCTCTGCCTTGCGCTACGCCGCTGAGCTGGCAGGGTTCAGGGAGCGGCTGCCTGAGCTTGGTCGCCTGAGCTCGGTAGTGAGCGTGGGGCCGGGAGACTGGTACTACTACGGCATACACGCCGTCGAGATGCTCCTATCCGTCGTCGGCCCCGGCGCTTCCTGGGTACATCGCCACGCCTTCCCCGACCGCGATGTCGCTGTTATAGCGTACGACAACGGCCCGACGGCCACGGTCCAGACGCTGCGCGATGCGCGGTACGTGTTTCACCTCACGGCGTACGGCGCGGAAGGGTGGGCCTCGTGCGAGGTCTCCGACCACGACGCCTTCTACACGCGTCTCATGGCGGCGGTGCTGGATATGGCGTCCACGGGACGCTCACCTGTGAGTCGAGAGCAGACGCTGGAGATACTGAGCGTGCTCGCGGCCGGGGTACGCTCTGCTGAGGCCGACTGCAGCGTTCGCCTCTCCGATGTCGTCCCTTCGTGACCTGACTCGTTGGCGGCACGCCGGTTGCGCGCTGTACGTCCAGCGAGTGATGCATTCAGGTCGGCTCATTCCTTTTGTCTCATCTACAAGGCTGGTCACTCATTGCTTGTTACTCAAACTCATCGTTAGAAAGAAGGGGAGATATGGCACACGCAAACGGGCAGCAAGCTGTCAGGGTGGGTATCGTTGGATGTGGCGGGATAGGGCGGACACACCTGAGGGCGTACCGCAACAACAGAATCGCCCCCGTCGCGCTCGTGGACGCGGTCCCGGCCTCTGCGGAGGCAGCAGCGCAGGAGTACGGTGGGCAGCCGTACGGTGACTACCGGGAGATGTTTGCTCAGGCGAACCTGGACGCGATCAGCGTCTGCACCCCGCCGAATGTTCATCGCGAAATCTCTGTCGCTGCGCTCGAGGCAGGCATCGCTGTGTTGTGCGAGAAGCCGATGACGACCACCCTTGAGGACGCGGAGGCGATAGAGCAGGCAGCGGAGAGCACGGGCCGGCTATTTATGCCCGGCCACTGTCACCGCTTCCAGCCGCATGTCGAGCGTGTGCGGCAGTTGATAGATGCGGGTGAGCTTGGCCTACCGCGTATGTTCCGCTTCCGCATCGGGTTCTCCTTCCCGAAGGCGCAGAACAGTTGGTTCTCGGACCCTGATATCGCGGGCGGCGGGATACTGATAGATACGCACGTTCATACTGTTGATGTGTTCCGATACCTCATAGGTGAGGTGGAGCAGGTCACGGCGCTCACGTCCACCGTTGACACGCCGCTCGGCCCCGCGCTCAGAGTGGAGGACTCGGCGATAATGACGGTGCGCTCGACGGAGGGCGCGCTTGGCGTGATGGAGGCGAGCTGGCGCACCCAGCCCCCGGAAGTGCAGCTCACGGTATACGGCACTGCGGCCCGCGCTACGGTTGATTACCGCTCGATGCAGCTCCGTGTGCAGGGCGCTGAGGACTCCGAGCCCCGCGTCGTGGAGGTGGAGGAAGGCAACCGGTTCGACCGTGAGGTCGCACATTTCCTCGCGTGTGTGCGCGGGGAGCAATCGCCCCGGCTTACCGCGCGGGACGGCGTGACCGCTATCCGTATATTGATGGAAGCGTACAGGTCCCAGGGTGTGGCTGTGGGCGGCTGAACCGCTCAGGAGAGTCTCAGGACGGCGAGGACGAGGTAAGAGCGACAGGCGAGAAGACTTCGGAGCTGTCGAGGGAGTGGGGCGAGGTCTGGGGAGACCCAGCGGAGACGTAGAGTGCTACGTCTCTACAGACAGTGCAAGCGGGTCTCGGGGCTGGTACTCGCCCTGCATTTATGTCAGAATGTCCTGAGTATGCGTATATCACTCCAACTGCTTTCCACGTTCGGGTTCGTGCGCCACCGGCTGCGCAGCCACCTCGGCCTCCTGCTCGCGGTGTGGGCGGGGCTGACGCTCGCCGTGGGCATCGTCACGAGTATCCCGATGTATGCCGAGGCCGCTGGATACCGCATCCTACTGTCCGCGCTGAAGGCATCGGATGAGGAAGACCAGGTTCCCCCGTTCTCCCTCATCTATACATACGAGGGTTCTAGCGGTCCCTCCCTGACCTGGGCAAGGTACAGGCAAGTAGACGCTCTCGCCTCTGACCTGCGCAGAGCGGGCATAGACGTGCCGCCGCAACGCCAGGTGCGATATGCCGCGACCGAAAGGCTCGGTGTGATGTGGGACCGAGACGGAGAGGCGCTGCAGATGATGACCGCGCGGCTCGCGTTCGTCTCCGGCTTCGAGGAGAACGTACAACTCTTGGATGGCGAGCGTCCCAGGCCGTGGAACGGCGCCGGTCCCATGGACGTCTGGGTCTCCGATAGGATCGCGAATGAGAAGACCCTGCTCGTGGGCGACGTATTCCGCATGCAAGCTGCTCTGGGGATCGGGGCGCAGCTGAACGTGCCGGTGCGCGTCGCGGGCACATGGCGACCAATCAATGAGGATAGCGACTACTGGTTCTATCCGCCCATGACGTTCAATCAGATGGTGATCGCGCCGGAAGCGTCGTTCGGCAGGGCGCTGGGCAACCCCGCTCTCGCGAAGATCAGCTATGCGACGTGGTACACAGCGCTCGACTCCACGGCGGTGCGAAGTGAGGATGTCTCCGGTCTGCTCGCGCAGATGGAGGGTGTAACGGAGAACCTGCAGCGCCTGCTCCCAGGAATCGCACTGCGTACGTCACCTACCGAGGCCATGCTGCGCCATCGCGATCAGGTGCGCCTCCTCACCGTCACGCTCGCGCTGTTTAGCGTGCCGCTGCTCGCGCTCATCGGCTACTTCATCGCGCAACTCGCGGGCATGGTGGTGCAGCGGCAGCAGCAGGAGATCGCGGTGCTGCGTAGCCGTGGGAGCTCGCGCGTGCAGGTCGTGGCTCTCGCGCTCGGCGAGGGCCTCGCGCTGGCTGGCGCTGCGCTGCTGGTCGGGGTGCCGCTCGGTCTTGCCATCGCGCAAGTGCTTGTGTGGACGGAGGGGTTTCTGCGCTTCGCTCCCCTGCCCGGCCCTCCGATAGGGCTCTTGGACGCAAGCTGGCGACATGGCCTGTACGCGCTTCTACTCGCGCTGCCAGCGATCCTGCTGCCGGGGCTCAGGGCATCCGGCCGGACGATCATCGGCTTCAAGCAGGAGCGTGCGCGAGTGCTGCGTCCCCCGCTTTGGCGCAGGACCTATCTTGATGTCGCGCTGCTCCTGGTCGCGCTTTACGGGCTGCAACAACTGCGGCGCAACGGGCTGGTGGGGGTGCCGGGGGTGGCCGCTGCGGCAGACGACCCCTTCCGTAACCCGATACTGATGCTCGCTCCGGCGCTCTTCGTGTTCGCGCTCGCGCTGGTGGCGCTGCGCCTGCTGCCGCTCCTGCTTGCTATCTTAGGCCGTGTGTTCGGCCGCTCCCGTGGGATCGCGGTGCTTACGCTGCATTCGCTTTCCCGCAGCACCCAGATGTACAGCAGCGTCATACTGCTCATCACACTTACTCTGAGCCTAGCGGCTTACACGGCCACGATGGCGCGGACGCTCAACGGTCACAGCGTCGCGCGCGCCCGATACAGCGCAGGGGCGGACCTACGTCTGGCGTACAAGCCGCCGGAGGCGCAGGCTGTCTCCTCGTCATCGGGTGGAAGTGGCGGTACGAGCTCGACCCCTGGGGGTACTCCGGTGGAGGGGGTGGGGGAGTCCGCTGGCGAGGCAACGGATACATCAACTGGTGCGGCCTCGGATAGCGCAGCCGGGGGATCCCCCGCCCCTGCATCGGGGGCGAGCGGAGGCACAGAATACCTCACCACCCCGGTGGACGATTACCTCAAGATACGGGGCGTGAAAGCTGTGACGCGTGTCGCTCCCAGCGACGTGTATATCGCGCCAAACGGTGGTACCGCTACGAGCGGCATCTTCCTTGGCGTGGACCACGCTTCGTTGGGGGCGGTCCTCGCGGAGTCCTGGCGCGAGGACTACGCCTCGGAGTCCCTGGGCGCGCTCCTTAACCGGCTGGCAACCGACCCCGGCGCGCTCCTGGTTTCCTCACGCTACGCCCAGGAGCAGCGGCTCAACGTTGGGGACCGGCTCACGCTGCAGATGAACGACGTGGGCCAGACGCAGGAGGTGCCGTTCGTCGTTGCGGGAATAGTGGACTACTTTCCCACGCTCTACCCGGAGGCCGCGCCGTTCGTGATCGGCAACCTCGATTACAGCTACGACAGCCAGGGCGGGACGTACCGGTACCAGGTCTGGATGGACCTGGCGCCGGGCGCCTCCATCCAGGAGATCGCGAACGAGGCGTACACCTATCAGCTGTTCCCGCTGGAGAACACACCGGGCGCATTGCTCGAGGCCGACCTGCTGCGGCCCGAGCGCCAGGGGTTGTTCGGGTTGCTCTCCGTGGGCTTCCTCGCCGCCGGGATGGTCACGATCATCGGCTTTCTCGCGTCAACGCTCGTAGGGTTCCAGCGCCGGCTAGTGGAGATGGGCACCCTGCGCGCCATGGGCCTGAGCACGCGCCAGCTCGCTTCCATGCTGGTCGGTGAGCAGGCGCTGGTTATCGGCGTGGGCGCTGCCGCGGGCACAGCGCTGGGGGTGCTCGCGAGCCGGCTGTTCGTGCCGTTCCTGCAGGTGCGTTCAGGAGAGTTCCCCGACACACCGAGCTTCCTGGTGCGCGTCGCGTGGGAGCAGATCGCGGTGGTGTGCGGGGTGGCGGCGGCGATGCTGGTGCTCGCCGTCGTTATCACGCTCGCGCTGCTGCGGCGCCTACGCATCTTCGAGGCGGTGAAGCTGGGCGAGGCAGTGTAAGAGCGCGATGCTTGGTGAAACGGTTGAAGGTCGTTCGGTGCGCGTGGTATTCTCAGGTGTCGCGGATGTGCGGCATGCGAGCAGACTGGCGCGTGGTCCCATCGGTCTCCGGCTCGATAAATCGCGCCCCTACAGCGGCCTGCTAAGCTCCTAGCCGGCCGCCAGGAAAGGTACCGATGTCCGAAACCGAAGGACGGCTAAAGCCTGGCGCGAAGGACTACGCGATGGTGTACGGGCTCCTCGTGGTGGTCCTCGCGCTCTGCTTCTTCGCCTTCACCATCTGGCGGCAGGCAGTCTTCGCCCTGCTTACCGCCATCAATCCGCGCGGCTTTGCGATAGGCCCAAACCGTGTGATCTACCAGTTCGTGACAATAGTCGTGCTGATCGTGCTATTCGTCGTCGTGCTGGCGACCGAGCCCTACCTGCGGGGCGGCATAACGGGTCGCAGGCGGCAGCTACGGGCGCGCTTCGTCCGGCTGGCCCTCCCACTTGTGGGGTTCTGTGTGCTGGGTCTGGTCCTGCGCTACGTGGCTCAGACGCTTGTGTAGTGATGGGGAATCAGGTATGAGCTGTGAGTCGTGGTCTCCGCCATACTTGCGGTATCCAGCGCGCCGCGCTCGGGGCGTGCGAAGCCGGAGTGCGCGGTGAGCCGGCAGCCGTTGCACATCGTGTTCACGATGACGTGCGAGGCCGTGTCGTCGAGCCGCGTGCCGTACGGGCCGAAAGCGTGGGAGCAGAGCGCGCGCGCCATCGAAGGGTTCTCCAATCACCTTCTCGCCGCGGGCTACCCGCCGACTCTGTTCGTTGACCCGTGGAGCGCGGAGGAGCACTCACCGTTGCTCGAAGAGCTCGCTGAGCGGGGTGTTGACCTGGGAGTGTACGTACATCCGCCCGCGTTGAGCAACGGGATGTACAAGCGCAACCTCGGCCAGTACGGGGCCGAGGAGCAGCATGCGATGTTCGAGGTCTCCGTGGAGCGTGTGCGGAGCGCGTTGGAAGTTGCTCCGCGCTCCTTTCGGGCTGGGAATTACTCGGCGAACGATGATACATTCAGGCTTGCGTTCGAGCATGGCTTCCGTCAGGGCTCGGTCTCCCACCCTGGGAGGCACCTGCCGCAGGAGGGCGCGGAGTGGTCCGGCGCCGAGACTGATGCTCACTACGTAGACCCGCAGGACCGGCTGCGCGCAGGCACGATGCCGTTCCTGGAAGTGCCCGTGACTACCGACCCCGACAGGCTGCACCGCCGGGGGATGCCGTTTGATCTAACAATTGAGGGGGGCGTGTTCGAGCAGTGGCATCGCCCGCTCGCGGAAGCTCGGTTAGGGCGCATGGAGGAGCGAGGAGTCGCCTTCAGGACGCTATGCATTACGACTCTCAACCGATTCGCGTATCACGACAAGGACTCAAAGGAGAGCGGAACTCTGGGCAAGCTCGTGGCATACCTCGACGGTCTGGCGGGCGAGTACGAGCTGGTACCCGCAACGCTTGCGGACGCCCACGAGCGATATCTACGGCTGCCGCAGAGGCCATAGGTGATGCGTGAGGATTTGCTTACACAGAACTGCGCGCACTTGCACGAGGCTGCGCGATTGACACAGCTGGCTCTGCACGTTTTTATGCACGTTTGACAACCTCCTGGCAACGCTGTACAGTATGTCACCATGGCACGTGAGTAAATTCATAAACTCGATGCACGATGAGTCACCGCACCGTGTGACCATACATACTGTGAAAGGGGTGAGGTTTATCTCCTAGAGTGATTCGCGTCAGGCCAAACGATGTCATTAGTGTTTCACTTTCACCAGGAGGACATACTTGGAGAATCCAACGAACCTCGACAGGAGAAACTTCCTTCGCCTAACGGCAGTAGCCGCAGGCGGAACCATGCTCGTCGCGTGCGGTGGTGGTGGCGGCAATCAGGGTACCGGCGGTCAGGCTACTCAAGGCACCACTGGTGGGACGCAGGCCACGCAGGGCCCTACCGATGCTGCTCCTGATGCAACCAGCCCGGCCTCGAGCGCTCAGGCAACACAGCCGCCGCCGCCCAGGCCCGCGGCCTTCAAGCAGGCACCATCCCTCGAGGGGGTGGCTGGCTTGCCGCCCGTGGAGCAGCGCCTACCGAAGAACCCTTACGTTGTGCCCCACGAGTGGCTGACAACTGGTAAGTACGGCGGTCACCTGCAGATGGCCAGTCAGGACCCCGGCTGGGGGTATGCCCACTTCGTGCAGGAGAGTATGTACGGCCACTCCCCGCTACGTTGGCTCAAGGATGGTCTCGCGATCGGCCCTGGCCTCGCGGAGAGTTGGGACGTCAACGAGGATGCCACGCAGTTCACGATCCACTTTCGCGAGGGGCTGAAGTGGTCGGATGGCAAGCCGTGGACCACGGACGACGTGATGTTCTGGTGGGAAGACATGGTCCTCAACGAGCAGCACTCCGCTGGCCCTCCTGACGAGGCACGCTCCGGCAAGGACACGCTCGCGACGTTCAAGAAGATAGATGACACTACCCTGCAGATCACGTTCGACGCGCCCGCCCCGCTCACGATCGACCGTATGGCGATGTGGGTGAACCGTGGCATCGGTCCAGACTGGCACCAGCCAAAGCACTACCTGCAGCAGTTCCACCCGAAGTACAACAAGAAGATCAACCCGAAGTCAGCATGGTTCGACAAGTTCGACCAGATGAAGGACTTCGCGCTCAACCCCGCATGCCCGGTGACGACGGGTTGGAAGCTGAAGTCCGTCAAGGAGGGCGTCAACACCGTCTGGGAGCGCAACCCGTACTACTGGTGCGTGGACAAGGAAGGCAATCAGCTCCCGTACATTGATGGCATCACGATGACTGCGGTGCAGGACCCCGAGGTGTTCAAGCTGAGCCTTACTCAGGGCAAGGCGGACTACGTCCACGGCGCCCACACCCCGCTTGCGCTCTCCGATGTCGCACGGCTCAAGAAGACGGAAGCAACCAGCGGTCTCAAGATGCACTTCTGGGACTCAGGCTCCGGTACGGGCTCGATCTTCTTCGTCAACTACGACCACGAGGACGAGAATTACCGCAAGATCTTCCGCGACCATCGGTTCCGCAAGGCCCTCTCGCACGCTTACAACCGCGAGCAGGTGCAGAAGCTGGTGTACTTCAACCTGGGCGAGAAGACAACTGGTACCATGAGCCCGAAGGCCATCGAGTACAAGGTCGGAAATGGCCCGCAGGTCTATCAGCAGTGGCGCGATAGTGCCATTCAGTACGATCAGGCAAAGGCGAACCAGCTTCTCGATGAGGTTGGGCTCAAGGCTGCCGGTGGGGGCAAGCGTGCCTTCCCGAACGGCAAGCCGTTCAAGCTGCAGATCAACTACCAGGCCGACGCGGGCCAGGAAACGATTCGCAAGAACGAGCTGCTGGCTAAGGACCTGCAGGCCGTTGGCCTTGATGCCGCGCTCGCCCCGGTGCCGCCCGAAGGGGCCGACGACCGGTGGAAGGCAGGCAAGCTGCAGTCGCAGAGTAACTGGGAGGTGGGCGACGGCCCGAACCACCTGGTGTACGCCAGCTGGATTGTGCCCGACGAGCCTACCCGATGGGCGCCGCTTCACGGGCAGATGTACGCCACGCGCGGCACCCCCGAGTTCAACAAGCAGAAGAACGTGAACCCGTGGAAGCGCACCCCGCCACGCATCGAGCCGGAGAAGGGTGGGCCTATCGATCGGCTGTACCAGCTGTACAACCGGGCGAAGACCGAGCCCGACGCTATGAAGCGCCACCAGCTGGTGTGGGACATGATCAAGATCCACCAGGAGGACGGACCGTTCTTCATCGGTGTGGTGGCAAACTACCCGCGCATCGTTCTTGTTCGCAACGGCCTGAAGAACGTGCCGACTCACGACGACCTCGTGAAGTACGCTCAGGGAGGGTTCGTCAACCCGTGGATCATTCCCTCTCCGGCCGTGTACGACATAGAGACCTACTACTGGGAGAACCCGGATCAGCAGCAGGCGTAAGCAGTACGCAGACTTCCCGATTGAGGGGCAGGGACTTAGGACCTGCCCCTCCGGTCTTAGGCATCTCTACGCTGCTTCCCTTCAGGGTTCAGACTGTTAGCAGACAAGGGGGGACATGCTATGGTCAACTTCATTGCGCGGCGTCTGATAGCGATGGTGATCACGCTCCTATTCATCTCGATCATTGCCTTCTTCCTGATCGAGCTGCCCCCAGGCTCGGCGCTCGACGCCGAGCTGCTTCGGCTCCGTTCCAGGGGCGGTAATCTCTCCCTATCCCAGGTCAGGGAGCTCGAAGAGCGCTTCGGCGTACATGACCCGTGGCAGGAGAAGTACTTCAAGTGGGTCGGAGGCCTCTTCAGGGGCGACTTCGGGTACTCGTTCCGGTACAGCCGGGAGGTAGGCCCGCTCATCGCAGGGCGTCTCGGTTTCTCGCTGCTGCTGGCCGGTACCAGCCTGCTCTTCGCGTGGCTCGTGTCCATACCCTTGGGCGTGTATTCCGCCACGCACCGCAACACGATCCCCGACTACATCATCACCACGATACAGTTCGTCGGCGTCGCGGTGCCTGAGTTCCTGCTGGCACTCGTGCTGATGGTGTTCGCCGCCAGGTTCTTAGGGGCGGATGTCGGAGGGCTGTTCTCTCGCCAGTACGAGGCCGCGCCATGGAGCTGGGGTAAGGTGTGGGACCTGATGAAGCACCTATGGCTCCCGGTTATCGTTGTGTCGGCCGGAAGTACAGCCTGGTTGACGCGCGTGATGCGGGCGAACCTCCTGGATGTACTGAACGCCCAGTACGTGCAGACGGCGCGCGCGAAGGGGCTCAAGGAGAACGCCGTGGTCTGGAAGCACGCGGTGCGAAACGCGCTGCATCCGTTGATCATGACGCTTGGCGGCGTGCTGCCTGCGCTCATCGGCGGCGAGGTCATCGCCTCCATCGTGCTGAACCTGCCAACAGCGGGACCACTCTTCATCGAGGCGCTGCGTAACCAGGACATGTACCTCGCAATCACGTTCCTGATGTTCACCTCGGTGTTGCTGGTCATCGGCAACCTTCTGGCGGACTTGCTGCTGGCATGGGTTGACCCGCGGGTCCGACTGGAGTAAGATTTCCCAACTCGAAAGGACGCTTCGGGTGTCCAGGTGGGATAAGGAGAGAAGATAGAGAGGGAAGGAGTACCCCGATGGCATCAACAGCGGGTGTAGCGCAGGACCTGCGGCAGGCCGCGAAGGACAAGAAAAAAGACGTTGGGCAGATGTCGCAGTGGCAGCTCATGGCGCGCCGCTTTATGCAGAACAAGCTCTCCGTCCTCGGACTGCTTATACTCTTGGGCCTGTATGTACTGGCGGCGTTCTCCGGCTTCCTGGCGCCTTACCAATTCAACGAACTGGACAGCAACAATGTCTTTACCTCCCCGACGGGCATCTCGTTCGCGGGCGGACGTCCATCGGTCTGCGGTCAGAGTCAGGTGCTGAACGAGGAGTTGCTGGAATACGAGTATGTCGAGGACTGCAGCAAGCGATATCCGATCCAGTTTTTCGTCCGCGGCTTCGAGTATAAGTTGTTGGGTCTGTTCCCGACGAACTGGCACCTCTTCGGCGTAAGCCAGGCGGGCGCGCCGGTGGATGAGGCAACTGGCAAGCCGCAGGAGATCAAGCTATTCCTGTTTGGCGCAGACAACCAGGGCCGGGACATGCTCGCGCAGATCCTGCAGGGCGCGCGCGTCTCGCTCACCGTCGGCCTTATCGGTGTCGGCATAGCGACGATTCTGGGCTCGGTGCTTGGAACGGCATCTGGATACTTCGGTGGTTTCATCGATAACGTGATGCAGCGAACCATCGAGCTGATCTCCTCGATCCCCCAGATCCCGCTGTGGGCGGCACTGGCGGCGGCCCTTCCCAGGGAGATGTCGGTGGTGAGGCGCTACATACTCATCACGGTGGTGCTGTCGCTCGTTGCTTGGACCGGCCTCGCCAGACAGGTGCGAGGGAAGGTGATGGGATATCGGTCGCTGGACTACGCGAACGCCACCCGCGCAGCAGGCGGCTCCCACACGCGCATCATACTCACACATATGCTGCCGAACGCTGTCAGCCACATCGTAGTGGTAGCCGCGCTCGCGATACCCGGCGCGATCCTGGCCGAGACAGCGCTCAGCTTCCTGGGCCTCGGTATGCTCCGGCCCGCGGTGAGCTGGGGCGTCCTGCTAAGAGACGCGCAGAGCGTGCAGGTGGTGATGGACTACCCCTGGCTGATGATTCCCGCCGTGCTGGTCATCATCACGCTGACCTGCTACCAGTTCCTTGGCGACGGCCTGCGCGATGCCGTTGACCCGTACAGCTAGAGAAGAGGGGAGGCACAAAATGGCGGATCCTGTAGCTAATACCGGGAGCACCGCGACCACTCCGGACGGTGGTGTCGACAACCTCATCCAGGTAGAGAACCTGGAGGTGCGCTTCTACACGCAGGTCGGCGTCGTGCGGGCGCTCAACGGCGTAGACTTCAACATTCCTCGAGGGCAAGTGCTCGGCGTGGTGGGAGAGAGCGGCTCCGGCAAGAGCATCACCGGTCTCTCGATCATGCAGCTCGTGCCGCGCCCGGGACGCGTGGAAGGCGGGCGAATACTCTACAAGGACAAGCCCGACAGCAAGACCATTAACATCCTCGACCTCGGCAGGCAGAGCGACGAGATGCGCGCCATCCGCGGGGACGACATCGGGATGATCTTCCAGGAGCCGATGACCTCGCTCAATCCAGTGTTCAAAGTCGGCGCTCAGATACAGGAGGCGATCCTGCTGCACCAGACGCCAAATAAGCAGGAGGCCTGGGACAGGGCGGTCGACATCCTGGACAAGGTGGGCATGCCCAACGCCAGGCGAGTGGCGAACAGCTATCCTCATGAGCTTTCGGGCGGCATGCGCCAGCGCGCGATGATCGCGATGGCGCTGTCGTGCAGCCCGAACCTGCTGATCGCGGACGAGCCTACGACAGCGCTCGACGTGACGACCGAGGCGCAGATACTCTCGCTGATGCGCGATCTGCAGAGCGAGATCGGCACGTCCATCATGTTCATCACCCACAACATGGGCGTGGTTGCCCAGATGTGCGACGAGGTCGCCGTCATGTACCTCGGGCGCATCGTCGAACGAGCGACGGTAGACGACATTTTCTACGACCCGAAGCACCCGTACACCATATCACTGCTGCGCTCGATACCACGTCTCGGTCAGAAGCGTGGCCAGCGCCTCGAGGTCATCAAGGGCGGTGTTCCCGACCCCTATTCCACCGTCACGGGTTGCCCCTTCCATCCCCGGTGCCCGAGCTTCATGCCGGGCTTGTGCGACACGGTGCTGCCCATCGAGGCGTTCATCGAGGGCAAGACGAATCATACGGTGCGCTGCCACCTGTATCCCGGATGCACGCCGGACTCGGACCAGGCCGTGACCGGGGTCAGTGGCACTATTCCGACTACGAGCAAGGCTCAGTGATGATGCGTCAAGAGAAGCGGGAGGGAGTAGTATGACCACGGAGAGCTCAGCAGTAGCCCCGGACGATGTCCTGCTCGAGGTCAGGAACCTTAAGAAGCACTTCCCGATCACGGGTGGCTTGCTCAGGCGCGTCGTCGGGCAGGTCAAGGCCGTTGATGGCATCAACTTCTTCATCAAGAAGGGTGAGACGCTCGGGTTGGTAGGTGAGAGCGGCTGCGGCAAGAGTACCGCGGGCCGCGCGATCCTGCGCCTGCACGAGCCCACCGACGGCGAGATCATCTTCAACGACCCGAAGCGCGGTCAGGTACACATAGAGGACCTGAGTTTTGGTGAGCTAAAGGCCGTACGGCCAAACATGCAGATAGTCTTCCAGGACCCGTTCTCCTCGCTCGACCCGCGCATGACCGTGGGGCGCATCATCGCCGAGCCGCTGGTCATCAATAAGGTGGCGAGCGGTCGGGCGCTGAGGGACAGGGTCGCGGAATTGTTGACCGTCGTCGGGCTGCGGCCGGAGCACGCGTCCCGCTATCCACACGCATTCAGCGGCGGCCAGAGGCAGCGCATCGGTATCGCGAGGGCGCTCGCGCTCAACCCGAAGCTCATAATCTGCGACGAGCCGGTCTCCGCACTCGATGTGTCGGTGCAGGCGCAGGTGCTGAACCTGCTCGAAGACTTGCAGGAACAGTTCGACCTGACGTACCTGTTCGTGGCCCATGACCTCAGCGTTGTGGAGCACATCTCCGACCGCGTGGCCGTGATGTACGTGGGATATCTGGTTGAGATGGCGGACACGGAGGAGTTGTATCACAACCCGCAGCACCCGTACACGGAGGCGCTGCTGGGGGCCATCCCGAAGCCGGACCCACGCAACAGGCATCGTCCGACCAGGTTGCCAGGGGATGTGCCCAGCCCGGCGAACCCGCCGACCGGGTGTCTCTTCCACACACGCTGCCCATACGCGCAGGACGTGTGTGTGACCGAGCGTCCGCCACTCCGCGAGGTGCTGCCCGGCCACTGGGCAGCGTGTCACTTCTCTGAGACGTTGCGGCTGAAGGGCGTGCCTCGACTCAACGAGATCCCGGTGGATACGATGCCCGACGCGAACGCCGTGGCGCAGATGCAGTCCGGACATGGCCAGTCGCAGTCGAACGCGACGCATAACGGACCGGGTGATGGCGGCAGCCGCCCCCCAACTACAGGAAGCACTGGCACGGGCGGGACCGGAATCACCATCCGCCCGAAGAGTTAGACAACCAGCCTGACTTACCGCCGTGGCGCGCGAAGGGGCGGGGTCTTAGACCCGCCCCTTCACCTTAATCATGCGCGGGTTTCCAGGTATCCCATGGCGGTGTCGGGGCGCAACTGAAGGGATGACGAACGGTGGATAGTAGCTGCACGACCGAAGCAACAGCACCGCCGTGTTATGTACTCGGCGCCTGCCGCTTCATGTATCCGGAGAGTTCTCGGTCGGTGGCGAACCACAACGCCTCCGGGAGCCTGAAGTTATCGAAGCAGAAGTTGCCCATGGGCAGCCAGTACTGATACTCTTCCGGACTCTCGCCCTGATATGCCACGACCATCAGCCACTCGTCCACGTAGAGTACCCAGACCCTGCGCTTGCGAATCGCGCCGTCCTCCCGGAACGTATAGACTCGCTCCAGCTTGACCAGGTTCCCCAGTACATCGTCCGCGGTTTTCTCTATGTGTGACTCAGGCAGGCTCTGTATTCCCTCGTCTACGCCGCTGCTGAGGTTTTCCATGTCCTCCGCGACAACATTCTCGTCGAGCCTGCTGACGAGCACCGAGAACCAGGTTTGAGGGTTATTGGCCTGGGGTGAATAGATGGCCCCTTCCTGCCCTCCGGTTGGCTCGAACTTGTGCCAATCAATCGGGAAGCGAAACGTAAAGCGGCCCAGGGGGTCCTGATACGTGTCTATCCCATAGAACCTGGGCTGCACTGGCCTGGTAGTCTCCATACATATCTCCTCGCTGTCTGAGGCGTCGCGTTCCATCGCTCCCATTTTATCGCATACCTTGCCACGGCACCTGCGAGCTCCCGCGACGTATGCGTGAGGCAGCGCGACCGCGTTGTGCTGGTGAGTGCGCATCGTCGCAACAGATCTGAGAAGGCGATATTACCGCGTCGTTGCGGCTACCTGTCGGAAGGTAAGGCCGAGGACTCGCCCCTTCTCTCGCAGCAAGGCCTGGGCGTTCGTGACCTCCGCGCCTTCCCGGCTACCGCGCTCTATCTCGCCTGCGAGGCCAAGCAACTCGTGGAGCGCGGTGGGAGTGTCCAGGTCGTTGTCGAGCGCTGCCTCGAAGGATGCGGCCCTCACCAGAACGTCCAGGGATGCGCCGTCGCCATAGGGAAGGGCAAGCGCGTTGGCCAGCTCGTCCGCCGCGGCCTGAGCTGTCGCGATCACGCCCTCGTCGTACTCCCAGCTCTCGCGATAGTGGCGTGAGAGCAGCGCCAGCCGGATCGCGTCCGGGGAGTAGGTCTGCAGCAGGTCACCCACAAGCACGAGGTTCCCCAAGCTCTTGCTCATCTTCTCGCCCTCGTAGCGCAGCATGCCTACATGCACCCAGTGGTGGACGAACGGCACCTCCGGGTTGAGGCTCTCAGACTGCGCGCGCTCGCACTCGTGGTGCGGGAATATCAGGTCCGCGCCCCCACCATGTATGGTGACGGGCTGGCCGAGGTAGCGCTGCGCCATCTCCGAGCACTCGATGTGCCAGCCAGGACGGCCATTCCCCCAGGGGCTCGGCCAGCTCGGCTCGCCCGGCTTAGCTGCCTGCCAGAGTTGAAAGTCGAGGGGGTCGTCGCGAAGGGGGTCGTCCGGGTTGCCCCCGCGCTCCGCCGCAATCTCCAGCATCTCCTCCCGAGAAAGCTTGCTGAGCTCACCGTAGCGCGGATATGTGTCCTTGCGGAAGTACACGTTGCCTGCCCGCTCGTACGCATGCCCGCCATCAATGAGCCGCCCGATGAGCTCGACCATCTGTGGTATTTCCTCGGTGGCCCGTGGGTAGTGGTCAGGCGCCCGCACGCCAAGTGCATCCAGGTCGCGGCGGAAGCGCTCCGTCTCGCGCCGTCCGAGCTCCAGGTAGTCCATGCCTAGCTCGCGCGCCTTACGCAGGATGTCGTCGTCTATATCCGTGACGTTCTGCGTATACGTCACCGTGTAGCCCTGCGATTCGAGGTGACGTATGAGCACGTCGAACACGACGTAGAGGAAGGCGTGTCCCAGGTGGGTGGTGTCGTATGGAGTGATGCCGCATACGTACACACTGACAGCCAGCCCTGACTCCAAAGGTTTGGGCTGGCCGGAGAGGGTGTCGTACAACTGCAGCATGGGGAGTCTCCTTCTGTAAGACGCGGGTACAGGTTTACTGGTGACGAGACTCATTATACACGTGGGGTTAGTGGGGCTTGCGCCGCTTCCCGGTCATTTTCTTGCGACAGGGTGTCTGTGTACCAGCAGGAGGGCGGGATGGAGATAGCGTCGGGTGTGTACCAGCTTGGAGTTTCGCGGGCGAGCAACTGCTTCTTCATCAGGGAGCCAGTACCCACGCTCATTGATACCAGCGTGCCGGGGCGAGTGGGCAAGGTAGCGGAAGAGCTCTTGAAGCTGGGCGTGGGCCTGCACGAGCTGCGCAGGCTGATACTCACGCATTACCATCTCGACCACATCGGCAACGCTCAGGCGCTGCGGCGAGTGTCGGGGATGAGGGTGTACCTGCACCCGCTGGACGTGCCCTACCTGCTCGGGGAGAAGCACTCCGGGCCGCTCGTCGCGCGCGCGGTGAACGGCCTCATGAGCTCGCGCATGCGCTACGGCCCACCCTGGCCGGTGTTGCCGATCGAGGACGGACAGCTACTGGAGGGAGATATTCAGGTCGTACACACGCCCGGCCACACACCGGGCCATGTGTGCCTGCTGCAAGGCGGTGTGCTCTTCGCGGGGGATGCGTTCGTCACGGGCGAGAAGTTCCGCGAGACGCCGCCATTCTTCACGCAGGACAGGGTGCGGTCGCGAGAGTCCATAGAAAAGCTTCGGAACTGTTCGTTCCACACCGCAGTCAGCGGCCACGGGCAGCCCACCGCTGGCGCTCCGGCGAAGCTCGAACAGTTCGTGTCGTCGCTGTAGGCATTTGAATGCAGAGAGCCGAGACGATAGCCCGCCTGAAAGACGCCCGGTATCATCCTGATACTCGACCGAGGTGACTGGCAGAAGATTACGGCGGCCGTTCGCACCGCCGTGGAGGCCCAGGTCTGGGCAGTGGAGGCGGAGGTAGGCGAGGATGCAGAGGTCATCAGGGCGATCGGGCGCGAGCAGACAGGGGTGGTGAGGGGCGTGGGCGGTGTCCGGACAGCTCAGCAGGCGTGGGCGGCGGTGGAGGCAGGCGCTGATTTCGTCGTGGCCGCGCCGCTGGACTCCGAGATAGCGGCTGTATGCGAGGCTGCCGACGTCGCTACCATCGCTGAGGTGGAGGATGAGGCGGGTCTATCGGAGGTGCTCCCTCTGCGTCCCGACCTCGTGCGGGTTCCTTCCGGTCTTGAGGTGCTGGTCTCGGATGGTCCGGACGTGATCGTGCGTCTGTCGAGCGTGGAAGGCGCTGCTGTGCGTGATGCGCTCGCCTCGGGCGCTGTAGCGGTGTCCATGTCGCAGCGGGAACTGCGTGGCGAACTCGCCCAGGAACTGCGCTGGCTGGTTGACGAGGCGCGACGCTCGGCATGACCTGTGCCGGTCCGGCTGTACGTCGTGTGCCTCCGCACGGGGGGTAGCAGGGCGATTGCAAGGTCGGCATGGGAGCAGGTTATACCAAACCGTCATATAGGTGGCGCAGATACTCAAG
>JADDPP010000264.1 GCA_016781845.1 Rubrobacter sp.
CTACTCCCTCAATCCCTTAACTTGTGACCTATGGGGTAAGAGGCCCTTTCCGGGAGGGGCAGCCGGGGTAGCTATATCTCCCCTGGAGCCTCAACTATCACGGTCGTAGGCATACTCGGAAGGACTGTGGTTACTCCCTCGCCGGCGCCCTTTTCAACTCACTGGATGCTTAAAGTGGGACTCTGAGTTATACCCGCTCTGCACTGTGAGAGCACTAGAGGTCGGCAGGGGGCGAAGCACATGCCTCGCCCCCTGCACGCCCGCGGCTTCTATCCTCACTACGGGCGCACCACCTGACCCTGGTCAGCGCCAGTTCTACTGCTGGTGCTGCTGTATGTAGTCCACCGCGTCCTGCACGGTGACTATCTGCTCGGCATCCTCGTCGGGTATGCTGAGCCCGAACTCGTCTTCGAGCGCCATGATGAGCTCAACGACCTCGAGCGAGTCCGCTTTGAGGTCCTCCACGAACGAGGACTCCGGCGCGATCTGGTCCTCCGGAACATGCAGGCGGTCGGCTACCATGGTCTTGAGCTTGGCGTACTGGTCGTCCACTAATCCCTCCGTATATGTACTTACTTGTCTGGCCGGGCTGTTGATGTGGTGAGTGCCCGGCTAACACGAATGATGATACTCTTACTGCTCGCCCGGCGCAACAGCAGGCCGCTGGCCATCGGGGTCGGCTACGTCGCGTGGCTCTTCCGGTCGGGCGTCCTGCCCATCCAGCGGGTCTTCCGGCGAGGCGTTGCGATGCGCAGCAGCGACAGTTCCGAGCACGCCGTTGATGAAGCGCCGCGATGCCTCGCTGCCGAACTGCTTCGCGAGCTCCACGGCCTCGTTGATCGCGGCGCGCATGGGCACCTGGGGGCTGTGCAGCATCTCGTACATCGCGAGGCGCAGTATGTTGCGGTCAATCCGAGCCATCTGCTCCAGCGGCCACGTGGGCGCGAGGCGCGCTATCGTCTCGTCGTACTCCGCCTGGCGTTCTCGCACGCCGAATGCGAGCTCTCTGGCATACGAGGCTACCGGGGGCGTCCGCGGCTCCTCCGCTATCCGCCGCTCGAGTATCGCGTCCACGGCTTTGCCGCTGAAATCCGCCTCGAAGAGGACTTGCAGCGCGAGCTCGCGCGCCTGATGGCGCTGCGACGCCCAGGACGATGAGGAGTTGCTGGCGATACGCCTCTCTCCGCCGTCACCACTCATCACGAAGCCTCCGCCAGAACGGGCTGCATGCGGCTCTCCAGAAAGCCGGTATGCACTTCGCCCGCACGGAACTCCGGGTCCTGCAACACGCGGCGATGGAACGGGATAGAGGTGGGCAAGCCAGTCAGCACCGCTTCGTCGAGCGCGCGCGCCATCCGCCCCACCGCCTCTTCCCGCGTCTGGCCCCAGGCGAGGAACTTCGCGAGCAGGGAGTCGTAATGCGTGGGCACGGTATAGCCCGCGTAAACATGGGAGTCTACACGGACTCCCGGACCGCCGGGCGGCAGGTAAACGTCAACCGTGCCACCGGTAGGCATGAAGTCCCGCTCCGTGTCCTCCGCGATGATGCGGCACTCGATGGCGTGTCCCGTGAAGCGCACGTCGCGCTGGTCGAGGGTGAGCGCTTCGCCCGCCGCGAGGCGTATCTGCCACTTTATGAGGTCGAGGCCGGTGACAAGCTCGGTGACTGGGTGCTCGACCTGTATACGGGTGTTCATCTCCACGAAATAGAAACGGTCACGATCCGTGCCGTCAAGCAGGAACTCGAACGTGCCGACGTTATGAAAACGCATGTGCTTCGCGCCCCGCACCGCCGCCTTCGCTATCGCATCGCGAGTCCTGCTGGAAAGGTTCGGAGCGGGCGACTCCTCGAGCAGCTTCTGGTGGCGTCGCTGGAGCGAGCAGTCGCGCTCGCCGAGATGTATTATGCGTCCGTGCTTGTCGCCCAGCATCTGCACCTCGATGTGGCGCGGGCGCTCCAGGAACTTCTCCATGTACATTCGCCCGTCCCCGAACGCCGCGTCCGCCTCCGCGCTCGCAACGGCAAATGCGCCGGCTAACTCCTCTGGGGCTCGCACCACGCGCATGCCGCGCCCACCGCCCCCGGCGGCCGCCTTCAGGATGACAGGGTAGCCGATGTCGCGCGCCGCTCGTGATGCGCGCTCGACGTTCGGCAGGGGGTCCTCAGTACCGGGGATGATGGGCACGCCCGCATCGCGCATCACCCGGCGCGCCGTTGCCTTGTCACTCATAGACTCGATCACGTTACGTGGCGGGCCTATGAACGTAACGCCCACCCGCTCGCAGATCTCGCTCAGGTATGTGTTCTCCGCGAGGAAGCCGTAGCCAGGGTGAAGCGCGTCGCAGCCTGTTATCGTGGCGGCACTGATGACCGAGGGGATGTTGAGGTATGAGCGCGCGGAAGGTGCGGGCCCAATGCATACTGCCTCGTCGGCGAGACGTACCGCGAGGGAATCGCGGTCGGCTTCGGAGTATGTGACGACGCTGCGCACTCCCAGCTCGTGGCAGGCGCGGACGATACGGACGGCAATCTCGCCCCGGTTCGCAATGAGAATCTTGTTGAACATCAGCTTATTCTAGCCCACCGCCGCCGGCAGCAGCGAGTCGGACGCTATGGCCTCGGCGCCCGGCAGCGTGCGCCGGACAAGCCCCGTAAGCACCTTGCCGGGGCCGACCTCTATATATCGGGTGACGCCGTGAGTGTGCAGGTACTCCAACGTACGGACCCACTCGACGGGTGAGTACAACTGCTCTACGAGCTCGCGGCGTATCTCGGCCTCGTCGCGCAAGGGTTGAGCGCTCACATTGCTTATAACAAGGATGCGTGGGGAAGATAGAGACACGTCCGCGACTGCCTGGGCGAACCTGTCGGCAAGGGGCCGCATCAGCCTGGAGTGGAACGCGCCGCTGACAGGGAGAGGAACGACGCGCCGCGCGCCCGCCCCCCGCAGGCGCTCCACCACGCGCGCGACTGCCCCCACCTCACCGCTTACGACCGTCTGCTCCGGACTGTTGCGGTTTGCGACATCCACGCCCTCCTCCTCCGAGATGGAGCCTACCAAGTCCGCAGAGAGCCCCATCACCGCGGCCATAGCGCCCCCCACCCGGTCGCCCTCCGCGGCCATCAGCTCTCCGCGCAGGCGCACGAGTCGGAGGGCATCCGCAAACGTGAGGCTTCCTGCCGCGACGAGCGCGGTGTACTCGCCAAGGCTATGGCCCGCCACGTATGCTGGGGCATCGCTGAGCACCACACGCGACGCAAGCACGCGCAGCGTAGCGAGGCTCGCGACGAGCAGTGCGGGCTGTGCGTTCTCGGTGCGCTGGAGCTCCGCATCCGGGCCTTCCCACGCGATCTTGCTCAGCGAGTAGCCAAGAGTATCGTCTGCCTCTTCCCAAAGGGCGCGTGCGTCCGTCTCAGCGGCGAGATCCCGGCCCATGCCGACGCTCTGGGAACCCTGGCCAGGGAACAGGTACGCCGTGGCGACGTTAGATGACATTCGGGCTTTCCTCGCGCGCCGCGACTATGGCGTCCACGTCGGCCCAACGCATCACTGCCGATGCCCACGTGAGCCCACCGCCAAAGGCGATAAAGAGCAGGTTATCGCCGGGCCGGAGCATGCCCAGGTCCGCACACTCCGAGAGAGCGATGCCGACGGATGCCGCCGAGGTATTGCCGTAGCGGTCAACGTTCACGAACACGCTCTCCCACGGCAGGCCCAGAGCCTCCTGTGTGGCTCGCAAGATACGCACGTTAGCCTGGTGGGGCACGACAACCCGGACATCTTCCTGTGTCAGGCCCGCTTTGGTGAGAGCTTCGCCAGCAGCCTGAACCATGGAGCGCACCGCGAACTTGAATATCTCGTTGCCGCGCATATAGAGGTAGTGGTCTCCCGCCGCAACGGTTTCCGGACTTGCGGGTTTCGCCGCCCCGCCGCCCGCGATGGTGAGCAGCGGACCACCACTGCCCTGCGAGCCCAGCACGAAGCTCAACAGGCCAGACTCATCCTCTGTAGCCTCGAGCACCACAGCGCCCGCACCATCGCCGAAGAGGATGCAGGTAGTGCGGTCCTGCCAGTTCAGGAACCGGCTCAGCGTCTCGCCGCCGACCACGAGCACCCGGTCGTACGCGCCTGACTGGATGAATTGCGAGGCCATTACAAGCCCGTACACAAAGCCCGTACAAGCCGTGTTCAGGTCGAACGCGCCCGCGTTCGCCGCGCCGATGCTGTCCTGTACGAGACACGCGGTCGCGGGCATGAGGGTGTCGGGGGTCGTGGTGGCGCAGATGATGAGGTCGAGGTCTATCGCCGCCATGTGGGCCTTGTCGAGCGCGCGCTGCGCGGCGATGGCGCACATAGTGGACGTGGTCTCGTCGTGAGCGGCTATCCGGCGCTCGCAGATGCCGGTGCGGGTGCGAATCCACTCGTCGCTTGTGTCAAGCATCCCTTCCAGGTCCCTGTTTGTCAGGACCTTCTCGGGTGCGTAGTGCCCCCAGCCCGTCACCGCTGCGTGTCTCGGCATTCTCTCTCCCGGATGTACCGTCCGTTCGCCCAGACCATTCGGCGGGCTCTGGTGTCTGTCAACTTACAGGGACGCAGTGTATTGCGCCCGATAGCCTCAAACGCTTGCATGGGCGCGATTCCTCGCGCCCGTGCATAGATCAGCCTGTTTGAGGTACGTCTATTACTCGCCGCGGTTGCGCGGCTTGATAACGGCGATGCCGTTGTACGTGCCGCAGTTAGGGCAGACGTGATGCGTGCGCTTCTTCTCCCCACACCGTGGGCAGTCGTGGAGGCTCACCATAGCAAGCTGGTCCTGAGACCGCCGCCGCCCCTGCCGCGCCTTTGATATCCGTGACTTAGGTAGTGCTCCCATTTTCTTCTCCTGATAATGAGTAATGAGCGATGAGTGGTGCTGGTACGTTGTCGGCCACTCGTTGCTAGTCGAGCTTGTCGAGGAGTGACGCGAGACCAGCCAGACGTGGATCACCGGACTCGCGCGTGTGACCACAATCCTCGACGTTGAGGTCGGCGCCGCACTCCGGGCAGAGCCCCGCGCAGTCGGGACTGTGCAGCGGGTTAACCGGCACGGCTACGAGTATGGACTGACGCACAAGCTCGGTGAGGTCGAGGATGTTGCCTTCACTGATCCGCGAGAAGTCGTCCTCGGTCTCTCCCTCCTGCAGCCCAATGGGGATCCCGGTAATCATATCCGCAAGGGGCCGGTACTCTTCTTCCAGCGAGCCTTCGATCGGCTCGCTGAAACCGATCAGGCAGCGAGAACACTCGAGTGTAACGTCCGCCTCAACCGTCCCCTCGACGAGTACGCCGGTCCTGATACGCAGCAGCCTCGCCTCGCCATGAAGGTTCGATGCCATCGCATTCTCGTCAAGCGGGAGCTCCGGCAGCTGCAGCTCGTGGGTGCGTGTCGCCCCAACAGTCTCCTTGAGAAGTCCCGCCACGTTGAATGCAAGGTCGTTGTATGTTTCAGGTGCCATCATATCCTCGAAAAGCGTCTCGTCCAAGTATTAATTGTACGTTTTGCGTCGGATAAGCGTCAAGCCGAGTTGTGTCGCGACGCCACATCAGGGGGCTGGCAGTGGGAGTCCGGGGTGGATTTCCAGCCACAAGCCCTGGCTATACATAGACAAGCAGGAGTTGGACCGCCACGGGGGGAGACGCTTGCAGTCATCCCGCAAGAGCCTCGCGGACGAACGGCCAGACGAGGCGCTTGTAGTAGCGGTGGCCATCCTCGCCGACACCCAGCTTGCAGCTGTCCTGGCAGCCCCACACCCGGTAGGCGTCCCGCAGGCGTGCGAAGCTATCACGTGTAGCCTGGATGGGGAAGATGGGGTCCTGCGCGCCGTTGACGGCAAGGAAGGGACGGGGCGCAACGAGGGCCGCCACATCGTACATCTCGGCGGACTGGAGCATCCGTGGGACGTAGTTGCACTCGCAGTGTTTGATGGAGCCTATGGAGGCTTCGAAGGTGCAGAAGTAGCACACCGGGACGCACACCCGGACGCGCTCATCGGTTGCTCCCGTGAACAGAGTAACTGTGCCGCCGCCGGAGTTACCGGTGATGACGATAGCATTCGGGTCTACGTCGTCCCTCTGCACTGCCCAGTCAATGAGGCGACGGACATCCCACACGCGCTCGCCGAGCAGGGTGCGGCCGAATAGCAGCGCACGCATGGCGAGGGTCCGGCAGGAGTTGTCCATGCCATCCTGAATGTCCTCGGGCAGCCGCAGGTTGGCGAACGCGCGCATGTCGGGTGCGAGCGCGATGTAGCCCTCCTGAACGGCCTGAAGCGCGACATCAAGCTCCTCCGCCTCGATGCGAGCTCTGTCGGCGTCCGAGGCGTACAGTCCCACGTACTCGCGCCGGGCCTGCCCCCCGTGGCCGTGCGGGGTGATAACGAGTGGATTGCGACCGGCGGCGGCGAGGGGTCGCAGCAGATAGAAGCCCACGTGGAAACCCGGCTCCGTCTCCAGCGTCCATTCCTCGCGAATGTGGCCAGGGAGTTGTTCAGAGGAGAGCATCCGCGCAGTGAGCGGGGCAGGGCCGCGCTCCTCGATGTGGTGCAGGCCGAGCATGTTCTCCAGCTCAGCGCGGAACTCCCGCTGCCACTGTCTCGCTCCGGCCTGATCCGTGGCTTGGAACGCGAAACGGCGGCGGGTCTCGCTGGCCAAGGTGGGGGTGTACATGTCGGGGCTCATCAGCTCTCCCGTTCGGGCTGGAGGGGTGGCTCGACGCGGAGACGCAGCGGGGCTACGTGCGCGCGAGGTGTCCTCTTTTGGGGCGGACACAAATGGGGGTGAGGCATCGGCTATGGCCTGCGATCCTTTTCGAGCTCGGAGAGGCCGTTGCGGATATGGCCCATAGCGCTGCCGAGCATCTGCTCAAGGCTTCGGAGCACCTCGGCGGCGTACTCATCCGCCCCTTTGCGCACCACGGCCGCGGTCTCGTTCGCCTCAGTGAGTATGGCATCGGCCCGCTCTCGCGCCTCGGCGAGTAGCTTCTCCTCGTCCACGATCCGCGTGGCATCTGCCTCCGCCTGCTGCCTGAGGCGCTCGGCCTCCGACTGGGCAGTGGTGAGGATGCGCTCGCGCTCAGTGAGCATCTTGTTCGACTGCCGTATCTCCTCCGGTATGGTGGCGCGCATCTGGTCAATCAGGTCGAGCAGCTCATCTTCGTCCACCATTATCCTGTTGCCGAAGCGCAGCCTGCCTTTGCGAGAATCATTTGCAAGCTGCTCGAGCTGCTCGAGCAAGGCATATATCTTCACTGCAATCTCCCCGTATAAGGCGCTATCTCTTCGCGCCTCGTATTTGGCTGCGGGCATTTTACCGTATGTGGCGGCGGTGGGCATGCGGATGAGGGGCTGTCACCACAGAGGGCATCGAGGCATTAGCGATTACTAACCCTCTGTGGTCTCCGTGTCCTCGGAGTTGAACCTCCCTGGCACATAGAAGCTGATACAGGAGTCGCCGTGGCAGCGCTTTCTGTCGAGGACGAGTGGACCGAGGCGCTCCTCGAACTCCCGGCGGGAGGAGTGACCGAGCACCAGCAGACCATCGGGGGCCAGCAGACCGCTCTCGCCGACCGCCTGGACCGTGGCTGAGATATCGGGGTCGGGGTACGGCGGGTCCATGATTATCAGGTCGTATGGCTCGACCGGGGGGTGGGCGATATATGAAGAGACGCTCTGCCTGTGGACGGCTCCCCTGCCGGTGAGCTTTGTGTGCGCGAGGTTGTCGCGGATGACACCGCACATCCCGGCGTTCTGCTCCACAAAGTCGGAGCGCTCCGCGCCCCTTGAGAGAGCCTCTATCCCCAATGCGCCCGTGCCGGCATACAGGTCGAGCACGCGGCCCCGTGGTTGGTCCTGGGCCGCCAGCATGGAGAAGAGCGCGAGCTTCAGCCGGTCGGACATCGGGCGCGTCTGCCTGCCCGTGGGCGACTTCAAAGTATGGCCCCGCAGCTCCCCGCCAGTTACTCTCAATGCTACCTCACTGCCCGCAACGCACGTCCAAACTTCGGCCTCACCCACCCAAATAGATTGCCTAACTGCATGCGTCTGCGCTAAAACATGGTACCACAGCCGCCATACTCTGCTCGTGATACCATCACTCCCCGTGCGTGGCAGGCAACGTACAACGTCAACGATGGCACGGGTGTTCGCAGCTGTAGAGACGTTGCACGTAACGTCTGTGGGCAACGTCTGCGCAATGTCTCACCCCAACAGCCATGACTCAGTTCGCCTCGGCGAGCGAGCGCATGCGCTGGGAGACGCGGTCAGCGAGTGCAGGATAGCTTTCGAGCTGCGGGTCGTCGCTCAACATGTGCGCCGCGAGGTTGCGGGTCTCTTCGAGGAGGCCGAGGTCAGCGAGGCTGGCAACTTTGAGGTTGAGCGCGCCCGACTGGCGGACGCCGTAGAACTCGCCGGGGCCGCGCATGAGCAGGTCCTGCTCCGCCAGGTAGAAGCCGTCCGTGCTCTGCTCCACTATCTCCAGACGCTTGCGGCCCTCCTCGCCCGGTGAGTCCGCGAGCAGGAGGCAGTACGAGCGCGCGGAGCCACGGCCCACCCGGCCCCTGAACTGGTGCAGCTGCGCGAGTCCGAAGCGGTCCGCGCCCTCCACAAGCATCACGGTCGCGTTCGGCACGTCTATGCCGACCTCCACGACGGAGGTAGAGACAAGCACGTCCAGCTCGCGGTCTCGAAAGGCTTCCATCACGGCCTCCTTCTCCGCGGGCTTCATACGGCCGTGCAGGAGGCCGAGGCGCAGGTCAGGAAAGACGTCGCCCTGCAGGCGCTCGTACTCCGCGACGGCGGCCCGCGCCTCCACCTTGTCGGACTCTTCGACGAGAGGGCAGATGACGAACGCCTGTCGTCCTGACGATACCTCCTCGTGCAGGAGCGCGTACGCCTGCGACCGCTCCTCGGGACCGTACGCCCTCGTCTCGATGGTCTGGCGGCCGGGGGGCATCTCGTCTATTATCGAGAGGTCGAGGTCGCCGTATGCTGTGAGCGCAAGGCTGCGGGGGATGGGTGTGGCAGTCATTACGAGCAGGTGGGGGGTGGTGCGCGCCTTCGCCTGGAGGGCGGCACGCTGTTCCACGCCGAAGCGGTGCTGCTCATCCACCACCGCCAGAGCGAGGTCCCTGAACTCCACCGCCTGCTGTATTACGGCGTGCGTGCCCACTACAATGTTGGTCTCCCCCGAGGCCACTCCCTCGTACACAGCTGTCCGCGCCTTGCCCTTGAGGCTACCCGTGAGCAGCGCGACCTTCGGTGCGTGCTCCTCCATCGTGGCGAAGAGACGCGACAGGCTGCGGTAGTGCTGCTCGGCTAGAATCTCCGTGGGGGCCATGAGCGCGCCCTGGTAGCCTGCGGCAGCAGCGGCGATGAGGGCTGCGGCTGCGACTACCGTCTTGCCGGAACCGACATCACCCTGAAGCATCCGAAGCATTGGGGACTCGGAGCCTATGTCCCCCAGCACCTCGTTGATGACTCGCTGCTGCGCCCCCGTGAGGCGGAATGGGAGGCTGCTCAGGAAGATGTCAATGTCCGGGTGGTCGGCACAGATGCGCACGCCGCCCGCCTGGCCCTTGCGCGCCTTCTGCTTCATGAGCGCGCCGAGCTGCATCTCAAGCAGCTCCCCGAAGCCGAGCCTGCGCCGGGCGGCTTCGAGACCGTCCCACGAGGTGGGAAAGTGTATCTCGGAGAGCGCGTCGGAGTAGCTCATGAGGCCGGCACGGTCCAGAAGCCAGTCGGGCAGATACTCCTCCATCCGCGGGGCGTGGTACGCAACGACATCGTGCAGGACGCGGCGGAGCAGCTTGCCACTGAGGCTCTCCGTGCTACGGTAGATAGGCACGATGCGGCCCGAGTGGAGCAGGCCGCGCTCGAGGTCCTCGTACTCAGCACCCTCCACCTTCAGCTTGCCGTGGTACTGGCCGATCTTGCCTGTGAAGATCATCTCGCGGCCCGCCTCGATCTCACGGGGCACGTAGTTGCGGGAGAACCAGGTGGCCTCGATCGCGCCGGTGTGGTCGCCGAGGACGGCGGTGAGCAGGATGACCGAACCACGCAGCCGCCGCTGCGTGACCTTCTTTATCTCCGCGACGAACGTCTCCTTCGCGCCGTACTGAAGCTCGGAGATGGTGCGTAGAGTGGAGCGGTCGTGGTAGTCCCTCGGATAAAACTCCAGCGCGTCCCGCACGGTCAGTATCCCCAGCTTCTCGAAGAGCCCCTGCCGCCTCGCGCCAACACCGGGCAGGGAGACTATCGGCTCATCCAGACCCGGCACGTCCCCCGAGGGCGCCTGCTTCAGTCGCACCTCCGGCTGAATATCGGTGGGAGGCGTCTTCCTCGCCCCGCTGGCGCCGTTCTGGAGCACCTGAAGGGCGGCGCGTATCTTCCCTGCGCGTTGCTCCGGGGGCAGGCCGGAATACCCGCCCAACTCCTCCGCGATGCGTGAGATCAGCACGGCCTGCTGGCTGCTGCCGTTGCCGTCGAGCGCGGGCAGAAGCGTGCGGGAGAGGAAAGCCTCGATCCCGCCCATCACCGCGCGGTTGTTGTAGCCGCGGCGCTCCTCAAGCTTCAGGATGTTGCCGAGGCTGGCGAGCGCCCTATCGAGATCCATCGCCGCCGGGTGTGTCCACCGCTATCACGCCCATCGCGCCCGGACCAACGTGCGCGCCGAGGACAGGGCCGTACCGCACGAGGACGATCTGCTCCCGCGGGAAGCTCTCACTCAGGCCTTCGAGCAAGCGGTTGAGGTCCCCTTCGTTCTCGCTCCACATCACGGAGAGCCGCTCGCGCGGCTTCTGGCGGGTCCAGTCCAGCAGCGCCTGGATCGCCTTGCCGCGCGTGCGCGTGCGCTGGTACTGCTCCACCTCGCCCTCCGCTACGGTTAGCACGGGCTTGACGTTGAGGATAGATCCCACGAGGCTCGCGGCCCTGCCGATGCGCCCGTTGCGCTGCAGGTACTCCAGCGTGTCAACGTAGAACAGGATGTCGGTGCGGCCGATGACATCCCGCGCGATGCGCTCCACCTCGTCCAGGGAAGCGCCGGAGCTGGCGGCCTCGGCGGCGGCCTGGGCTGGAAAGCCGATACCCATAGACGCGGAGCCGCTGTCGAGCACCCGCACGGGCAGGGGGAAGTCGCGCGCGCCGAGGAGGGCGGAGTTGTACGTGCCGCTCAGCTTGCTGCTTATCGTGATGCAGAGGATGCCATCAGCGCCAGCCGCGGCGGCATCAGCGTAGCTCCTGCGGAAAGCCTCCGGGGAAGGCTGGCTCGTGCGCGGCATCTGCCGCGCGGTGGAGAGGCGCTGCAGGAACTCGTCGCTCGTCATCTCCACGCCGTCGAGAAAGGTCTCATCCCCGAAATGAACGTTGAGGGGCACGACGGATATGCCGAGCCGTTCCACCATCTCTCCAGGCAGGTCTGATGTGCTGTCGGTTATGACCTTTACAGATGCCATGCTACTACCGCTCCCACTGCCTCAAACGAATGTAACGGGGATTCACACCTGCCTGCAGGGACGCGAGTCATCACGTCCGCTCGCGCACAACCCCAGTCCGGGCGTGATGCCACACGTAGATGCGTAATCTAGCCCCTCCATCCGCCCCCCCGAACTCTGGGTAAGTATGTTACTCCAGCGAGGCGACGAGGGCGTAGTGCGGCTGGCCGCCGTGATACGTCGCAACCTCCAGGTCGGGCCACCGCTCCTCCACCACACGCCTCACCGCGTCCATCTCCTCCGGGGAGGCCTCCTCACCGGTGTAGAGGGTCAACAGCTCGCGCTCGGCGGCGCCCGCTATCTCCAGCGTCGTCACCGCCGCCTCCACGAACCTCAGAGCGGAGGCTACGAGCTTGTCATCCACAAGACCGATGTACTCTCCCCGCCGCACGCTCACGCCCTCCACCTGCGCGTCACGCACCGCCCGCGTTAGCTCGACGTACGTTACGTCACATACAACGGCCTGCATAGCCGCGAGATTCTGGTCCATTTCTGCGTCCGGCCTGTACTGCAGAGCCGCGGCCACCCCCACGGGCGCGCTTCGGGTCGGCAACACGGTTACGCGCTTGCCTGAACTCTGCGCCGCCTTCTGCGCGCTCATTATAACGTTGGGGTTGTTCGGTAGCACCACCACCGAGTCGCTCGGCGCCTTGTTGATGGCATCGAGCAGCTCGCCCGTGCTCGGGTTCATGCTCTGGCCACCCGCGACTACGGTGGCATGAAAGTCGTTCTCGAAGAGGCGCCGGAAGCCATCGCCCGCGACTACAGCGACGAGCGCGGTGGCAACGGGCTGGGCCGGAGCGTCGGGCCGCTTCTGCTCGCGGAGCTCCTGGTACTGGTCGTCCATGTTGTCGAGCTTGAGCTGATGCAGCGTGCCGAGCCGGAGCGCGTTGCTGAGGATCTCGCCTGGCTGCTCCGTGTGGACGTGTACCTTGACGGAGCGTGAGTTGCCGACAACGAGCGCAGACCTGCCGAGGCTGAGGACCATGTCGCGGAACGCATCCACGTCTATGTCCTCACCCTTCAGAAGGAAGTTGGTGCAGTAGCCGAACCGGTCCTCCTCCGAGAGGTCCAGGTCTTCGAGGTTGGCGGCGTGAGCGGCGGCCACGACCGCCACAGCGTCAACTGGCTCACCGGCGAGGAAGCGCACGACGCCCTCGAACAGAACGGCGATGCCCTCACCCCCAGCGTCCACCACACCCGCCTGTTGGAGGCGCGGCAGGAGGGTCTGGGTACGCACGACGCTCTCGCGGGCGGCCTCGAGCACGGCCTGCAGGAACTCCGCGAGCGGCATCTGCTTGCCGGAGAGCTCGGCAGCCTTGTGCGCCACATCGCGCATCACCGTCATCATCGTGCCCTCAACAGGCTCGGAGTGCGCCTTGAAGCCTTCCTCGGCCGCGCGCAGAAAGGCGGCTGCCAGTACCTGGGGCGTGACGCGCTCCGCATCGCGCAGCGCGGAAGCGAGGCCCGCAAGCATCTGCGAGAGGATAACGCCTGAGTTGCCCCGCGAGCCCTGTAGCGCGCCATCAGCGAGCGCGTCACACGCGTCGGCGAGGGAGGCAGGCTCCTTCGACTCCAGCGCCCTGAGCGCTCCGCGCAGAGTGAGCATCATGTTGTCGCCCGTGTCGCCATCGGGCACGGGGAAGACGTTGAGGGCGTTGATCCGCTCTCGGTGGCGGTCGAGCCACGCGGCCGCCGCCCGCACGACCTGCAGGAACGTATCCGTGTTCCACGCCGTGATGTCAATCTCGTAGCGCGGCATCTCGGTCTGCATCTATCCCCCTTCAAGGTACGTGCGGGCAGGAAGCGCTGTTTGCCCCGTTCCGACTCTTTGTGTTAAACTAAAAAGCCTACGTTTCACGCCGCGTGCCACGGATTGCCTTTGGCGCGGAGTAGGGGGACGCTGCCGAGCGTCCGGCACATGATACTGTAACAGGGCTATATCACACAAATTAGTTTGGAGGTACACCGTGGCAAGGTGTGAAGAGTGCGGCAAGACCACGCAGTTCGGGCGCAGCATCCAGCATCAGCACTCCGGCAAGTGGTTCCGCCGGGCGCCCAAGACGAACCGGGTTTTCAAGCCGAACGTTCACAGGCAGCTGGTATTCAAGAACGGCGAGATGGTGAAGATGAACATCTGCACCCGTTGCCTGCGCACGCTTGCGAAGCGCGCGACCGCCTAGTCTTTTCCCCATAATCGTTTACCCTGCCCCGGCCGGGCTCTGTGATAGCGCAGTTCCCGCCGGGGTTGTGCTTTAGCCCCAGGTCACGTCCTGAGCATCGCACACCCCCCCTGCGGTACGACTGCGGTGATAGCGCGGGCACCCGGATTGCGACGCGAGAACCACCGCAGGGCGTGCAGAGAGCGCAGAGAGTTGGGAGAGGTACAGCGGTCCAGCTCGCGTTGTCCCCTTGAGGCATGTACTCAGGCTGAGGCGACAGGGCGGGCACGGGGACCATCGGTTCCACCATAACATAAGGGGGGGTTGGTG
>JADDPP010000341.1 GCA_016781845.1 Rubrobacter sp.
ATGTGCCTGTGTCCACGCTTAGCCACCTGGCCCTCCGCTGCAGGACTAGCTAGAAGGACTACGACGGAGTTTGAACTCACCGGTAACAGTTACACAGAAGCAGCTTGCGGACTTCCTGCTCAACGTCGCGCCGGTACGGCCGGTGTTCATATGGGGGCCGCCCGGCATCGGCAAGTCGTCGCTCGTCGCCGAGTTCGCCTCACAGGTCGGCCTGCCTTGCGTTAGCCTGCTCGGTTCCCAGCTCGCGCCCGAGGACATCATTGGCGTGCCTCAAATCGTGGACGGTACGAGCCAGTTCTGCCCGCCTCGGATGATAGCACGCTCCGAGCCGTACTGCCTGTTCCTGGACGAGCTGAATGCGTGCTCTCACGAGGTCCAGAAGGCGTTCTACAGCCTGATCCACGAGCGCAGGATCGGTGAGTACCACCTGCCCGAGGGTTCGATCGTAATCGGAGCAGGCAACCGGGCGCAGGACAGCGCGATAGTCAAGCCTATGTCCTCGGCGCTGCTAAACCGGATGGTACATGTTCACCTGAAGGTCAGCCACCGGGACTGGTTGGAGTGGGCACACAGCACAGGTGTGCACGAACTGGTGATCGAGTACGTACAGACACGTCCCGACCACCTGTGGAGCCAACCGCCAAAGCATGAGGAGCCATTCTCGACGCCCCGCTCATGGCATATGCTAAGCGATGCCCTGCGCAGCTACACAGACGGCCTGACCGACGAGTACCTGGAGGCGCTCGCCTTCGGGTGCCTCTCGCCTCACCACGCGGGTCAGTTCAAGGCGTTTGTCAAGCAGCTGCGGAGCAAGTATCGGCTCGCTGCCATTCTAAAGGGCGAGACAGGTTGGCCTCACGCGCCGGAGGACCGCGATCTCCTCTACTTTCTGTCACAGTCTTTCCGTGCCCACCTAATCAAAGAGTTGCCCGTAGACAAGACGGCGGTTAGCGGAAATCACAGGGACCTGGCGCATACAGGCAAGGCGTTGATCAAGGAACTCTCGCAGATCAGCTTTGAGATGGCGCAGATGGTGGTTGCGAAGCAGGACGGCGAGGGGCTGCCCGACTGGTTCATGGTGGAGGTCGTGCGTGACCTGCCACGCCTGGTGGAGAAGACCCGTGCCACGTAGCAGGCGCGAGAGCAAGAAGCCCCAGCAGGACATAGCCACTCGCAACTTCGAGGCAGGGCTTGCCATCCTGGATAAGCATCCAATGTTTTCTCCCCTGCTAGCACACGCGTTCGTGTATCGCGATAAGTGGAACAACAGGTGCCCGGAGGACGGATGGGCCGTGGTGGCGACGCACGGACGCATAGATACCCACCCTACCCGGCGGGGCGAGCCAGAGGAATGGGTGTACGTGCTCGCCCACTGTTTGCTGCACCTCGGTTTCGGGCACCTAAAGGAGATGGAACGGCCTCACGAGTGGACCGCAGCCTGCGACCTCTTTGTCGCAAGGTTTCTGGCGGACCTGAAGCTGGGCAGTCCACCCTTCGATCTTGGACAATTGCCGGATATCCATGCCCAAAGCGAAGAGCGTCTGTACGAGCGGTTCCGTGAGCGCGGCATTCCGCGGGAGGCCAGAGGTGTTGGTATTGCTGGAAGTAACTCCGACGACATGCTTCCAGGAGATGAGGAGCGCAGGGAAGACTATTGGACCAACACGAACTTCGGCTGGCAGACCTGCTTTGGGAAGGGGCTGGCCGATGCGGTAACGAGCGCAGTGAGTGTAGCGGCCGGGCGCGAGGCGTACTTAGGCGCGGACAACCACCATAAGACGGAGGCACAGCGGGCACGCGAGTGGTTCATCAACAGCTATCCCTTGCTCGGCTCGCTCGCGGCCGCCTTTACAATCGTCCAGGACCCAGCCATCTGCGCGCGCATGGGCATCTCTGTTGCCGCCGTCGACTTCGAGATGCGTGAGATCTTTATGAATCCTGCCGCCGGGATGGACGAGTACGAGTGCCGCTTCGTGATGGCGCACGAGCTTCTGCATGTCGGCTTGCGTCATGACGCTCGTCGGCAGGGCCGCGATCCTTACCTCTGGAATGTTAGCTGCGATTATGTGATCAATAGCTGGCTCGTGGAGATGGGTGTGGGCGAGCTTCCGAAGATGGGAGTGCTCTACGACCCAGAGCTCAAGGGCGAGTCAGCCGAAGGGATATACGACCGCATTGTCGCAGATATGCGCCGATACAGGAAGCTGGCTACGCTGCGCGGCGTGGGACTCAGCGACATGCTCGATCCGCACATGCCGGAGTGGTGGACGACCGGAGATGGAGTGGACCTCGACTCCTTTTACCGGGGGTGCCTGAGCCGGGGCCTTGCCTACCACGAGGAGGGAGAGCGCGGGTTCCTGCCCGCGGGGTTCATTGAGGAGATACGCGCGCTTGACCAGCCACCTATCCCCTGGGACGTGGAGTTGGCGGAGTGGTTCGATGAGCATTTCTCGCCGCTCGATACCCGACGTTCATACGCCCGCCCCAGCCGGCGTCAGTCAGCCACACCCGATATTCCCCGCCCGCGCGTGGCCCCAGCCGAGGATGCGCAGGACGGCAGGACGTTCGGCGTTGTGCTCGACACCTCAGGATCAATGGACCGCACGCTGCTAGCAAAGGCGCTAGGTGCTATCGCCTCCTACAGCATCTCCCGCGACGTGCCTGCGGTGCGAGTGGTGTTCTGCGACGGTGCGACGTACGACCAGGGCTACATGCCCCCAGAGGCGATAGTGGAGACCGTGAAGGTGAAGGGGCGCGGCGGCACCGTGCTGCAGCCAGGCATAGACCTGTTGGAGCGGGCGAAAGACTTCCCGGAGAAGGGGCCGCTGCTCATCATAACGGACGGCTACTGTGACCGACTGCGGGTCCGGCGCGAACACGCCTTTCTGCTGCCCCAGGACCATAACCTTCCGTTCGTGCCAAAGGGCAAGGTCTTCAGGATACGGTAGGACCAGACAATAGTGGGGGGGGCAGGTTGCGCGCAGACGTTGCGTGCAACGTCCCTACCTGCTCTACCAGGACGCTTCGCTACACTCTGGCGCGGAGATGGCATCGGTTACTCCGGCCCGAGGCTCGCCGGTACTAACTGTCCGTCTCCGGTACGGGCAGTCCGCCGCGCGTCAGGTCCGTTATCTTCTCCCGCACAGGGTGGAGGTACTCGCGAATGTACGATACAGCGGTGTCAGGGTCCATGTGGCTGTACGTAAAGAGGTCAACCGCAGCGTACGAGTCCTCGGACCAGGTGTGGATGGAGAGGTGGGACTGAGCGATCAGGATCAGCCCCGTGACGCCGTGGGGGTCGAACTGGTGGAAGTGGCAGTGCAGGATGTTAGCTCCCGTCCGGCGCGCGGCTTCGACCAGCATCTCCTCCAGCGGCTTCACCCGCTCAAGTATTCGAGCGTCCTCCACCCAGAGGTCGTACAGTACGTGGCGAAATGACATACAAACTCCAGGACTGAGTGCTCAGGAGCAGGGACTGAGCAACCGTGCGCTCCTCCCTCACTCCTCGTGGTTTGGTTCGGAACTTCTGTCCCCTGTAATGCTACAGGACGCACCACAGTTGCCACGGACACTGTCCCTCGAACGATGGTCCTTACTTGCTCGCAACCCGGTTCTGTTTGAAGCGACGGGCGCCGCACTGGGAGCAGCCCCCGGCCTTGAGGGCTTCTATTGTCTGCAGCTCCTTGCCGGGACCGACGGTGTAGGACGCGCCGCACCCCAGACAAATATACACCCTGCTTCGGGGGCGTAGCTCGCCGCTATAGATGCCACCCTCCTGAGCGCCAGTAACAGAGGGTTGGGCGCCCTCAGTCGCAACGAGGTGGTACAGGTCGCTCGTGCCAGCGAGAACGCTCGCACCCTCGTAGCGGTTGAAGGCCGGCCGAAGCTCGGCCAGCGCGAGGCCGAGCCGCGAGAGCGTGTCCAGCAGGCGCACAGCCTCTCCGGGTGGTCTGTGGCCAAAGGAGAGAAAGAGCTGCGAACCGCGCACACCTCCCGTTGCCTCTAGCGCGCGAGAGAGGAAGAGCTCCAGCCCTGGTAGGGTGTACGGGGGGTCGGTGAACACCGTGTCATAGCGACCCCGGAGCGCATCGGGCAGCGGTTGACGAACATCGTGCTCTATCAGCTCCACGCGCAGCCCCTCGCTGGTCGAGCGCAGGTAATCGAGCACTCGGGCATCTATGTCGAGGGCGGCGACATGGACCTCCGAGCGCAGCTCGCGCGCCAGGAGGGCGACGGCTACGCTGCCGGCGTCGTCGTCGCCGACGAAGAGTACCCGCCGACCCAGCAGAGCGCCCCGGTCGAGCGCGAAGAGGGTCCGGCGCAGGTTGCTCTCGGGCAGCGCGAAGCTCTGGTCCAGACGAACGTCAACCTCCGGCCTGTTCGCCCACCGCCGCTCAAGCTCGTGGAGCACCGGATGATAGCGCTCCGGGACAACCGTGCCCGTACCGGAGCAGGTAGGGCAGGCGGCTGGCACCCAGGGCCCCCCTAGCTGTCGCAGAAGCTCCTCACCCAGAGGGGAGAGAAGAAGTCCTCCCTCCCGCAGCAGCACCCCGCGCGCCTCCAGCTCGTGCCGGACGGCTGCGAGCACGGGCACGGGAAGTCGCGCGGAACGGGCGAGTTCCTTGAGTGTCTGCTTGCCGGAAGCTCCGAGGAGCCGTAGTACCTGCGCTACCCCCTCGGGACCTTCCTGCAGACCAACCGCCGAGGCGACTTCCGCGGTGAGGACGCGGGCAGAATGAGAGTCGGGCTGAGAGTCAGTCTGTTGCACTGCGATCAGGGTACTCCGTTCCACGGTGGCAGGGGCGACCCAGCGGGCTGCTCGCAGCAACACGGATGGAGCACTCCACCTCCGGGCGAGGTCTCGTCTCGCCCCTACATCTGTCTGTACAGATCAAAGAAGTTACTATCGGCGGCCGTTCTGGTCGCTTCTGGGCTCGGTAATCTCCTGGCGGCCCTGCAGCGCGCGGCTGATCGTGACCTCGTCAGCGTAATCAAGGTCGCCGCCCATTGGCAGGCCGTGTGCGAGACGCGTCACCTTCACAGGGAACTGCGAGAGGATGCGCGATATGTAGTGTGCCGTGGCGAAGCCCTCCGTCGTCGGGTTCGTGGCTATGATGACTTCGCCTATCCCTCCGGCTCCCACGCGCGCACGCAGCTCCTGCAGCTTCAGCTTTTCGGGAGTGAGACCATCCAGCGGGCTTATGCGGCCGTGCAGCACATGGTACAGCCCTCTGTACTCGTGCGCCCGCTCGATAGCGAGCACGTTGAGGGGCTCCTCGACCACGCATATAACCGAGTGGTCGCGGTTCGGGTTGGAGCAGATGGCGCAGGGATCGGTATCCGTGATGTTGAAGCACTGCGAGCAGAGAGTCGTTTTCTCCTTCAACTCACGGATGGCGTCCGCCAGGGAGCGCGCCTGCTCGTCGCCGCCTCGCAGCAGCCAGAAGGTCAGGCGAGAGGCTGTCTTGGGGCCGATGCCGGGGAGACGGGAGAACTCTTCGATGAGCCTTTCTACGGGCTCGGCAGTGATGCGCATGCTCATAATAACGGTAACTTCCTCAGTATTCTCGCCGAAAACCCACGGTTTTCCTAGTGTTTCATCTACTCTTTCTTATACATAAGTATATCAGAGCTGGTGTCCTGTTAGCTGTCGTCAGCGTTGTCCGTTATGGACGAGGACTGGGTGATCGAATGGCGAGCGGGGAGACATTGTAGACCACGTCTGCCAACACATCAGCGGAGCTGTGAGGGTGCTGTGTCGGGTAATGCCGCCCATTCGCGGTCGAGGATGGCGTACAGGAGGGTGTCCCACCAGCGTCCCTTGAAGTATTCGCTTTCGCGCAGGCGACCCTCGCGCCGCATGCCTATCTTCTCCATCGCGCGCGCCGAGCCTGTGTTCTCGGCTATGCAGTTAGCGGCGATACGGTGCAGCTTTAGCTCCTGGAAGCCGAGAGCGACCATCGCTCTTGCCGCCTCTGTCGCGTAGCCCTGCCCCAGTGCTCCGGGTCCAGTTCGTAGCCGATCTCGGCCGTCTGGGCGCCGGGAGCATCCAGGCGGAGGTTGCAGTTGCCGATCAGCTTCTCCTGCTGCGGTAGGACGATGGCGAACGGGTATCTCGTGCGCGGCTCCTCCTTCTGCTGCCGAAGAAACATACCCACGAACTCACGTGCGTCCTCCTCTGTCCGGTGCGTCCAGTGGTAGTATCGCAGGTAGCGAGGCTTCGACTGGTACGTGAGCACAGCGCGCCAGTCCTCCGCCTCGTACTCGCGCAGCAACAGGCGCTCGGTGCGGAGCATCATGAGCTTGCGCTCGTGTAGTTGCGGACGGCGAAGTGCCAGAACCGTCGAGAGATGAGGCCAAGAAGGAGCGCTACCACGGTTGCCGCGAGCACGCTGCCGGGCCGGGCGCGGCCGGTTATCGCCTCGGCCGGGACGGTGGTGACGAACGCGACAGGCACGATGAACGTGAACACGTAGCGCACCCATCCCGGCAGTGCGGTAACCGGAAACTGACCTGCACGGAACAGGCCGTTGAACAGCTCGGTGACGTTGCCGACCTTCACGAACCAGAACGCGGTTGTCGAGAGCATGAACCACACCGAGTACACAATCCAGAGCGCCGCGATGACGAGCACGCCACCCAGCAGAGTCCCAGGTAACGACACACCCTCCAGCCCTCGGGCGGCCCAGACTACCAATCCTGCGCCGATGGCAACATCCGTGAGCCGGAAGAGGTTGACGTTGCGGGTCGAGAGGTAGAACTGCGAGTCCACTGGCTTGAGCAGCGTGAAGTCCATCGTGCCCTGGCGCACCTCCTCGCTCATACGGTTCAGGTTAGGGTAGAGGAAGGCGCCGATGTACCCCTGCACGAACGTGAAGAGGCCGACGACCACGACGGTCTCGCGGTAGCTCCACCCGCCGAGCGGCTGCCCGTCGCCGTACAGCACCGTGAGGCCGAGCAGGGAGCCTCCGGCGAGCAGCAGGGAACCGAACAGGTTCACGAGGAAGTTGGCGCGGTACTCCAGCTGTGCGCTGACGCTCGCCCCGGCGAAGATGAGTGCGACCCGCAGGTAGCGACGGAGTCGTCGGAGCAACCTCATAGAGCTCTCCTGTCCGTCGGATGGGACGCGGCGTGCTGTGGGGGGCGACCCACCGAGTCGCCGCTAACGGGGGTAGTTGCTGTGCTCATGCGCCGACAGCTCCGTAGCGCTTGAGGCCCTGCTTCCACAGGAGCGCGCGCACCAGGGTCATCACGAGGAGCCAGGCGAGCTGTACGCCGAGCACGCGGAGGATTTCGGGTGTGTCCGCTGCTCCCGTCAGCACGCGCACCGGATAGTACACGAGGTACGGGAACGGGGTCCACTCCACGGCGGCCTGGATGAAGGGTGGGTAGAACTCCAGCGGGGCGAACGTGCCGGTCAGGAACGCGGCCGCGACATAGTAGAACTCGTCCAGCGCGGTTGCCTGGTCGAACCAGAACGCGAGCAGCCCGATGCTGTACGCGATAAGAAAGCGGATGGTGAAGGCGAGGGACGCGCAGGCGGCGTACGCGAGCACGTGGCCCGCGTCGGGTGTGAGCCGCGTGCCGGGCACGAGGATCAGACCTGCGAAGAGTATCACGAGCATGAAAGGCAGGCGCACGAACCGCTCGGACGCGTGTCCCATGAAAAACTCCCAGAAGGGGTCGAGGGGTCTCAGTAGCTTCGGCGAGAGGTGGCCCTGGCGGATGTGGTGATCGAGCTCCCACGCAACCCACGCGACGATGATCTGCTGGGTGAGCCAGGCCGCGAGGAAGTACGCGGCGAAGTCCGAGGGCGTGAAACCTCCAGTCGCTCCCCCGCTCGCCTGTGCCTTGGCTATCCAGACCGCCATCATGATGAGGGGGACGGAGCCGGCGAGCATCCAGATGATGATCTCCGCCCGGTACGCGGACATGTGCGCGAACCAGACGGTGAAGAGCACCCGGCCCTTGTTGAGCGCCGACCTCACCTCGCTGCTACCTGCTGCTCCGCGCCTGCCTCGGCTGGCGCGCGGACGCCGGTGAAGAGCTGGCCGATCACCTCTTCAATTGGCGGGTCCTCTATCGTAACATCCGCGACGGGCAGGGTCGCGAGCAAGCGGGCAGCGAGCTGGCTGGTATTGTGGCGGGGCACCAGAATCTCGGCTTTGAGTCCGTCCCTGCTCTCCAACCGGCCATACTCCTGCAGTCTCTCGTCGGGCACAGGCGCGGAGAGCTCCAGCCGGACGACCTTGCCCGGCGCGGCGCTCTCGATGAGAGCGGAGAGGTCGCCATCGAACATGATGCAGCCTTTGTCTATAACGATGATGCGCTGGCAGAGCGCGGTAACGTCCGCCATGTAGTGGCTCGTCAGGATCACCGTGGCCTCGTAGCGCCGGTTGTACTCCGCTATGAACTCGCGGATGCGTACCTGCATGTTCACGTCGAGTCCGATGGTTGGCTCGTCAAGGAAGAGCACGCGGGGCCGGTGCAGGAGGGCGGCGGCTAGCTCGCACTTCATCCGCTCGCCCAAAGAAAGCTTGCGTACCTGCTTTTTGAGGATACCCTCGAGCTCGAGTATCTCGCTGAACTCCGCCATCGTCCGTTTGTACTCGTCGTTCGGTATCTCGTATATGGCCTGGTTGACGAGGAAGCTGTCGAGCGCCGGGAGGTCCCACAGAAGCTGCTGCTTCTGCCCCATCACGAGCGTGATGTGTTTCAGGAACGGTGTGCGACGCTCCTTGGGGGTATACCCGCCAACGCTAACAGTGCCGGAGGTGGGGTGCAGCAGGCCCGAGAGCATCTTGAGGGTAGTAGTCTTCCCTGCGCCGTTCGGGCCGAGAAACCCCAGCATCTCTCCGGGTGCGATCTCGAACGAGACCCCGTCCACCGCGCGCACGATCTTCGTCCTGCGCCGGATGAACGAGCGCAGAGACCCGACGAGACCCGGCTCCTTCTCATGCACCGTGTAGTGTTTCCGCAACTCTCGGACGTAGATCATCGAGATATCACGCTTGCGCGGTCCCTTCCTGGCCTTGCTGTATATCGTTGCGCCCGAGCGGTCAGCGCGTACAGCGGACCATCTGCGTACAGTGTACAGTCCGAGCGGTCGGGATGGAGGCGCATCAGCGTTCCCGCAATCTATCGAGGCTATACGATACCTTCTCCAGGTAGGGGCGCTGGGAAGGTCAACTACGTGGCCTGCTGTTGCACCCACCAGTCGAGCATCTTTCGGGCGATACTCAGTTTACCGGGCAGACCCGGCAGGTTGTCTCTCTTGAACCAGCCCGCGTCCGCGATCTCGCGCTCGTCAAGGCTGATCTCCCCGCCCGCGTACGTCGCGGTGAAGCCGATCATCAGCGAGTTCGGGTAAGGCCACGGCTGGCTCCCCCAGTAGCGGATGTCCCTCACCTCGACGCCCGCCTCTTCGCCGATCTCCCGCACCACCGTCTCTTCCAGCGACTCCCCCGGCTCAACGAAGCCCGCGAGGATACTGTACATCCCCGTCGGGAAGTGATGGCTGCGAGCCAGGAGTACCTCTTCGTCCCCGCGTGACACGAGCACGATGACCGCTGGGGAGAGACGCGGGTAGGTCGTGAGGCGGCAGACGGGACACACTGTAGCTCGTTCCCGCGGAAGGTCTTCCGTCTGCGCGCCACAACGGCCGCAGAACTGGTGAGTACGGCGCCACTCCACCACCTGCACGGCGCGGCCTGCCACGGCGAAGAGGTCCTCGTCCAGCCGTCCGTAAAGCCCTCGCAGCGGCTCAAGCTCCATGTTTTCGGGGAGCGGCTGATCCTCCTCCAGCTCGACCGCCCAGCAGCCCGTGCTGCCGAGCGCTCCCAGGTAGTGCCGCCGGCCTGGCTGCAAACCAAGCTCGGAGATATCGGTCAGACACGGTATCCGCGCCAAATCGCCTTCGCAACGCACCAGAAGCCCACCATCTCGGAAAGCGAACCACCAGGCTGGGCCAGTCTGTCCCTCGGTCGCCTCCAGGGCCGCTCTAAACATGGCGCTCACTGCTACTCCTTCTTCGTGTATACAGCTCCGACTCCCCGGATGAGCGAACACTGACGTACTTCAATGATCCTCCAGGGCTGCGGGACTTTTGGCAGGGCATACAGGACTATAGCGTTCTCACTACCCCTACGTCGCGCAGCTCGGCCCCCACCCTGTCGAGTGCCTGAGCCACTCGTTGCCGGTCTGCTTCGTCGGAGAGACCCCTGTCGGCCGCTGCTCCGATCAGGTTGAGGTGGTCGAGCAGTGCGCGCCTGCGGTCGGGGGGCCGGATAGCGATGGCGAGGTGCTCTATAACCCCGATCTGACGTAGCATTATCGCCACCTGCGACTGGCCAGCCACGCGAATCTGGTCGAATGCGATCCCCACCAGGCCAGAGTACGTGGGCGTTCTCGCTATCACTCGCAGGCGACCGGTCTCGTCCCGTCCGTGATGTGCCGACATGCGCCTGTCCCCTGCGTATCGCAGCAGGTCGCCCAGATGATCTATACACGTGACTGCCGTCGTCACATCGTTCACGCCGGGCGAGAGCGCTTTGATAGCAATGTCCACGAGCTGCCGGAACCCGAACTCGACATCCTGCCGGACGCTCCGCTCTTTACTGATGCCGTAGAGCTGCTGCAGATCCCGCACGGCGTCATCCTCCACCCGGTCCCTCGCTATCAGCGTAACGAGCGGCGCACCCTCGGCCACGAAATCACCTACGCCCCTTTCCATCTGAAGCACGAGGTTATGTCTGAGGGCGAACTCCAGCGTCTGTTCGTGATCTACGATCTGAATGTACCCGCTGCGCGGCGTGGGCACGGTCTGCCCAGAGCTTACCCGTTCGGGCTCGGCATCGTTCTCCACTTCCGCTCCGTGGAGCCGCTCGGGAAAGACGGTGTCAATAGCGCGCTTCGTGTCGCTGGCGATGGAGGCTGTGATGGTAGTGGCCTGGATGGACTGCGCTATGTGGTTTACAAAGTAGATGAAGAGACCGAGGTCCACGAGTGCGAGCAGTATGGCCGCGGTTACGGCAAGCGTGGGGACGAACTCGGACTCACCCGCACGGATAGTGCGCAGGACGAGGATGCAGTATACGAAGGTTCCCAGAATGGTGCCGAGCACAGTCTGGTTGCCACGGTCGCGGAGGAAGTTGCGGAGGATACGCGGGGTGTACGTCCTCGCCGCTATCGATAGCGCGACCAGAGTGCTCGAGAAGGTAATACCGGCGAGGCCGAGCACAGAGCCAGCTATGGCGGTGAGCATACCGCGAGAACCATCCGGACCCGCGCCGAACACGAGTGGCAGCAGTCGCAACGCCTTCTCACCGACAGTGCCCTCCAGCCCCACCAGCACGAAGGCGAGCACGGCGCTGGCAGTCACCAGGATGGACGGCAGGAACCACAGGCTGGAGCGTCCCTCCTCCCAGAGCTTAGTGAGTTGTGTATGCACGAATCGCCTCCGTAGAGCGTTGAATGTACGCGCCTGCATCAGCACAGGACGACTTTCGCCACAAGCAAGCCGAACGAGACGTGTCCGCGCAGCTCAAAGCCCTGACGGAGCAGCAGGCTTTGCGGGTCTCGCTTCAACCTTGTGGCTTCGCCGCCCCGTCGGGTCCGCTGATCCGCGTAGCCGGTGCGCGTTCTTCGATGCGTATCGGTGGGAAGCCCACGATATCATACGTCGCGGAGGCGATGCCGATGCCGACCTCATCGAATGCCTGGAGAATGTCCCTGCTCATCAGGTCCTTCAGGTCGCGCGCGCCGTGCTCTTTCGTGACGAAGCGCACCGAGAGTTCCAGCCAGTTGTCGGTGATGCGGTAGTATACCCGCGGCTTCAGGTCGGCGGGCTGCACGAAGTATCGCTGCTGCATGGATTCGAGCGCGCCCTGGCTCATCTCGCTGATCTTCACGGTGTAGCGCTCCGCGGCCTCCAGCAGGATGCGCTCGACCCGTGCCCGGTCGGTGGTGTATGTAATAGGGACGCTCATCTCCTCCCATAAGTACGGAAAGTCGCGTGAATAGTTGTACACCGCCTCGTCGAAGATCTTGTCATTCGTTACCGTCACGACGCGGCCGGTGTACTGTCGGCTCCTGACCCACATCGCGGGGTCGGCGCCCTGAACGGAGGGTGGTTGGCCCATCTCCATGATCGTGGTCTTGATAAAGCCAAGCGCGATGACATCTCCGCGAACGCCGCCCATGGTGATGCGGTCCCCCACACTGAAAGTGTCGCCCCGCAGGATCACGAAGTATCCCGCAACGGCGGTGATCACCCTTTGAAGCGCGAAGGCCAGCCCCGCGGTCACCAGCCCCACGGCGGTGGCGAGGCGGGTGGGGTCGTCGAACCATATTGAGAGCAGCCCCAGCAAGACCAGCACCGCGGTGGCGAGGTTGATGCCTTGCCGCGACCAGAAACGGGTTCGCTCGTTGCGCCGTCCGTGCAGCACCAGGCGCACAACCTTGTAAGAGACCCAACGCAATACGAAGACGACGGCGATGAACGCGAGAGTCAGCAGCAGCTTCCGCCCGTTTTCAGCATTTATGCCGATGAGTTGTATGTCGTCGAAGATGTTCAGCGTCTCCCTCCTGCGCTGCTACCGTTCCCCTGGCCGTTCGCCAGCACACTCATCGGTCACGAAGGCGCCGCAACAGGGGAACGCCGTACCACACACCACACACAACCCACCCGCTCCGCTCGCCGCTGCCGATGCTGCTGTGAGCCCGAAGAGAACGTGGGTGACCAGGAAGAGCACACCGGTTATCGCGAGCGCGAGGAACACGCTTCCGGCCACCAACAGCGCGGTCCCGGTCCGGAGCCTTCGGTCCCTGCTGTGATGCCGCGACAGGACCCGGTGTTGAGCGGACGGCGCGATCAGCATGATCGTGGACAGCGCGCTACAGAGAAGGGTTGCGAAGTAGACGTTGCGCAGCAGTGGGGTCGTGACATCGGTGAAGCGCTGCGTGAAAGGCACGGTGAGAAGGAAGGCGAACAGCACCTGTACTCCAGGCAGTATCACCCGAAGCTCATCCAGGAGTTCGCTGAGCTCGCGCTCCACGTGGTCCGTCTCGTGTTCCGACTTCATCTCGCGGTCTCTATGCTATACGACCTCCTACCAGGCGTCCAGACACAAAGCTCAGGACTCCCCTCACTAGCCCACCACAAAACGCGAAGGGGGCGAGAGCGCCGACATCGCCAGCATTTGCTCATTCCCCCTTGATTCGCTCGTGCGGCACCCCATGTGCCGCCACAGCTATCTTCCTCCGACGGGATAGCGAGTATCGGCTACCGGTCGTTTCGGAGGCCGAGGTCCATGAAGCCGAAGCCTCCGTCTGAGCCGCGCTCGGGCGTGACCGGTTCCGCGCCCCCGCCATGCTGCGTCACCTCTTCGCTGGTATAGCGCAGGGTAACGCTTTCCTCGGTTACCTGCGCTATCGCCTCGGCCGGGATCCACATCTCATCGCTAAGACCTAGAAAGCCCTTCGTCACCTGGAAGTAACTGCGCTCCTCGGTCGTTGACTCGCTCGTTACCATCTGCGCGGGCCTGGTGCCGATGTTGACGTCGCCTACCTCCCCTATCTTCTCTCCGTCGGAGCCGTACACGTCCATGCCCTCGCGCACCTGCTCCATGAGCTCGTTGATGTTCGTCATCTGTGCCTCTCCTTGCTGACTGAGAACGACTCTCCCCGGCAAACAGGCGTTTGCCGGGGAGAGTTTTCTGATGCACTAGGTGCGGCGCACCGGATCCTCCAGAGGGTCGTACTGCGGGTAAACGCCCGTAGTCCCAAGTCCTGCGGGGCCTGTGAGGTAGCTGTCATCCGCGTTCATGGGCACGTCGTCCACGCCGCCGCCCTCCGGCTGATTATCTATGACGGTAGTCTCGACATCATCAGCGGCGTACACATCCGCGTCGCGCTGTGGTCGCGCCAGCGGTTCTCGTTCGTTGGTCGTCATAAGGGTTTCCTCGATCACCTGATCACAAATGACAAATTCTGCATGACTCG
>JADDPP010000384.1 GCA_016781845.1 Rubrobacter sp.
GCATGATACGCGCCATCAGTACACCTCGTCCCACCTACTTGAACCTGGCAGACTTCCTGGTAACCAGGAAGGGTTGCGCGCCTGTTTCAGCCTCCGTACCTCTCACTCCCGTCAGGCCGGCCGGGGGCTCGACAGACGCAGGGTTGTAGCCCTTGAACACTGAGTACAGCAGCCAGAGTGAGGGGGCCAGTATGGCCGCCGCGAACGGGAGCGTCCACAGTGTGAACTTGATCATCGCCTCGGACGCGGCCGAGTTTGCGACCGTCACATCGGGGTAGATGATGTACGGTCTCTGAGCGAGCGCCCATCCGACAATGATCATGACGACCTCTCCAGCTGCCGCCAGCCTCGCGAGCTGGAACCGACGGTGCCATAGGGCCCACGGCGACACCAGCCCGAGGACCATGCCCGCTGCTACCACCGGGAGGACGTGCAGCTGGGTTAGGCCCCGCCATAGGTGTTCGGCCTGGGTAATCAGCACAGGGAACGCGGCGGTAGCTATCACCACGACCACCGCGCTGGAGATTAGCGCGCGCTTGCGGAAGTCCTCCCGCAGCTCGCCCTCGGTCTCGATGCAGAGGTAAACGGCCGCCAGGTACGCCGCCTGCACCAGGGCGAGCGCGCCCATGACCCACGAGAGCGGGCCGGTCCAGGAGGACCAGTAGTTCGCCGATACGCCGTTGTCGGTGACGCGTATCCTGCCGGCCGAGACCGCGCCCAGACACATCCCCAGGAGGAATGGGGTGAACAGGCTTGCACTGCCGAATACCGATCCCCAAGCCGAACGGAAGCCCGCCGCCGCTGCGCCGTGCGCCCGGAACACGAACGATGCCCCGCGCAGGATGATGCCGATGAGCACCAGGTGGAACGGTATGAACAGCGCGATGCTGAGGGCCGCGAACGCGGGCGGGTAGCCCGAGAACAGGATCACGATCAGGAAGATCATCCAGACGTGGTTCGCCTCCCAGATGGGGCCGATGGCCTCCGCGATCGCCTGCCGCTGCTCGCGCGCCCGCGGCCCCCGCGCGAGCAGATCCCACACCCCCGCCCCGAAGTCAGCGCCCGCGAGCAGGGAGTAAGCTATCACGGCCAGCACTCCCACGCCGGCCAGCAATTCCTCAGGTGGTAACAACTCGGCCTCCTTCCGGCGGCTGGTCATACGCCGCCGGTCCTCGGTGCCTCAGGCGTAACAGGAGCCATACAAGCGTTGCGGAGAGAAGCAGATACAGCAAAGAGAAGCCGTAGAGGACGTTCGCGGTTCCAGGAGCGGGAGTCACGGCATCCTCGGTTCGCATCACGCCGTAGATCACCCACGGCTGGCGGCCGACCTCGGTCACGAACCAGCCGGCCTCGAGCGCGGTGAAACCCATGAAGCCGGATGCTACGAGCGCGATGAGGAGCAGGCGGTTGTCAAGACGACGCCAGCGACGGGAGGCCCAGTACCATACGGAGATGCCGATGAGAGTGAAGCCGAGGCCGACCATGATCTGGAACGCGTTGCGAACCACGTATACGTTCGGCCAGTCCTCCCTCGGGATATCATTCAGGCCTTTGATCTCCGCGTTGGGGTCGTGCTTCGCGAGGAGACTGAGACCCTTCGGGATCTCGATGCCGTACTTCAGTCTCCTCTCCTCCAGATCAGGCCAGCCAAGTATCGTCAGCGGCGCTCCCCGCTGCGTTTCGAAGATGCCCTCCATCGCGGCGAGCTTGGAGGGCTGGTGCTGCGTGGTGAACCTGGCGTTCAAGTCCCCTGACAGCGGCTGCAAAAAGGCGGTGATCGCGCCCACGACCATGGCCATCTTGATCGCCTTGTTGTGGTACTCATCACGCTGACCCTTGAGCATCGCGAACGCATACACCGCGGCAACCGCGAAGGAGGTGGCGACGTAGCAAGCGAGCGTCGAGTGGGTGGCGAACACGGCCCATCCTGGGTTGAAGAGCGCTCCGCTCACCGCGACGACGAGGCCGCAGAGCCAGTGCGCGAGTGGGCTCAGCCGGTTCCAGCCGTACAGGTACAGACCCAGGAAGATCGCCTCGATGAAAAAGGCGTAGCCCTCAAGGGCGAACGCCGCTCCGATGATGCCTCCCGCAAACTCCATGAACGTGGGCCACAGCAGACCGAGCTCGAAGGAGAGAGCGGTGCCGCTCACCGCGCCTATGGCGAAGAGCAGGCCAGTCACCTTGGACCACTTCTTCGCGAGGTCCAGGTAAGTGTGGTTGCCCGTCCGCATCCACAGTCCTTCCGAGATAATCATCAACAGGGGCATGCCGATGCCTATCGCTGCGAAGATCATGTGGAATGCGAGGGACACCTCCATCTGCACGCGCGCCGCCAGTAGATCATCCATACAACCTCCCTCTCCCCTCAATAAGACCGTACTGTTGAGTCGGATGCGCGATGACTGCGTGGAAACCCGTTATGTGCCGTGTCAGGTTGCGAGGAGCGTATGCTATCACATCTGATGGCTGGTCTCACCCGCTGGCGTGGCCACCAGCGCTCCGCACCGGTGTGTGCCGTGCGACGTACTCCTCCACGGCCTCGCGGAGGATGGTGGGCATCTCGTACCGGGGCTGCAACGCCCAATCCTCCTGGACGTAGCCCCCGTACGGCTCCAGCTCCCAGTCCGTGCCCGCGACCCGGTACGCGCGTTCGGCGTCCACCGGCTCTCCCGCAACGAGCAACTCCCCCTCCCTCTCGCTCGCCCCGCTCAGGTGCAGCATCCCTCGGGCATTGCCTCGCATGGTCCGGGGGCGGTCCAGCGCGAACACCGGGTCCCTGCCGCGCCGGATGACCGCCGCAAGCTGCGAGCCCGAGAGCGTGACTACGCCGGGGTTCGTGGGGAAGAAGCAGACATCCCAGAGAGTACCGCGGCGCAGGGGACCGGCGGGAAGGGGGCCGCTGAACGCAGCGCCGAGGGAGGCGATGCCCACATCCGCATCCATCCGCTCCCGAAGCACCTGCGCCGCAAGGTTGCCCACGCCGCACTCTCGATTGAGCGCCCAGTCCAGCGGCTGCGCGAGCTCCCCGATAACCTCATCAAGGAACGCAGCGGCGTCCGCCTCCGCGGCCTCCATCTCTGAGAGCACGCGGGGGGAGGCTAGGATGTCCGGCGTGACAGGCATGACCGTGGCCCTTGCCCCGGTGAGACGCTCACCATCCCACGTGAGGTCAACGCGACCCAGGTGCTCCGCGTACTGCCCCGCCTGCACGACGAGCGTCTCCCCCACGCGCTCGCCTTCGGGAAGCAGGTCGTGGGTGTGCGCGCCGATCACGAGCGGTATGTCTAGCAGCTCCGCCGCCAGCTCGCGGTCCCACTTCAATCCCATGTGGGAGAGCACGATTACCGCATCCGCCCCGTCCTGCCGGAGCGCCGCGCTCATCTCGGAGACGAGCGGCAGGGTTTCCGGGATGACCAGGTCGTATGTCTTCTCGTAGAAGCCCCACATCCACGCGGTGAGCCCGATCACGCCGAGCCGCAGGATGCCGAGGTCAAGCAGGGCGGTCGGCTGCACCCCTGCGATAGGAGAGCCGTCCGGAGTGCGTAGATTCGCGAGCACCAGAGGGTAGCGCGCGGCCTGCGAGATGGGAACGAGGCTTTGCGGTCCGTACCCCGTAGCGGCCGCGTTGCCCACCGCAGCCGCGTCGCAGCCAGCGGCGGAGAGGAGCCGGTGCATCGCCGCGCCTTTCGTGATGTTGCTCAGACGTACAGATGACTCCTCGACATCGCCTCCATCGAAGTACAGCACCGGTGTGCCGGGATTCTCCCCGCGAACCCGCTCCACGAGCGTTGCGACGCGAGCCAGCCTCTCGGTGCGGCCATGGATGTCGTTCGTGTGCAGGATGATGACTCGGTGCATGGTTTTCCGCGCAGTTCTATCAGTCGCCGTAGATGAGGCAATAGTAGATGGCGCGCAGGCTCATGTCCATACACGACAGAACCAGAGGTCGAACGCGATTGTAACTGGACCTCAAGGTGCGTACACTCGCCTGTAAAGTTCCATGTGGGGTTCTAGCCCGGTGCACCCGGAGGTGGTAGCTTGAAGGACCTGACCAGCTTTGACCGCGCTGCGCCTTGCCTTGTGGCCCTCGACGTTGACAAGGCGCTCGAGTTCTACGTGATCCAACTCGGCTTCTCCGTGCGGTTCCAGTACGGCCAACCTACCGACTACGCGGGCGTCGAGCGAGACGCTCTGGAGATTCACATCGCCCGCTGCAGCGACCGTTATATCGCCGAGAACACAGGTTGTTACATCTACGTAGACGACATCGAGCGACTGTACCAGGAATACCAGGCGAAGGGCGTGAGAGGGCTGGGCAGGCTGGAAGCGCGCCCGTGGGGAACGAAAGAGTTCACCATTCACGACCCCGATAGCAACTTGATCCGCATCGGCGCCCCAGTACAGTGAGGGGCTACCCCTGGCGTGCCGCCCCCAGCGCGTCGTCAATATCCTTCAACTCCTCGGGACTGAACTCGAGGTTGTTCAGGATCGCGACGTTCTCCTCGATCTGCTGCACTTTGGACGCACCGATGAGTGCGCTCGTTACCGCGGGCAGGCGAAGGACCCAGGCGAGCGCCATCTGTGCCAGCGTCTGCCCGCGCCGCCCGGCTATCTCGTTGAGCCTGCGTAGGGTCGCCAACCGCTCCGGAGTCAGCCGTCCGCGCGCGTTCTCCTCCCCCCAGGAGAGAGCGGCGCGGGAGTCAGCAGGGATGTCGCCGCCCAGGTACTTGTTCGTGAGCAGGCCGCTCGCGAGAGGGGAGAACGCTATCACGCCAGCGCCGGCACGCTCCGTCTGCGGCAGCAGGTCTGTCTCTATCTTGCGCCCGAGCATGTTGTAGTACGGCTGGTGAATGGTGACAGGCGCCCAGTCATGGCGCTCACAGATGCGCACGCTCTCGGCGAAGTGCGCGCCTGAGAAGCTGCTCACGCCAGCGTACAACACTTTGCCCTGTTGGACCAGCAGGTCGAGCGCGCCCAGGCTCTCCTCCAGAGGCGTCTCCGGGTCCGGGCGGTGCAGGTAGAAGATGTCGAAGTAGTCGAGTCCCATCCGCTTGAGGCTCTGGTCACAGCTCGCGACGATGTACTTCTTGGAGAGCCACTCACCATACGGTCCTGGCCACATCCGGTAGCCGGCCTTCGAGCTGATGATAAGCTCGTCGCGTGGTAGCTCCTTACGGATGATCTCACCGCACACGACCTCCGAGGAGCCGGGAGGGCTGCCGTAGTTGTTCGCGAAGTCGAAGTGCGTGATGCCGAGGTCGAACGCTCGCAGCAAGCACTCCCGCGCGATCTCCGGCCCACGATAGCCGCCGAACGTCTCCCACCCGCCTAGTGAGATGACGGGCAGCATTAGACCGGACCGTCCGCACCGGCGGTACTGCATCCGCTCGTAGCGGTCTGGCGCGAAGCGGTCCTCCATCCCCCTGGCTATGCCCGTGGCGGCGAGGTTGGCTTGGGTGATGTCCGATGTAGTCATACGGCGTCCTCCTGCGGCAGCTTACCCAACACCTCCTGCAGATGACCGCAGGAGATCGCTGTGGAATACAGTCGGGGGGCCATATAGCAAGCTGAAGTCCAGTGGTTACGGCCAGCTAGTCTCGTTGATTGGCGTGAGGATGAGCTCCTGAAGCGCGGACTCGCGCGGGACGCGGACTGCGTAGAGAATGGCGTCCGCGACCGTCGAAGGCTCCTGCAGGTTCTCCTGATCCGGCATAGGGATGCCCTGCTCCGCGAAGCGGTCGAAGAAGTGGGTCCGCATGCCGCCAGGGATAACCGTCGTGACCCGGATGCCCTCCGCGCGCCCCTCAACCCCCAGGCCCCGGCTGAAGCCGATGAGTCCCCACTTCGAGGCGTGGTACGCGGAAGTGTTAGCCCAAGCGCGCACGCCTGCCGTGGACGCGATGTTGATGATGTGGCCACCGCCCTGCCGCTTCAAGTGCGGCCACACCGCCTTCGAGACCAGGAATGCCCCGCGCAGGTTCACGTTCATTATCTGGTCCCACTGCGCGACGGTGAGCTCCTCCACCGAGTAGGTGTGGTCCACCGCCGCGCAGTTCACCGCGATATCCAGCCGACCAAGCCGTTCGGCGGCCGAGTTTACGGCAGCAAAGACCGCATCAGCGTCGCTGACATCGCACCCCAGCGCAACACTGTTCACGTCGTGACGGCGCAGCTCCTCGCTGACGCGCTCCGCCGCCTGCGCGTTGATGTCCACGCACGCGACAGCACACCGCGCTCCAGCGAACGCCTTTGCGGTAGCCTCTCCGAGACCGCTGCCCGCGCCGGTGATAAAGACGCCCTTGCCTTGTAGCTCCATGTTCATCATGTCCTGGTACTCCTTAATACTTCGGAAATAGGGGGGGTACACGGGCCCACCCCTACGGCGTACGTTTTCCAACAGTTGTTGCGGCCATCTTTGGGCGCGCTTCCCCGCGCGAGTGTGCTACGCTCCTGTACAGGTCTTCCATCCTGCGAGCGACGGTGGACCACGTGAACTCCTGCTCGACCCTCGCCCGTGCCGCTCGGCCCATCCGCAAGCGAAGCCGGGGCCGGGAGAGCAGCTCGCGCAGGGCGTCGGCGAGCGACTCCGGATCGCGAGGTGGCACGAGAAGACCGGTCACGCCATGCTCGACGGTGTGCGGGATGCCGCCGACCGCGGAGCCTATGACGGGCACCCCGCACGCCATCGCCTCCAGCGGGGTGAGGCCGAACGGCTCGTACCACGGTGTGGTTACCGCCACATCGGCGGCGGAGTAGTACAACCGCAGCTCGTCCGGCTGCCTGCGTCCGGTGAAGTCAACGAGGTGTTCCACGCCCAGCTCCCCGGCAAGCCTGCGCAACACTCCTATCTCGGGCGTCGCTACCGGGTCCGGCTCGGCCGTCTCCCCCCCAACTACCAGCAACCTCGGCTGTGCGAGGGGAGAGTCACCATAGCCATGTTGATGTGGAACAAGCAGGGCGAGAGCGCGCACGATGTTCCGCACGTCCTTGCGCGGCAGCATGCGACCCACGTACACGATGAGCAGAGCATCGGGGTCCAGCCCAAGTGCGCGACGGGCCTTTGCCCGATTGACCGGGTGGAACCGCTCCGTGTTGACACCGCCGTGTATGAGCGCGAGCCGGCTGGGGTCTGCTCCGTAGTCGTCAACCAGCTCGGCCACCTCGCAGGGGCACTGAGCGATTATGCGGTCTACCCTCCGTACGATGCTCTCCTCCACTGCGACGCGCTCCGCCGGGCTGGTATCTGCGTGGCCCTGATGCCGGCGCTTCGTCGTGCCGAGAGCATGGAACGTGTGTACGGCAGGCACGCCTTCCAGCTTGCGCAACTCCGTCGCTACCCAGCCGGACATCCAGAAGTTGCCGTGCAGCACGTCGGGGCGCTCGCCCTCCAGCAGCCAGAGCCGCATAACATCATCGCGGAAGTCGGGCATGTACTGCCAGAGCTCATCTTTCGAGAGCAGTTGAGGCGGACCGGCGTCCACGTTTACCACGCGCATCCCCGGCCCCCAGTCCACCAGGCGCGGAGCGTACGGGTTGTCGCGCCGGGTGAGCACGTCTACCCGGTGTCCGAGACGGGCTAGCTCCCGGCCAAGCTCGTCAACGTACACATTCTGCCCGCCCGCGTCCGCGCCGCCGAGCAGGGCGACGGGGCTTGCGTGCTCGCTGATGAGGGCTATGTGGAGGGGCAGCTGCATATTTGTTGGTTCCTTCAGAAGGTGTTCGTTCTGTAGGGGAATGGCGTGCTACGCCCCTACACGCTAAGACAACACTCGCTCGAACGCCCTGTTCCAGTCAGCGGTGAATCGCTCAAGGTTGAAGCGGTCTCGCGCGAGGGTGCGCGCGTTCTCTCCGAGGCGGCGGGCTTCGGCGGGGTGGGCGAGCAGGTGGCGCATCCTCTCAATCAGCTCGTCCGGCTCACAGGAGATGTAGCCGTGAACTCCGTTCTCGATGACGGTCGGCAGCTCGGTGGTGGCGAGCGCCACGACGGGCATGCCGATGTGAAGAGCCTCGATGACGGAGAGGGGGAGGCTGGTGTAGCGAATCGGACTGTACAGAAAACGATACTCCGCGACCCGGAAGTGCAACTCCTGATACGCGAAGTCGCCGATAGGGTTCAACCCCTCGTTCCCGAAGCCCGCGATGTCGAGCGGAATCTGCTTGCGGGCCTCGATGAAGAGGTCGTGTCCGAGCGCGCGCCCCCGCTCGGGCATACTGTTAATCACGGTGATGCCGCGCTCCAGGTGGCCCTGGTACCGCACGCGCGGGTCTATCGCGACGCTGTGCTCAATCACAACGGTCGGGGTGCGGTTGTTGTCCCACATCAGCCTGTTGTAGTGCGTGACGTGTACGAGCAGAGTGCTGGGGTCATCCACAGGGTGTCGTGTGTCCGTAGCATGCGGCTTCGGTACGTTGTGCTGCAGGTAGATTTTGGGGAGCTTCTGTTGCTGCTCGGGGGAGAGTATCTCGAACTGGTCCTGGAAGTAGTTCTTCGGCGTCTGGAATATGACCAGGTCGAGGTCGAGGTCTGACACTTCCTCCGCTGGGACATCGCACACATGGTCAGTCTTGAGCAGCCCCCGGCCCATACCGCCGTACCCTTCGGGGCGGTCGGGCTTCACCGGCAGGTACCACTGATGCGGAATATGCACGAGCGTGTTCAGATAGCTGCCGTGGATGCCCCAGATGAGTATCTTCAGCGGCCCCATCAGACCTCCATCCCGCTGGCTGCAAGGAGGCGGCTCAACACTTCGTCGCACATGGAGAGGACAGTCTCGACCGGCAGCCGATGCAGCGCTGTCTCGCGGTCGCCGCCGAGCAGCTTGCTGGAGTCTATGGGCCGGTGGAGCTCGCGGTCGAGCGGGGCGAAGCGCTCCGGTGGTTCGGGGCCGAAGAGGACGACGCTGCGCGTGCGGGTGGCTGCGGCCATATGCGACGCGCCGGTGTCGTTCGTGACGAGCAGGTCGAGGCGGGCGAGCACCGCCGCTAGCTCTCCAATTCCCGTCTGGCCCGCGAGGTCGAGCACGGGATAGCGCATGATGCGGGCGACACGCTCTGTCAGCTCTCGCTCGCCCTCGCTCCCGGTAAGCACAAGTCGGGCGCCGTGGCGCTCGGCGAGCGCATCGCCCAGGGCCGCGAACTTCTCGGGGGGCCAGCGCCTGTTCGCTGCCTTGGAGCCGACGTGCATCCCGATCAGCGGGCCCCAAGAGCCGGGCGTCTGTGCGAGCAGAGCGTCCGCTTCCCGCTTTTGCTCGGGCGTCACGGTGAGGTCCAGATGCGTGCCCTGCCGCGGTGCGCCCAGCAGGTCGGTCAGCGTGAGCCACTGCAGGATTTCATGTCCGGTGTCGCTCGCAGGAAGGCTATACGTGAGTCGCTCGTCGCCCTGGCGTGCGAAGCCTGCTGTCACACGCGAGCCCAGCCGGGACACGACCTCGTTCGTGATGCTTCCGTTGCCGTGCATCTGCAGCGCGAGGTCGTAGCCGTACGCCTGCTGCTCCGCGAGCCACCGCTCGGTCCTCTCAGGCACGACCTCTACCTCCGGGATGCCGGGATAGCCGGGAAACTCCACGAACCTGTCTATGTAGTGACTTATATGCGGCACGAACCCGCGCGCCCACGGCAGCCCAATGAGCGTGATCTCCGCCTGTGGAAAACGGCAGCGCAGCGCCCGGAACGCGGGCACGGACATCAGCAGGTCGCCCAGAAAGAGCGCGCGGAAGATCGCGATGCGCTGGGGCTCTGCATCCAGTACGGCGGGCGCAGGAAGAGTGTGAGGGGTCACAGGCGCGCCCCCTCGGCTGTTGAAGGCTGTAGATGGCCGTTCGCGCCTGCGCGGATGGAGGGGCGGGTGGGGAGCCTGCGTATCTCGTCCGCGTGCTCGACGAGATGGAGCGCCGCGTCCACGACCTGCTCCGGTGGTATGTCGAGGCAGGGCTGGCCGATGGGGCACTCGAAGAGGTAGCACGGATGGCAGGGGGTCGGGACGCGCAAAAGCCTCGTCGGGGTCCGGCGTGGTCTCCACTGTTCCTCGTAGTCCGTGCCGGAGTACAGTATGACCGAGGGGGTGTCGAGCGCATCGGCGAGGTGCAGGGGGAGCGTGTTGCCGCACATTACGAGCGCGGCTGTTTCTACCAGCGCCGCGTATTCAGGCATCGTAGTGTCGCCTACCAGAGTGCCGACCCTCGGTGTACTCCCCGCGACCTGCCTTACTATCTCCGCTTCCCGCTCCACGCCGGTGACGAGCACGGGCATGCCTCGCTCCGAGAGGCTCCGCGCCACCTCCCGAAACCGCTCCGGTGGGTAGCGCCGAGCCTTCGCGCTCGCGCCGGGGTGGAGCAGGACGTACGGCGCGTCGGGGTCCAGTCCCGCGGAGCGCAGCAGGCTGGGAACGGCGGCGTGGGCGTCATCGGGAACGGCGACCACGAGCTCCCGGTGGCGGGCAACGAAGCCCAGGTGCTCCACGAGCCGCAGGTTGCGCTCGACCTGGTGAAGCTCGTCCGGTGCGGGCTGGAGCTGCGTCGAGAGGACGCTGCCTCCGAACTCCTTGGACTCGCCCGCTCGCAGAGGGATGCCTGCGAGATAGCAGACGTAGCCGGGCGGGTGTGGGGTCTGACTGAACGACGTAAAGACCAGCGCCGCGTCGAAGTTGCGCTCCGAGAGCAGCCGAATCAGCTCCATCTCCCGGGCCGGGTCGAACGCCATCCTGTTGCCCACGTCCTGCCACACTGGCCGCCACACGATGACATCATCTACCCACGGCAGCAGGGCTGCGCCCGTCGTGCCACCCGGCGTGCCGAGCAGCGTGATGCTCGCACCCGGTGAGGTCTCCTTGACCGCGCGCAACGCGGGGCCGAGCATCACGACATCGCCTATGTTGTCCAGCCTCACCGCGAGGATGTTGCGCGCCTGTAGCCACTCATTCATACGGTTACCTCCGGTGCCGGTCGGCTGTATCGGGGCACAGCGCGTCGTGCCCCCACGAGACCTGACTCCTCCAGCAGTTCTTCCGCTGCTCTGATTACCATCTGCGGCGACACCTCGCGCAGGCACTCGTGGCTGTATGGGCAGACGCGGCTGTAGCAGATGCGGCACGGGACATCGTGATGGAGCAGGCGGTGAGGCGCGCGCCACGGACCCCACTGCTCGGGCGGGTTCGTGAGCGCGAACAGGGCGACCACTGGGGTCTGGAGCGCGGCGGCCACATGCATCGGCCCCGTATTGTTCGTAACCACTAGGTCCGCCGTCTCCACCAGGGCGCAGAACTCCTCGAAGGGGAGCGCGCCCGCCAGCCCCACAGCCTCGCGGCGCATCCGGCTAAGCACGCGCGTCACCAGATCTTCCTCGTCCGACGTGCCAGTGATTACTACCGAAGCGTTCAGCTCTTCCACCAGTCCGTCCGCGACCTTGGCGTACATCTCCCACGGATACGTGCGCGCGGGCATGGTGCAGCCGGGGTGTATCACAACCAGCGGTCTGTCGTCCGCGACGCCGCGCGCCCGAAGTGCGCCCGGAACCTGTGAGCGAGCCTCGGCCGGTACTCGCAGCACGAGATCTGTTTCCAGCGTGGTGAGGCCGATGGAGCTCACGAGGTCGAGACCCCGTTCCACCTCGTGCATCAGCCGCTCCGGGTGCTTGTGCCGCGTGGTGAGCAGCGAGCCGGGGCCGTCAATGGAGGCCGCGACCCGAAGGGGGATGTCAGCCAGGTAGCACATATATGCTGCAGGCAGGGGACTCTGTCGAAAGGAGGTGAAGATAACTGCTCCGTCGTAGCCGCCCTCCCTGAGCCGCTCGATCATCCGCTGCTCGCGGGCGCTGTCGTGCGGCAGGCGGCACCAGGGGTCCGTCCACGGCGCCTCGTACACGATGACCTCATCCACATCGGGATTGAGCCGTCCCACCTGCGCGCCGACCGGACTCGTCAGCAGCGTGAGGTGGACGCCGGAGAGCGACTTCTTGATGGCGTGCAGAGCGGGCGTGCAGAGGAGCACATCGCCCAGGTTGTCGAGGCGGACCGCGAGTACGCGCCTGACCATGCCCCACTGCTCGTCAATCACAGTGGCGACTCCTGAAGGTTCCGGCTGGCGAGTGCAGCAATGCGATCTATGACATCGCTCGTGCTATGACCATCGAGCAGGGGCAGTATCGCCACCTCCCCCCCAACCTCCTCCACCGCTTCGGCCTCCGGCAGCGGGCCGTCGGCGTAATCCCCTCCCTTTACGTGTACGTGCGGACGGAGGGTGCGGATAAGCTCGGCGGGTGTGTCCTCGTCAAAGAGCACCGCGTGGTCTACGGAATCGAGCGCGGCGACGAGGGCGACGCGGTCGCGCTCGGAGTTCACGGGCCTGCCCGCCCCCTTGAGCCTTCGCGCTCCCCGGTCCGTGTTGACCCCGACGACGAGCACATCGCCGAGAGCCTTCGCCCTGCGCAGGAAGTTGACGTGCCCCGCGTGCAGGATGTCGAAGACACCGTTCGTGAAGACGATTCTGTGTCCGGCATTCCGAGCGTCCTCCACTGCCTGGACGGCGAGGTGGGGGTACCCCTCTTCCTTGCTCTGCAGCCGTGTGCCAACCGCCTGTAACAGCTCCTGGTGGGTGACCACCGCGGTGCGCTGCTTCGTCACTGCTACGCTTGCCGCGTCTATGCCTATCCGCGCGGCCTCGGTAACATCTCCGCCCGCCGCAAGGGCCAGTCCCATTGCCGCGACGAAGGAGTCGCCTGCGCCGACATCCTTGGGTTGTGACACCGGATGAGCGGGCAGGTGTAGTGCCTGGTCGGTACGGCCAACGAGCAGCACGCCCTCCGCCCCCATCGTCACCGCAACGTGCTCGGCCCCCGTCATCGCGAGCAGCCGCCTGCCCGTCTCCTCCTCATCGGGCAGGGATACCCCTTGCTCCTTACCTCCGCTCCAGCCCACTGCCGCCCGCGCCTCGAGATGGTTGGGGGTGAGCACCGTGGCGTTCACGCTTCGGTAGCGTGGGAGGTTCTTCGAGTCAACAAGCAGGACGCTGGGCCGGGACCTCCGCAGCTCACTGAGTCGGGCGAGGAGTGTCTCCGAGAGCACGCCGTAGTCGTAGTCGGACACCACCACCACGTCGCACTCGACAAACGCGCGCTCCAGGTTCGCGAGCAGCCGGTCGTGGACTTCGAGAGGGCAGTTACGGGTGTCGCCCTCGTCGAAGCGGACGACGTACTGACTGTCCGCCAGGATGCGTAGTTTGTGCAGAGTGGAGACTGCGTCATCCTCCACCAGGCAGGAGGTGTCCACTCCTGCCTGGTCCAGCGCGGCGCGCAGATGGTTCCCCGAGGCATCTGCGCCTATCATCCCCAGAAGGCTGACACGCCGGGCGCCGAGCGCGCGGAGGTTCGCAGCCGTGTTCGCCGCTCCGCCGGGCGTCCGCTCCTCCACCGTCTTGTTCACGACGGGCACAGGCCCCTCCGCGCACAACCGGGAGGCCGTGCCCTCCAGGTAGCTGTCGAGCATCACGTCCCCGATAACGAGGGCGTGCAGGTCGCCGAAACGCCGCACGAGGTCGAGCGGGGGGGTCATGAGAGGTCTCCAGGTGCGGAATGGCGCACACGAGGACCTGCCCCTACGACATCCAGGCACCAGCTCTCGGGCAGGTATCTCATGTCCACGTCGGTCGCCCTACTCTCTACCGCTCGGATGAGTCGCAGGGCATGAAGGGTATCGCGGGCGACGTAGTGGGGCCGGCGAATTGGAGTGGCAGGTGGCGACTCCGTGCCGAGGTCCACGAGCACAGTGCGGCAGCCCGCGCGGTTGCCTGCTTCGACATCATCCAGGATGTCGCCCACGAACCACGAGCGTTCGAGCTCGATGTCAAGCTCATCTGCGGCCTGCAACAGCATGCCCGGTTCCGGCTTGCGGCAGGAGCACTGGACCGCGAGCTCGGCCACGACGCCCTCCGGGTGGTGGGGGCAGTGGTATACACCATGAAGCTTTACGCCCAGACGGTCCAGCTCAGCCGCGAGATGCTCGTGCATCAGCTTAAGGTCGGCGTCTGTGAACAGCCCGCGCGCGAGGCCGGACTGATTTGTGATGAGCGCAAGGAGGAAACCGTGCCCCTGGAGCGCACGCAACTCGGGGCCGAGCCCCTCATACAGGACCAGTTCGTCGGGGCGGGTGGGGTAGTGGCGTGTGTGGATGAGCGTGCCGTCCCGGTCCAGAAAGAGGGCCGGCTGACTCACTGCGCCCACTTCCTACATAGATGGCTTGCGTACGCTCGATGCGCGCTCTCTTGCTTCATGTCCGGCAGCCCCCGTGGCACGCTGGGCGGTCCCAGCGGCTCTTACTCTAACCACGAGCATGCTACCGCTGACGTGTACCGTTAGCATTGTGCGTTTGCACAAAGGATTTCTGTGACTACCAGTTGCTATAGTGCGGTTGCACAATCACGCCGCGCTGGACTGGAGGGAGCGCAGGGCGAGGGCGAGGCGGATCTGCACCGCGGCGTCGAAGTGGCGGGGGTCCAGGCCGGTCAGAGAGCCTATCTTGTCGAGCCGGTAGCCCAGGGTGTTGCGGTGTATCGAGAGCGTGTGAGCCGTCTTCGAGGGGCAGCAGTCCTGCGCGAAGAACGCCTCCACCGTTTCGAGTAGCTCAGGCGAGGAGTCGAGTGGGCTCAGCAGGTGGGTTGCAAGGTCCACCTTGGTTCGCTCGTCGGGCACCCCCACGAAGGCGGCGATACCGAGCGCATCCAGGCAGTGGACGCAGTTGGGCCCGTGGAAGCGGCGCCCGAGCGAGAGCGCGGCGCGCGCGTCCTGGTAGCTCTGCCCGAGGCCACCCAGTCCGGGGTGGTAGCGCCCGATGCCGATGCTTGCAGGGGAGCGGGTGTCTGAGCGCAGCCGGGACAAGAGCGCGGCCGCCGCTCGCTTCAGTGCGTGGAGGTTCGCCCATGAAGGACTACCCGTGTCCTGTGCGCCCTCGTCTCCCGCCCAGGTGCGCAGGCTCCTCGTGTTGCTCGCTTTGAGGACAGCGACTTCACCGTTGCCTATGTAGCCGCAGATGGTGTCGTTCGGCAACATGAAGAAGCCGACGACGCTGCTGATAACGAGCTGCTCGCGCCGCCGGACCTGCGCCTCTGAAGGTTTCGGGCCGGAGCCGTCCGAGGCAAGGATGTACTCGGAGGCGTCAATGAGAATAACAGCGCGAGGGGGAGCGAGGTCCATCCCGAGTATCTGCGCCTGGCGGAAGATCGCCGCCTCGTCTCCGACCGCGCCGTGGAGCAGGTCGTGAATGAACTTGTTCTTCAGCTCATGCTGGTTGGGCAGGCTGTCCACGACCGTCGTCTGGTGTACCATCAGATCAACAACCGCTTGCGCGAGTCGCTGCGAGATCGTTTCTCCACCGGGTGGCGGCAGCACCAGCGCCTCGCCGTACTCACCATCCAGGCTCACGGAAACTCGCACCGGCTCCTGTTCGAGGTGTGCCAGGGCATCGTCCGCCAGCTGGCCCAGCGCGGCGGGCTCGCTACTGGCGAGCACAACGCCACGCGAGTCGAGCACGTACACGGGCGCACACAGAAGCTCGGCCGTTCTCTCCGAGACTCTCTGCGCGATATGACCGAACCGGCCCGTCATCACAGCCATCGCAGACCTCCCCAGCCTCCAACTGAGGCTAGGAGCGATGGTAGCGTAGCGCCCGTAACTTGGCAAGGGCCGGAGCGAAGCGGAGAGGCGCGCCGGATTTTAGAGGAGGGTGTCGGATAGCAGTGTTAGGGGGATGCCGGGGTGTGAGTTTGCTGGGATGAACCAGGAGGACGCGTTTACCGGGATGGCTGAGTTGTGAAGCCGTTTCCTCCCTCGATGAGGAGCGGCGGCTTCTGCCGGGCGGCCTAAGCCCCAGGGCTGCACGAGGGGGCCGGCTCTCGTCCGGATGCCCTCCTTTGGGCACGCCTCGCGGGAGCTTCGCTACTTCACCTGGGCAAGATGTACCTGAGACGAGCATACAGCGGCTTACCGAGGCTGCGGTCGTGCCCCTACGGTGCCTCTTCCGAAATCGTGGAGGGTTCCTTCTCGGCTACCAGAATGTAGGCTGTGCCTCGGCTGTTCCCCCGCGTGTGGTGACTGATACGGAAACCAGGGACGTCGGGCCAGCCGACACCCGCTGGGGAGTGCTGGCTGCCGTAGACGAGGCGGTGGAAGCGGATCAGGAGTTTGCTGCGGTGGTCAACGGGCAGCAGCTCGCCCGAGAGTACGACGACGAGTCTACCGGCTGGGCGCAGGACCCGATGAGCTTCCGCCCAGGTCCGGCTGTCGGCGATGTAGCTGGATGGGAACGTGCTGACTACGGCATCTACGGCCGTGTCAGGCAGCGGCAGGGCAGTGGCTGAGCCGACCGTGAGACGCGCCGAGCAGCCACAGCGTTCCAGCTTGGAAGTTGCGATGAGCCACATTCGCGGAGAGGCATCTACTCCTGTAAGCACGTAGCCGCGCCTGCACATCTCGAGCGCAAGCTCCCCGGTTCCGTACCCGAGCTCCAGGACCTCGCGGCCCTCAATGAAATCAAGCGCGTACCGCTGCCACACGCTCCACTGGCCCGCGAAGAAGAAGGAGCTTATGCGGTCGTAGAAGGGGGCGAGGGTGCCATAGAGAGACTGGAAGGCGCGGGGACCTGTTGCGACACGCAGCCGATCGAGAAGGCGGTCCTGCAGGCTACGCACTTGTCGAGGGGGCGAGCCGTTCCGCTGCCGCCTGCACGCGCGACCAGAGGTCCGGGTAGCGGTCGAGTCGTTGCACGCGGCCGTGTGAGTTGACGAAGGAGTGGACCGTGCGCGCGGTCGCGAGTGGGCGCGGCTCACCCTGCAGCCGCAGGTTGTACCCGAAGCCGACTCTCGTGCGCGTGAGCTCCTGCATGTGTGCCCAGACCTCGATGACCTGGTCGTACAACGCGGGCCGGTGGTAGTGGACCTGCAGATGGATAACAGGCAGGTGGATGCCGAGGACTTGCAGCTCGGAGTACGGAAGGCCGTGAGCGCGCAGCGCCTCCGTGCGCCCGGCTTCTAGCCAAACTATGTAGTTTGCGTGGTATACGACGCCGCTGGCATCTGTGTCGGCGTACCGTGCCCTCACCGTCGTGCAGTGCTCGGCCACAGGCTCTCCTTGGATGGGTAGCGAGTGGCCGAGCACTTACCGCTCACCACTCGTCACTCCTGTTAGTACCCGGACAACTGGTCCGCGACGCCCGGGCGCCGCAGCTTTTCGAGAGCCTGTTTCTCGAGCTGGCGGACGCGCTCGCGGGTAACACCAAGACGCTCGCCTACTTTCTCAAGCGGGTATATGTGGCCGTCGCCGAGGCCGAAGCGCATCTGCAGGACGATCTTCTCGCGGTCTGTCAGCGCCTGGGTAAGGACACGGTCCACCTCCATCTTGACCACCTCATCCGTGGCAGATTCTTCAGGGCTGCTATCAGACGCGGGGACGATATCACCCAGGCTGGCGTCCGCCGCGGTGCCCAGGGGTGCATCGAGTGAGACAGGTCGGGGCAGGTAAGCCAGGATCTCCCGCACACGGTCCGCTGGAATCTGCACCTTCTCGGCTATCTCCTCGGGTGTGGGATCCCTGTCAAGGCTCTGAGAGAGCTGCTGACGCGCTCGGGTGATCTTGCTGCTCTGCTCCGTGATGTGGGCAGGCAGTCTTATCTCTCGGGACTTATCAGCGATTGCGCGTGTGATCGCCTGTCGTATCCACCAGGTAGCGTACGTGCTGAACCGGAAACCGCGCCGGTAGTCGAACTTCTGGACGGCGCGCATGAGCCCGATGTTCCCTTCCTGTATGATGTCGAGCAGGGGCATGCCGTGGCCTATGTAGCGCTTGGCTATGCTGACTACGAGTCGCAGGTTGGCGAGTACGAACTCGCGAGTTGCTTCGAGGTCCCCGGCCTCCACACGGCGGGCGAGGTCAATCTCCTGCTCTGGCGTGAGGAGCGGCACGCTCCCGATGTCCCGCAGGTACACCTTTACGGCGTCAGCGGCATGATCCGCGTCCACGGGGAGGTTGGAGAGCCCTGCGATCTGCAACGTCTCGTCCGTAACCTCCGATGCATCGCTGTCCTGATCCGCCTCACCGGCGGCAGGGGCGATGTCAATACCCGCGTCGCTGAGCGCATTATGTACCTTGTCGACGACATCAGGGTTCGCTTCAGGGTCGGGCAGCCGGGAGAGCACCTCGGTCTCGGTGACGTAGCCCTTCTCCCGGCCCAGATTCATCAGCTCTTCAAGGGCGGTATCCGTTTGGTTGGTCACGATTGAAGTCTCCCTTCCGGTTTGATCCCGTGTTGACTGATTATCGGACTGTGCAAGAGCCGTACCAGTCGCGGGTCATTGGCTGGGTCACTCGGGGCGCCAGCCGACATATCCTCGAAGCCGCCGTCGGTAACGGCGGACCACGGAACGTACCGGCGGTACCTGCGTCGTTGGCCTACCCGCGTGATGCCGAGTGGCGACGGCCCTGTGCTATACTGCGCCGTCGGTAGGAAGAGGGCGATTATGAGCTTCATGGTACGAGAGATTGCGAGCGGCGCGCATGCTGTAGAGGCGGAGATAAATGCGCGGCCCCCGTACAAGCTCGACGCCGCCGAGATGAGGCCTCTGCTCCTCAAGGTGCAAGCTCACGGAGACACGCGGTGGCATGAAGTGTGTGACATCGTTACTGCGTCAGGCATGATCATGTCAGCAGCGGAGAATACCCTCTTGCTGAGTGGCACTGTGTATAACTGCTGCCAACTCATCTCGCTCCTTCACTGCCGACAGATGCCTGAGCTCGCTGCAGCTATACAATCGGCTCTCGACGTTCGACGGACTGTTCACCTGAATGCCCGAGGCAGGACCCTCCCACTGGGGGAGCGGACCCTTGTAATGGGCATTATCAACGTCAGCCCGGACTCCTTTTCCAGAGACGGTCTGGCCGATGCTGGGGCTGCGGTCGAGCAGGCGCGCCGGTTTCTGGAAGCGGGCGCGGAGATTCTGGACGTAGGCGCGATGAGCACCCGGCCCCGCTCTCAGCCGGTGTCCGAGGAGTTGGAGGCGCGCCGCCTGAGCGAGACCATAGGTGCGTTGCGAGCGCTTACCGATGTACCTGTGTCCGCTGACACATACCGAGTCGGGCCTGCGAGGGCCGCACTGGAGGCCGGGGCGGACATCATCAACGACATCTCCGGCCTGCGAGACCCACGCATGGCGCCCCTGGCAGCGGAGTATGACGCGGGCGTGGTGGTGATGCACATGCTCGGCACGCCGGACACGATGCAGCAGGACCCGCGCTACGAAGATGTGGTGGGTGAGGTGTACGAGTACCTGGCGGCCGCTGCGGGACGCGCGGAGGCGGCGGGCGTCCGCCGCGAAGGTATCGTCCTGGACCCAGGTATTGGGTTCGGCAAGACTGTGGGGCACAACCTGGAGCTACTGCGCCGCCTGCGAGAGTTCACCGGACTCGGCCTGCCGCTGCTCGTCGGAACCTCGCGTAAGAGCTTTATAGGGCGCGTTACCGGACGCGATGTCGGGGATCGCATAGAGGGCACGGCGGCGACCGTAGCACTGTCTATAGCAAACGGCGCCGACATCGTGCGTGTCCACGACGTGGAGCAGATGGTGGCGGTGGCCCGAATGAGCGACGCGATTGTGCGGGGGGCCACCTCCGTTGGGGCACAAGTCGCGCGATGACCTGGCGAGTGCTCGTAACCCCGCCTTCTAGCGGGGCGTGGAACATGGCGGTGGACGAGGCTGTGCTCCTCGCTGCAGCGGCTCGGGAGGCTCCGCGCACGCTTCGCCTGTACACCTGGTCTCCGAGTTGTACGAGCATCGGGAGGTTCCAGCGTGCGGCGGACCTTACGGAGGAGGCACGCGCAGAGCCGGGCGTGAGCTGGGTGCGCAGGCCGACGGGTGGAAGGGCACTGCATCACGGTCCCGAACTCACGTATAGCGTGGTCGCGCCGCTCGACGATGAGCTCGTGTCCGGCACCGTGCTGCAAAGCTACAGCAAGATCGCGCGATCGCTGCTCGCGGCACTGGCGGCGCTTGGCGTGTCTGCCGATCTCGCCGGTTGCGGCGACGTGGGACGCATCAGGTCGAACCCCTCGTGCTTCGATAACGCCTCCGCGAACGAGATCCTGCACCGCGGGCGCAAGCTGATCGGTAGCGCGCAGCTGCGCCACGGCAATGTCCTGCTGCAGCACGGGTCTATCCTGATCGAGAGTCCCGCGCGGGCGTTCTTCAAAGCCGTGCAGTTTGACACCGAGGAGGAGCGGGTGCGCGCACAGGAGTACGGCGAGGCGCGGCTCACAACCCTCTCGGAGGCGCTTGGCCGGATGGTGGGGCTGGAGGAGGTGCGTCGCGCGATGGTAGACGGCTTCGAGAAGTGCTGGGGTGTGGAACTAATTCCGGACGAGCTAAGCAAGGTCGAGTTCCGGCGAGCACAGGAGCTAGAGGCATTGAAGTATCGCGGTGTGGAGTGGAGCTACCGTAAGTAGGAGGCGCAGACAGTTGCTCGAGTCCGAACAGATACAGGCGATCATCCCCCACAGATACCCGTTCCTGCTTGTAGACCGCATTCTGGAGGTCGAGTACGGCGTGCGGGCAGTTGGGCTCAAGAACGTAAGCGCGAACGAGGCGTACTTCCAGGGACATTTTCCAGGGGCGCCCATAATGCCCGGCGTGCTGCAGGTCGAGGCACTCGCGCAGGTGGGAGCGGTCGCACTGCTCGGTATGCCGGAGAACGAGGGCAAGCTCGCGTACTTTGCTGGAATAGACGGTGTGCGCTTCAGGCGGCCGGTACGACCAGGCGACCAGCTCCGGCTGGAGGTCATGATAGAGCGTGTGCGTCGCGGCATAGGCACCGGCACAGCGGTGGCTACCGTGGACGGCGTCGTGACGACCGAGGGACGGTTGACATTCGCGGTTGGGGCGAGGCCGTAGAGAGGAAAGGTTTTGGGCATTAAGGGTAGGCTGATTGTCGGGCAGTCGGGCGGCTGCACGGCCGTCATCAACGCAAGCCTCGCAGGCGTGGTAGAGGCGGCCTTACCGGATGACCGGATCGGTGACATTCTCGGTATGCGGCACGGCATCGAGGGGCTGCTGCGGCGCGAGCTGATCAATCTACGCGCGGAGCCGGCGCACGTATGGCCGGCCATCCAACGTACTCCCTCCGCCGCACTGGGCTCGGCGCGCTACAAGCTGAGCGAAGGCGACATCGAGCGCATACTCGAAACGCTGCGCGAGCTCGACGTGCGTTACTTCGTGTACATCGGTGGCAACGACTCGGCGGACACGGCGCACCGGATATCGCGGGCCGCCGAGCATGCAGGCTACGAGCTTCACGCCATCTCAGTGCCCAAAACTATAGACAACGACCTTCCGCACACAGACCACTCCCCCGGCTACGGTAGCATCGCGCGCTTCGTCTCCACAGTAACGCAGGAGATAGGGCTGGACACGGAGGCGATGCGCAGGGTAGATCCTGTGAAGATACTCGAGGTGATGGGGCGGGACGCCGGTTGGGTGGCCGCCAGCGCGTCGCTCGGCAAGCAGCGCCCCTCCGATGCGCCGCACCTTATCTACATGCCGGAGCGTCCACTCTCGCGCGAGCGCTTCCTGCGCGATGTGCAGGAGTGCCATGCCCAGCATGGGTACGCCGTCGTCGTAGTGACCGAGACGGTTCGCGATGAGACGGGGGAGAGCATCGCTCGCACCGATCCGGTCTTCAGCCAGGACGCCTTCGGCCACCGCTACCTTACGGGTGCGGCCAGCTACCTGTCGGATTTGGTCGCGCGCGAGCTGGGGCTGCGGGCGCGCTTCGACAAACCGGGCACGATCCAGCGGATGAACATGGCTCTGGCGAGCGAGGTGGACGTCAATGAGGCGTACATGGCGGGCCGCCATGCGGTGCGCGCGGCGCTGGAGGGCGAGACCGACCGGATGGTGTCTATAGAACGGGTGAGCAGCCAGCCGTACGAGTCGAGGCTCGGCCTCGTGCCGCTGGAGCATATCGCGAACCAGCAGAAACTGCTGCCGGATGAGTACATCAACCAGGAGGGCAACCACGTGACGGAGGCGTTTCGCGAGTATGCCCTGCCGCTAATCGGGGGTGAGGCTGCGACGTACCCGCGCCTGCGCGCCGTGCCGTTCGCGACCCTCGGAAGTTCTGTACCGGCCGAGGCGTGATACGGCTTCCGAGGGAACGTACGCGCCGACTGTCAGTACTCTGGGACCACGGGTTCTTTGCTTCGCTCCGAGTGAGAAGATTGGCTGCCTTCACCCGAAGGCCAGGTGGAGAACCCCGCTCAGCACGCAGGCGTGGCGCGCGTCGGTCGGCGCGTTAGAGTCTCTACCTCTCCCTCTCGGGAAGGACGAGGTGGACTGCGTGCCCGCAGTAGGGGCACAGGTTCCATGTGGGCCGGACGGGGCGCTTGCAGAAGTCGCACGGTTGCTTGACGTCGAGCCCGCAGTGGGGGCACACGCGGTAGTCGGGAAGGATGCGAGTGTGGCAGCGCGGGCACAGGTCGCCTTCACTCGCGGCCAGCAGGTCGGCCCGCTCTTGCACGCCCTGTCGGTACGTCTCGGAGAGGGTCTGCTGCGGTCTCAACAACAGGTAGATGGTCCAGCCTATCACGAACGTCGCGGCCACGAGCACGGTGGACAGGATTATGGCGAGCGGATTGTTCGTGCGGCGCTGAGCATCGCGGAACACCCAGAGCACGAGCGCCACCCACACCATCGCGCCGAAAGCCCCGCCGAGCGCTAGGCTGAGCCGCAGCAACTCATACGCCTCTTCGGTCACCGCAGGTCTAACCCGAAAAACTCACCACAGAGCAGGCAGAGCGAGCGCCGGATTGAGAAGGAGGCGGTGATACCTTTGCAGCGGGCATCGCCGCTGGAACAGCGGGGCAGGCGGCCAGTATTCGTCCTGTGCCCCACACCTCGAAGGTTGCCTCCAACTCATACCTCTATACTCTCTGCGTGCCCTGTGTACTCGATACCGGAGGGCGCAGCCTAGATTCGCTCGTATCGTTCCACGGGCAGAACGAATACCGTCGCACCGCCCACATCCACCTCTACCGGACCGGTTGGCAGATACTCACCCGACTCGATAGCTGGTATGGACGGGCTCATCAGACGAGTGCGAGTGCGGCAGGTCTGCTGGAGGATGTTGAAGAGCCGGTTGAGGCGCTCATCATCAACGCCGATGAAAACTGTGGCATTGCCCTCACGCAGAAATCCGCCCTTGGAGTTCACCAGGGTCGCCCCGATCTCCTCCCGGTTGAGTGCGTCCAGCAATGCGTTCGTATCTCGGCTGCTTATAACAGCTATCACCAGCTTCAAAGCCTCGGACCTCCCACCCTGTCACTAACTGTTCTCGGAAGAACGATTTTCATTATCTCGTCGTGGATCGCCGCGAACGGCCTTGCCGCGTCCACGACGACCACCCGGCTCGGGTTCTCGCGCGCTACTCGCAGGTACGCCTCCCGCACTCGGTAGTGAAACTCGATGGAACGTTCATCGAAGCTGTTCCAGCCTTCCTGCGCTCCGACCGCTCCCTCTCTCCTCGCCCGTTCCCGCCGCCGGATGCCTTCCCGCGGGTCGAGGTCAAGGTAGATTGTGAGGTCTGGCTCCAGCCCGCCGGTCGCTATGGAGATCGCGCTCTCAACCGCCGCGTCCGAGATTCCGTCCCCACCGCCCTGGTACGCTCGAGTCGAGTCGGAGTAGCGAACGCATACAACAGTCTCTCCTCGCTCGAGCGCGGGGCGCAGAACCTCATGCACCAATTGGGCTCTAGCAGCGGAGAGTAGCAGGAGTTGGGTCAGCGGGTCAAGGCGGGGCCCGTCGAGTGCGAGCAAAGTATGACGCACCCGCTCCCCGAGGTCGGTGCCACCGGGCTCGCGTGTGAGCAGTGTTGGACCGCGCCCGTGAGCTTCGAGCGCGGACGCGAGAGCGCGGCCCTGACTGGTCTTACCGCTGCCCTCGGTGCCTTCGAGTGTTATGAACAAGGCGTCGCTCACGCCCCTGCGATACCTAGCGGTCCTCGTTAGAGGCGAAGAGTGTGACGTGCCTGTGCGGCTCCTTGCCGGCGCTCTTGGAATCCAGGTTGTACCGCTCGGCGATCTGGTGCTGCATCCGGCGAATGGAGTGCGCCTGGGGAGTGAGCTGCACCGCTGGCGCCGCGCCGTTCATAATCCTCTGCGCCGCTTCTTCCGCCTCGTACTGCGCGGAAAGGAACGGGTCAACCGGCACGGGCACGTGAAACACGCTCGCCAGTAGGCGCTCGATATGGCTTGAGCTGTTCGTCTTGAGCACGTACACCGGCTTGCCATTGTCGCCCGCCTCGCGCACCGCGGGGGGCGCCTTCCGGTAGTAGTTATCCACCGTAATGATCATCTCCGCGTCGTCGAGGTTCTTGACGATGGTGACGGGAATGCCCATCTTGATGGCCGCGTTTTCGAGCTTGTCACGGCTCACGCCGAAAGCGTACACCCTGCGCGGTCTCTGCCGGAGAGCGGGCTCCTCGCGTGCCTCCTCTCGGGTGTCCGCACGCACCTCCGGCTCGGCTGTGCGGATCCCTTGCTCCGGACGGCGTGAGGCTGGCGAGAGTTGGTCCGGACGGCGATCCCTGTCGCGCCGGGCAGGCCTCTCCTGGGAGTACGTAGCGATCGCGCGCTCGGTACGTACCCGGCCCGCGGCGTCCCGCCAGCGTACCTCCGGCCTCACCTCGTAGCCGCGCAGTAGCGCATCCACGGTTTCCGAGACATCCTGATGCACGGCCACGCGATCGCGCTCCTGGATCTCGACGAGGATGTCGAAAGTGGGTGGGGCCTTGCGCTCGAGAATGCTCTTCTGGGTGCCCCGCCGCCGTGCCTCCTCGTCACCAAGCGTGACCGATTGTATGCCACCGATGAGGTCGGAGAGCGTCGGGTTCATCATCAGGTTGTCGAGAGAGTTGCCGTGGGCGGTGCCGATGAGCTGCACACCCCTCTCCGCGATGGTGCGAGCTGCGGCTGCCTCGAGCTCTGTGCCTATCTCGTCGATAACGATGACCTCGGGCATGTGGTTCTCCACCGCCTCGATCATCACCGCATGCTGCAACGCCGTGTTGGGCACCTGCATGCGCCGCGCCCGCCCGATAGCGGGGTGGGGGATATCGCCGTCGCCCGCGATCTCGTTGGATGTATCAACGATGATAACTCGCTTGCGGAGCTCGTCGGAGAGCACACGACCCACCTCACGCAACATGGTGGTCTTGCCCACGCCGGGACGACCGAGAATGAGTATGCTGCGACCAGACTCCACCAGATCCTGGATGATGCTGATCGTGCCATGCACCGCGCGTCCCACGCGGCAAGTAATGCCAACCACCTCGCGCTTGCGGTTGCGGATGGCGCTTATCCGGTGGAGGGTGCGCTCGATGCCCGCGCGGTTATCATCGCCAAACTCGCCAACACGGGCGACCACGTACTGCAGATCCTCGTGCGTGACCTCATCCTCGCTCAAGGTCACCTCTCGGTCGGGGAAGCGCGCCTCGGGTTTGCGGCCCAGGTCCAGAACTATCTCCAGCAGGCCGGAAAGGCTATCAATCTCTCGCAGCGATTGCCTGAGCTGGGGCGGTAACGCCGCCATTAGAGTGTCAAGGTTGTCTGTTACAGTTTCTTCGTAAAGGTTCACTTCGTTCAGGTCTTGTGCCACTATACAATCACCTCTTTACGTAATTATACCAATCCGGGCCGGGTATCTGCGCGTGCTCCTGCCCGCCTGAGAGGTCCTGCATGGTCGCGCCGCGCCACACAGCCGCTGCCTTCTCGGTCGCCGGGATCTGCATCGGTTCGCCCGCAAACGCCAGCACAGAGGTATACAGCACGAGCCGTACCTGCTGGCGCACGGACTCGAAGCCGGAGTCGAGCAGCAGCCCCTCCAGCTCGGCCTGATGCTCGCGCACCACGCAGTAGACGGACTTTATCTGACGCCGCGCGCACAACGCTCGTACGTGCAGAATGGCCGCAGGCAGCGCATCGCGGTGTGCGGGCTCGTAGTGGAAGCTGATGGAGGCGCTCCGCTGGCCGAGCATCAGCTCGGTGTGGACCACGACGTTGCCGTCAACACGCAAGAGCCACTCCTGCCGCAACTTGCGGCGCGCCTTCCTGCTGCGTAGCCAGGAGGCAGGGGTAAGGCCCTCGGCACGCTGTACTACGACCGGCTCGGTGCGGCTGTACAGCTTCCAGACGTCCCATACGTCGTCGTTTCTGAGCGGCTCAAACCCTGGTTGGCGCTCCCCTGCGAGGGACGCTCCGGTGCTTACCAGCACGCGCTCCCGCGTGGCGATAGTGAATCCAAGCTTATGCAGGAGCCCGGCCAACTCGCTGCCCTCCTCGGGCTTCGCGACCACGCGCAGCTTGCCATCGCCGGCGGCCCGCAGGCAGGTGCGTTCCGCCAATCGCTCCCACGCTACCCATGTGCCCTGGTCATTGCTGTTGCCGAACGCACTGAGTGCGACGATGCTGGCTTCTTCGCCGCGACCCGGGGAGTCGTAGTAGCAGGCGGCAATAGGGCGCATACGGTGCGTGTACAGCAGGCAGTCAGCGCCCCCTCGAAGAGGGCCCAGGGCCGAGCGGGCAGCGAACCCCGCCGGGGAGAACTCTCGGACCACACTGTTCGGGAGGTCGAGCGAGAGCAGGTGCTGCGGGCGATTGAGGCCGGGTAGATCTATAAGCCTGGCTGGCCGGATCAATGCCCCTCCGTTCAGCGTCTGCGCGCTGGGGCTCTATTCCACCGACGCGTTAAGTGTACCCCAGGTTACGGACGCAATGCAAAGCACCGAGTGATAACCACAGGGCTCCCTGTCGGTGGAAGTGGACACGGTGCGCGGACGTTGCGTGCAACGTCTCCGCACGAGCTGGTGTGGCCGCCACGCAGTTGCCGGAAGTGGGGGGGAACTCTCCCATGCCGACTACACACGCACACGGGCGAGTACGGCAACGAGTCTAAGACGGCCCCAAGTTGGGGTTAGGGCTTGAGCAGCGTTCTCTATTGACGTCCGTCGAGAGCCCTTTACCTGTTGACCCTGCGCCGCCGTCGGTTTGTGGGCTCGCCCGAAGTCTGCTGCCGATTCATTCCAAGCGTCTGCGGAGAGGGGACGTACTTCTTTCGCCTGGCCTGCTCCGCTTCCTGCGCACGCTGAAGGTGCGGATACTGAGTGTGGCGAAAGTACAGCGCATAAAATACAACCACGTACACAGCCAGCAGCATCAGGTATAGCCAGAAGCGGCGGTTGAAGAGAGCGTTCTCATGGAACATTCCACTGATCGTCAGCGCAGCCAGGCCCACCCAGAAGAGCCACTGCCCCAGCCGGTTGAGCTGCCGGGACGCTAGCGGGTTGGACCGGCGGTATCTTCCGGAGGCGTACCAGATGATAGCGCCCGTTAGAGTGCTGATGGCGAAGAATATCAGCATCGCCAGCAGCGCCGGCTCGGCCGTCAGCGCGCCGCCCGCAACCGGGCCGAAAAGGTAGCTCAATCTCCATCCCTACTATTACACAACATCCGACTGCCACAAAGGACGCCCGCGGCGCCGTCATCGCAGGCCAGGCATCCCGCACGTACTGGTAAAGCACAACTGTGCAGACCCTCGCTGGTGCTCAGGACGACATCAGTTGCGGGCGTCTGCCTGATACGTGTCACGCACGGTCGTAGAGGAGCTTGCGCTTCACTTCTTCCATCGCGTTGGTAACCTGTATACCACGCGGGCAGGCGTCCGTGCAATTGAATACCGTGCGGCAGCGCCAGACACCCTCGCGGCTGCTGATTACATCCGCACGCTCCGCCCCCGCTTTGTCCCGGCTGTCGAAGATAAATCGGTGGGCGTTCACAAGCGCCGCCGGTCCGACGAAGTCCGGGTTGCTCCAGAAGGGGGGGCAAGCAGTGGTGCAGGCGGCGCAGAGTATGCACTTCGTAGTGTCGTCGTACGCCTCGAGCTCTTCCGGGCTCTGCAGCCGCTCAGTAACGGGTGCGGGATTGTCGTTGATGAGGTACGGTTTGACCGCCTTGTACTTCTCGAAGAACGGTTCCATGTCCACCACGAGGTCGCGCAGGACGGTGAAGCCCATCATCGGCTCTATCGTCATCTTGTTGCCGATGTCGCGCACGAGCACCTTGCACGCCAGGCGGTTACGCCCGTTGATGCGCATGGCATCCGAGCCGCACACGCCGTGCGCGCATGACCTGCGGTACGTGAGCGTGCCGTCGAGCTCCCACTTGATAGTGTTGAGCATGTCGAGCACCCTGTCCGTCGGCTCCGCCTCAACCTGGTAGGTCGAGAAGTACGGCTTCTTATCTACGGTCGGGTTGAACCTTCGTACCTTGCACTGGATCAGCATTGACTTCGCTTCCTAGTGATGAGGGGGCGGGGGTAGTGCTTACTCATCGCTCAACTCTAATACTTCCGTTCCTTCGGCTCGAACTTCGAGAGGTCTACCGGCTTGTAGCGTATCTGCAAACCGTCGGGGGTGTCGTAGACGAGGGTGTGGCGGAGGAAGTTCACGTCGTCGCGCGTGGGGTAATCTTCGCGGTAGTGCCCTCCCCGGCTCTCCTCGCGGGCGAGAGCTCCTGCAATGATGCTCTCAGACAGGTCCAGAAGGTATCCCACCTCCATGGTCTCGTGCAGCTCGGAGTTGTACCAGGTCTGGCGGTCCTGCATCGCGACGTGGCGGTACTGCTCCTTGAGCTGTCGGACGGTACGCTGCGCAGCCCGCAGCTTCTCCTCCGACCGAACGACCGACACTTTGTCCATCATCTCTTCCTGCAGCGCGCTCCGGATGCGGGCCGCGGACTCCCCCGTTTCTCGGGCAAGCAGCTGCCCCACCTGCTCGCGGGCGTACAGGTCTGGTTTCTGCGGTAGCTGCGTGAAGCCGGTCTCCTGAACGTATCGAGCCATGTGCCTGCCCGCCCGGCGTCCGAAAACGACGATGTCAACCAGGGAGTTGGTGCCGAGCCGGTTCGCGCCATGAACGGAGACGCAGGCGCACTCACCGGCAGCGTAGAAACCGGGCAGGGGAGTGTTGTGCTCGCCCGTGATAACCCGGCCGTCAATGTCGGTGGGTATGCCGCCCATCGCGTAGTGCGCTGTCGGCTGTATCGGTATGAGCTCGCGCACCGGATCGAGGCCCAGGTACGTGCGCACGAAGTCCGCGAGGTCCGGCAACTTCTTTTCCACGACCTCCGCGCCCAGGTGTGTGAGGTCGAGGTGGACGAAGTCGCCGCCGTTGATGCCGCGCCCCTCCCGCACCTCCTGGTAGATGAAGCGGGATACCATGTCGCGCGGCGCGAGGTCAAGCAGGGTTGGGGCGTATCGCTCCGTGAAGCGCTCGCCCTCGCTGTTCCGTAGAATGCCGCCCTCGCCGCGCGCTCCCTCGGTGAGCAGGATGCCCAGTTTGTACACTCCCGTGGGGTGGAACTGGTACAGCTCCATGTCCTCCAGGGGAATGCCGTGACGGTACGCTATGGCTACACCGTCGCCTGTGTTTGAGAGCGCGTTGCTCGTAATCTTCCACGCACGGCCAAACCCGCCCGTGGCGAAGAGGACAGCCTTCGCATGGAAGGTGTGTATCTCGCCGTCCTTGATGTTCAACGCAACGATGCCGCAGCACACGCCGTCGTTGAAGACGAGGTCCAGGAGCTGAAACTCGGAGTAGAAGTTTACCTCGTGCTTGATGCACTGCTGGTAGAGAGTCTGCAGAATCATGTGGCCGGTGCGGTCGGCGGCGAAGCAGGAGCGGCGGACCGGCGCCTCGCCGAAGTTGCGGGTGTGACCGCCGAAGCGACGCTGCGCTATCTTTCCGTCAGGAGTGCGGCTGAACGGGAGGCCGTAGTGTTCGAGCTCGTACACGCTCTCGACCGCCTCGTGGCACATCACGTCCGCGGCGGTCTGGTCTACGAGGTAGTCGCCTCCCTTGACGGTGTCGAAGGTGTGCCACTCGGGATGGTCTTCTTCCAGGTTGCCCAAAGCAGCGCCGATGCCGCCCTGTGCCGCACCCGTGTGCGAGCGGGAGGGGTAAAGCTTGCTGATAACCGCGGTGCTGATTCCCGGAGTCTGAGCAAGCTGCAGGGCGGCCATAAGCCCCGCGCCTCCCGCGCCGACGACTATCGCGTCAAACCTGTGGTACATACTGTTCTCCGCTAGGCCCGGCGTCTACGTCTCGACGGGCTGGAAGGTTAGGATGACGAGCGCGCCGAGCACCGTGAAGATGAGCGCGGCGGAGTAGAGCACGGAGTGGGCGAACACGCGCCAGCCGCGCGGACGGACGTAGTCGTGGATGATGAGCCGCATCCCGTTCACACCGTGACTCATCGCGAGCAGGAGCAGCACCAGGTCGTACGTGCGCCAGAAGGGGCGGGCATACCTGGCGGCAACGAAGGCGTAGTCCACCTGCTCTATCGGTGTGGCGATGTGCATGATGTACACGTGCCCGAGCGCGAGGAAGAGCAGGAGCACGCCGGAGATACGGAAGTAGTACCAAGACCACAGCTCGAAGTTGGTGCCGGGCCTTCTCTGGATAGCCCTCTCAGCCAGACTCATAACTCTATTCCTATCTCACCTGCAGGCCGAACACCGGCCCCAGCAGAAAGTACCCGGTCGGCAGCAGCGCCAGAAGCGTCAGCGCCATTGCGCCGTAGAACATCTGTCGCTGGTACTGGTACCCCTTCGGCCAGAAGTCAATCATGAGTATGCGTACGCCGTTGAACGAGTGGTAGAGCACCGCAGCGATAAGCAGGAACTGCAGGAAGCGGAAGATAGTCCACTCGTGATAGATGCGGGTGACCGCATTGTAAACCTCGGGTCCCCAACCGATGAGCGCGGTGTCCACTATGTGGATGAACAGGAAGAGCAGGACACCTATGCCGCTCATGCGGTGGAAGATCCAACTCCACATACCCTCGCGGCCCCGGTACATGCGGTCCCCTCTCTGATGAGTGCTGCGTAGTGAGTGGCCCGTCGCACGCCGGATGCGGCGCGAACTTCACTACATTCATTATAGATAAGCCGGTGACGGGCTACAATGCGACGGGTGATCCCTGCAGCCGTTCGATGAGCTTGTCCGCTACCTCGCTCGTGCCGAGGGCGCGGTGACGCTCGGAGACGGGAAGCAGGTCGTACGTAACGTTCTTACCCTCGGCGATTGTCTCGGAGAGCGCGCGGTCCAGCCTGTCCGCGGCCTCCGTCTCGCCCAGGTGCCGGAGCATCAGCACGCCCGAGAACATCATCGCCATCGGGTTCGCCCGGTTCTGTCCGGTGTACTTCGGGGCGCTGCCGTGGATAGGCTCGAAGAGCGCGGTGTCCTCTCCGTAGTTCGCGCCTGGTGCGATGCCGAGGCCGCCCACAAGACCCGCGCACAGATCGGACACTATGTCGCCGTACAGGTTAGGGCACACCAGGACATCGTACAGCTCCGGCTTCTGGACGAGCTGCATCATCATGTTGTCCACGATCACGTCGTTGAACTCGATGTCCGGGTACTCGGTGGCTACCGAGCGCGCCACCTCCAGGAAGAGGCCGTCCGCGTGCTTCATGATGTTTGCCTTGTGGACGGCCGATACCTTTCTTCGCCCGTGGCTGCGCGCGTACTCGAACGCGAAGCGGACTATGCGCTCGGACGCCTCGGGGGAGATGAACTTGATGGCGAGCGCGCTGCTGGGCGGTACGCGGCTGCCTTCGAGCTGCTCGATCTGACGTATCATCTGCTGCGTGTTCTCCGCCCCACGCGCGAACTCGATGCCGCTGTACAGGTCCTCCGTGTTCTCTCGGACCACCACGACGTCCACGTTCTCATACCGGGACTGCACGCCCTTGTACGTCTTGCAGGGACGCAGGCAGGCGTACAGATTCAGCTCCTTACGCAGCCCCACGTTCACGCTGCGGAAACCCGTGCCGACCGGCGTTGTAATGGGCCCTTTGATAGCCACCTTGTTGCTGCGGATGCTGTCGAGCACCTGCTGAGGAAGGGGCGTGCCGGTCTTCTCTATCTGGTCCGCGCCGGCCTGCTGCACGTCCCACTCGAACGCGACGCCGGTAGCGTCGAGCACCCGACGCGTCGCATCCGCGAGCTCCGGCCCTATGCCGTCCCCACGAATGAGTGTTACTTTGTAAGTCATGGGCGTGCAACCTCCTCGACGTTAGTCAGTTTAGAACGAAGTCAGGCGTAACAGGCACGATTGTACGCGAGTTCGCGCGGGGGCGCTAGACGACTCCGCCATCAGGGCAACACGGACTGGTAGAGACGTTGCACGCAACGTCTCTACAGACGCGGCCTTTCTGGCTTGAGCCGGTCAGGTGCTGGTCCTACCTTACTACGTCAGGCTTTCCGAACGACTGCGCGTGTTCAAGCCTCGCGTCGAGCTCTGGGACGGTAATGTTCAGCATCTGGGCCGCTTGCGCGCGGTCGCCGTTGGCCTGGGCGAGTGTCTCGAAGAGCAGCCTCGCCTCGACCTCCTGCATGGCATCTCCGAGCGAGTGGCATCGCTGCAGGAGCTCGCCGAGGTCGAGCGTGCGACCGGAGCGGACGGTGTTGAAGACGAGGTGGTGCGTCGTCACGACGCCTCCCTGCGCGAGTATCACACCCCTCTCGATGGTGTTCTCGAGCTCTCGCACGTTGCCGGGCCAGTCGTGCTGCATAAGCAGGCGTATCGCCTCCTGTGAGATGCTCGCCGGGGGACCGTCGGGGCGGTAGCGATGCTTGGCGAGGAAGTAGTCAACCAGCTCCGGAATGTCGTGCTTGCGCTCACGCAGTGGCGGCAGGTGTACACGAATCACGCTCAGGCGGTAAAAGAGGTCCTCTCTGAACCTGCCCTCCGCGACCTCATCCTCCAGCACCTTATTCGTAGCCGCGATGACGCGGGTATCAACCTTCACGGTGGTGCTGCCGCCAACGCGCTCGAACTCGCGCTCCTGAAGCACCCTCAGCAGCTTCTTCTGCGTCCCGAGGGTCATCTCGCCTATCTCGTCCAGAAAGATACTGCCCTTGTCGGCCAGCTCGAAGCGCCCCTTGCGCTGGTTGATGGCGCTCGTGAAGCTGCCCTTCTCGTGTCCGAACAACTCGCTCTCCAGCAGGGTCTCGGGGAGAGCAGCACAGTTAACCTTAACTAGCGGGCCGTGGCTGAAGGTGGAGTTGGTGTGCAGTGTCTGCGCTACCAGCTCTTTGCCGGTGCCCGTCTCGCCCGTAATCAGAACCGTCGCATCCGAGCCGGCCACCAGCCCAATCGTTTTGTACACCTGCTGCATCGCGGCGCTGTTGCCGATAATCCGGTCCGAAGGGTCAATGGGCTCCGGCCGTCTCCGCAGGTCCTGCAGCTCGCCGGAGAGGGCATGGCGCTCGAAGAACCGCTCCAGCATCTCGCTGACCTTGTCCAGGTCAAAAGGCTTCGTGATGTAATCGTACGCGCCCAACTGGATCGCCTTGATGGCGATATTGGAACTGTTGAACGCGGTCATGATAATCATGGGCACGTCGTGGCCCTTGCGCTTCATCTCGTTGAGCACGCCAATGCCATCGAGCCTCGGCATACGGACATCCATCAGCACGAGATCCGGCTTGGAGGTGTCAATACTTGCGAGTACCTGCTCGCCGTCGAGCGCGACCGAGACGTCGAAGTTCTCGTCCTCCAGAAAGTCCTGCAGCATGGCGCGTATGGACGCGTCGTCATCGGCTACGAGTATGCGTCGCCGGTCATCCGCCAAAGTATCACTCCTAATAAATGCAAAAGCGCGAGGTGAAGGGGCAAGCGAGGACCTACCCCCTACAGCGCCGTATTATATGCCGCCCCGCCCCGCCGTGCAACAGCTCTGAGCCCGACTACCCGCGCCGTGGGAGCGGAGCGCAGAACGCGCCTTTCTTGTCCACCCATTGCACAAGTATACCTCCTGCACGCTGAGCGGTGACATCGGCAGGAATGAGCTTCTGGCTCGCAGCGCGCCTGTCAGAGAATCACCGCGAGGACGCCGGCCAGCGTGACGGCCGTCCCCAGCGCCGCCTCCGGGGGAACTGGCTCGCCCAGCACCGCCCACGCGAGAAAAGCCCCTCCAACCACCTCCAGCGTCGAGAGGACGTTCGCCCGCGCGGCATGAATGCGCCGCAGCGCCGCGTTGTACAGCGTGTGCCCGACGGCGAGGGGGAACACGGCGAGGGCGGCAATGGCGGCTGAGTTAGCTGGTGTGTAACGGGCAACGTCGAAGCTGAAGCCTGCGGCAGGCAGGAGCCAGAGCGATGCCAGGAGGTATACGGCGCCCGCGTACACCAGCAGCGGGTACCGCGCGCGCTCGCCCCGCCCGGCAACGGAGTACAGCCCGAAGGCGGCCGCGCTTCCCAGCGCGAGTGCGTCCCCCGCCAGCCTGCGCGCGTCCGTCGCGATGTCGTAGCCCGCGAGGATGCTCACCCCTAGCACGACCACGGCTATGCCGGCGAGCTGACGCCGCGTGACGGGTTCTCTGAGGAAGGCGTGGCTGAAGGCCGCTACAAAGACGGGCGCGGTATACACAATCGCGAGCGCGTTCGCGACTGTAGTGTACCCGAGCGAGGCAATGTACAGACCGAAGTGCGCGGCGGTGATGAGGCCGTATACTCCGAACCTGCGAGCGTCGAACGTCGGGCGGCGGCTCAGCTGGCCTGTGAGTCGGGCTGCGAGCAGGACCACAACCCCCGCGACGAGCAGCCGCCAGAACGCCACCTCCAGGCTGGGCACGGGTGCGCTCAGACGCACCAGGAGTGCGCTTGTGCTGAACAGTGTTACGGCGAGCAGCGCGAGCAGGGCGCCGGACGTTGATGAGGGGGATACCATCCAAAGCTCCAGTAATCGTACCATCGGCAATTGTGCCGCGCTGGCTGCGGTTACGCTATAATGCGGCGTCGGAGCGGCACGCGTTCAGTATGGAGTACGCTAACCTTGACCCTAGCCGAGAAGATTCGAGATGTCCCCGACTTCCCGCAGCCCGGCATACTCTTCAAGGATATTACCACGCTGCTCAAGGATGCGGCCGCTTTCAGAAGCGCTATTGACTCGCTCGCATCGCGCTTCGAGGGGGAGCGCATAGACAAGGTGGTTGCGGCGGAGAGCAGGGGCTTTATCTTTGGAGCGCCGCTCGCCTACCTGCTCAACGCCGGGTTCGTGCCCGCCCGTAAGCTCGGCAAGCTACCTGCGGACACTGTCAAGGCCACGTACACGCTCGAGTACGGGACCAACGATGTCGAGATGCACGTGGACGCTATCTCGCCTGGCGACAGGGTGCTTATAGTTGATGACCTGCTGGCCACGGGAGGGACTGTCGGCGCCGCGATAGAGCTGGTGGATAAGCTGGGGGGCGAGGTAGCCGGCCTGGCTTTCCTCGTTGAGCTGAAGTTTCTAAACGCACGAGCGAAGTACAAGAAGCACCGCATAGAGGCCCTTATCACTTATTAGTAGCCGACACAGGCTGTAGACCATTACAGGAGCAAGCGTTGACCACAACCGAGAACCGATACGACGTCAAGGACCTGGCGCAGGCGCGTGCGGGTCACGACCGCATAGCCTGGGCGGAGCGGGACATGCCAGTTCTGCGCCAGGTCAGGGAGCGCTTCGAGAAGGAGCGGCCGTTCGAGGGAGTGCGTTTCGCTGCGTGCCTCCACGTAACCACGGAAACCGCGAACCTGCTGCTCGCGCTCCAGGCGGGTGGCGCTGAAGTCGCCGTGTGCGCGAGCAACCCGCTCTCCACGCAGGACGACGTTGCCGCGGCGCTCGTCGAGAGCGGCATCGCCGCGTACGCCGTCAAGGGAGAGGACGCGGACCGCTACTACAGCCACATAGAGTCCGTGCTCGCCACCAGGCCAAACATCACGATGGACGATGGCGCCGACCTCGTGTCCACCCTGCACCTGAAGCACACGGAGTTGCTGCCGGAGGTCGCGGGCGGGACGGAGGAGACGACGACGGGAGTGAACCGTCTGAAGGTCATGGCCGCCGAAGGAGAGCTGAAGTTCCCAATCGTCGCAGTGAACGAGGCCCACACGAAGCACATGTTCGACAACCGGTACGGCACCGGGCAGAGCACGCTCGACGGCATCCTGCGCGCCACAAACCGTCTCCTTGCCGGCAGAACGTTCGTGGTGGCGGGCTACGGCTGGTGCGGCAAGGGCATCGCGTCACGGGCGCGTGGTCTCGGCTCGCAGGTTGTGGTGACGGAGATTGACCCGGTGCGCGCGCTCGAGGCCGTAATGGACGGCTTCCGGGTAATGCCGATGTCCGAGGCGGCGAGGATAGCGGATGTGATAGTGACTGTAACCGGCGGCTTGCACGCCATCGGCGCGGACACTATCGCGAACCTCAAGGACGGCGCGATGCTCGCCAACAGCGGGCACTTCAACGATGAGATAGACATCCCCGCCCTCGAGCGACTCAGCACGGCGAAGCGGACGCTGAGGCCGTTTGTGGATGAGTACGAGTTCGCGGACGGTCGGAAGGTCATCCTCATAGCGGAGGGCCGGCTCGTGAACCTCGGCGCAGCCGAGGGACATCCGGCGAGTGTGATGGACATGAGCTTCGCGAACCAGGCGCTGAGCGCGGAGTGGGTGCTCAAGAACCACAGGGACCTCAGGGGGCAGGTGTACGACGTTCCCTCCGAGATAGACCGGGATGTCGCTCGCCTCAAGCTCGAGAGCCTCGGGGTGCGAATTGATGCACTCAGTTCCTCGCAGCAGGCGTACGCCTCGGAGTGGCGCTCAGGGACCTAGCGCGAGTAATGAGTAACGAGTGATGAGCAGTGAGCTGAGCGGCGAGGAACGCCACACACTCACTACTCATCACTCATCACTTGAGGTGAGAGATGGCGAGCAGCATCAAGTTCGGAACGGACGGGTGGCGGGCAGTTATCGCGGAGGATTACACCTTCGCGAATCTGCGCCGCGTTACGCAGGCAACTGCACAGTACCTGGCGAACGCCGGAACTCCTGAGGGTCCCGTCATCGTGGGGTACGACACTCGCTTCGGGAGCGAGTTGTTCGCGGAAGCCGCGGCGGAGGTGTTCGCCGCGAACGGTGTCCGTACGGTGCTGACGAGCGCCGCCACTCCTACACCCGCCGTTTCCCTCGCCGTGATACAGCAGAAGATGGCGGGCGGTGTGATAATCACCGCGAGCCACAACCCTGGGAGGTGGAACGGCTTCAAGTACAAGCCGGACTACGGAGGGTCCGCACCGCCCGAGATAGTGGCGCAGATAGAGGGCCAGCTGCCGCAAATCACGGAGGACGGGGTCAGGAGGATGCCTGCGGAGCACGCCCGTGAGCAGGGACTGCTGGATATGCAGGATGTGAACGAGGCCTACCGGGCCCAGCTCGCGAAGCTTGTGGACATTCCCGCGCTCGCGGCGCGCCAGGGCAGCGTGGTGTACGATGCGATGTACGGGGCGGGGGCTAGGCTCCTTCCTGCGCTGCTTGAGGGTGGCGCGCTGCAGGTGCATTCCATCAACCAGGAGCGCAACCCCGTCTTTCCGGGCATACACGCACCGGAACCGATTGGGCTGAACCTGCAGAAGCTACAGGCTTCTGTGCCTGCCGCGGGAGCCCTCCTCGGCATCGCTACGGACGGTGACGCCGACCGCGTCGGCATAGTGGACGAGAACGGGACGTTCGTCAACCAGCTGCAGGTGTACTCGCTGCTCGCACTGTACCTGCTCGAGGTGCGGGGGCTGCGCGGCCCCCTCGTGAAGACCCTCTCGCAGAGCTATATGGTGGACAAGCTGGGGGAGCTGTACGGAGTGCCCGTACACGAGACCCCGGTGGGCTTCAAGTACGTCGGCCCGAAGATGACGGAAACAGACGCGGTAATGGGTGGCGAGGAGAGCGGTGGCTTCGGCTTCAAGGGGCACATACCCGAGCGCGACGGCACCCTCGCTGGGCTCTATATCCTCGACCTTGCCGTGCAGATGGAGCGACCGTTGAGCAAGGTTATCGAGTACCTGGAGGAGAAGGTCGGCAGGTACCACTACCAGCGCCTCGACCTGCGCTTTGAGGTCAAGCGAGAGGATATAGAGAAGCGCCTGCGAGACAACCCGCCCAGGGAGCTGCTTGGAAAGCGTCTCGTGCGCTTTCAGACGGAGGACGGGTATAAGTACGTGCTCGAGGATGGCACCTGGCTCCTGATACGCTTCTCCGGGACGGAGCCGGTCATGCGTGTGTACACCGAGACAGACGCTGAGGGGAACGTGAGGCCGATGCTCGAGCATGGCCGACAGCTGGCTGGTGTGTAGGCAGGCAGATGGACCCTGAGAGTCCCAGCAACATCCCTCACTCCAGGGACTCGCTCGACCTCATCGCGCGGGAGGTACGCACCTGCCAGCTCTGCCCTTTGAGCCGCACCCGAACCCACGCGGTGCCCGGCGAGGGCAACCCAAAGGCGGATCTGATGCTTATCGGAGAGGGACCAGGGTACAACGAGGACAAGCAGGGCCGCCCCTTCGTGGGCGCCGCTGGCTCGTTTCTGAACGAGCTCCTCAAGTCGGCTGGCCTCAAACGAGAGGACGTGTACATCACAAACGTCGTGAAGTGCCGGCCGCCGCAGAACCGCGATCCACTGCCTAACGAGATCCAGGCGTGCAATGGCTACCTGCAGCGGCAGATGAAGCTGATAGACCCGGCTGTAGTGGCAACTCTGGGCAGGCACTCAATGGGTGTCTTTATCCCCGGTGAGCGCATCATGCGCGTGCATGGCCAGCCACGGGAGGTCAATGGCCGAACGGTGGTCCCGCTCCTGCACCCTGCCGCCGCGTTGCACCAGCCCGCGCTTAAAGCGGCGGAGCTGGAGGACTTCTCGCGCCTGCCGGCGATCATGAAGGAGGCTACCTCTGTGCCGACTCCTGAGCCGGAGGCCGCCCCACCGCCTGCCCCTGCAACAGAGGTAGAGGAGCCGGAGCGCCCACAGGGAAAGCTGGAACAGTTGAGAATGTTTGAATAGGGCGCGGCGACCGGGTCGCCGGCGCCCCGTGAAGGAACGCATCTTGGAAGACACAGTAAGGATCATACCGCTGGGAGGCGTTGGCGAGGTCGGCAAGAACATGATCGCGATTGAGTACGCGAACGAGATACTCATCGCGGACTGCGGCCTCGCATTTCCCGAAGACGACATGTTGGGAGTGGACCTCCTAATACCCGACATAACATACCTGCGACAGTCCAGGAAGCCTGTCGTCGGGTACGTCATCTCACACGGCCACGAGGACCACATAGGCGGTCTCGCGTACATCCTGCGTGAGATCAACGCGCCAGTCTACGCCACACCTCTAACCCGCGGTCTCATAGAGGTGAAGCTGCGCGAGGCGCGGCTGCTGGACAAGACGGACCTGCGCACGTTTCAGGACGGCGATGTCGTCCACGTCGGAGGGTTCACTGTTGAGCCCTTCCGTGTCACACACAGTATCCCGGATGCCGTCGGGCTGGCGATCACGTGCGGCGCGGGCACTGTGGTGTACACGGGAGACTTCAAGTTCGACCCGACACCCGTAGACGCGCGTACCTCCAATTACGCTCGAATCGGCCAGATAGGGGAGCGCGGTGTGCTCGTCCTGCTCTCCGACTGCGTCCACGCGGAGACGGAGGGCCACACGCCGAGCGAGCAGGTGGTGACGGACACCTTCCGGCGCATCTTTGGACGGACCGAGGGGCGCATCATCATCGCAACGTTCGCCAGCCTCATAGCTCGTATCCAGCAGGCCATCACGGTAGCCGAGGAGCACGGACGCAAGGTTGCCGTGGTGGGCCGCAGTCTCGAGAACAACGTGGCGATGGCGACCGAGCTCGGCTACCTGCGGTTCCGGCCTGGCACGATGGTGTCCTTCCGGGAGTTGGAACGCGAGAGCCCGGAGAACCAGGTTGTGATCGTCACGGGCAGCCAGGGCGAGCCGACGAGCGTGCTCAACCGGATCGCCAATCAGGACCACCGAAGTGTTAAGCTGCGTGAGGGCGATACCGTCATCATCTCAGCAACCCCGATACCGGGCAACGAGACGGCGGTGTCGAGGATCATTAACAACCTCTTCCGACAGGGCGCGAACGTGGTCTACAGTGCCATAGAGCGGGTACACGTTTCGGGCCACGCGAGCGCGGATGAGCAGCGACTGATGCTCAACATGATGAAGCCGACGTACGCCGTTCCCATCCACGGCGAGATGCGCCACCTGGTGCGGTACAGGCAGATCGCGATGAGTGTTGGCGTTCCAGAGGAGAACATCGTCATCCCGGAGAACGGGGCGGTGATGGAGTTCGGACCTGATGGAGCTTCCATCGTGGAGCGAACGCCGAACAACTTCGTGTTCGTGGACGGTGTCTCGGTGGGAGACGTGGACCACGTAGTGCTGCGCGACAGGCAGCTGCTCTCGCAGGACGGGATGCTGCTCGTGGTGGTCAGCATTGACAGGCAATCGGGCAAGCTCGTCGCGGGGCCAGACCTCATATCGCGCGGATTCCTGTACGGCGCGGAAGAGGCGAGGATAACGGACGATGCGCGGGCGCTCGTGCGGCGCGCGTTCAAGCACGACGGGGACAGCCCGGCGGAGTGGAGCTGGGCGCACCGCAAGCTCAAGCACACGCTCGGACAGTTCATGTACGAGCGCACGGGACGGCGCCCGATGATACTACCGGTAGTAATGGAGGTCTAGCCGCCACGGCTGGCGCGGCCTCCGCGTGAGGGAGGTCGTGGTTTAGATGGCGGCTACGGAGAAGCAGGCGGGGACGAGGCGCGGAGCAGCCAGGACGGAGGCTCCAAAGCAGGCGAATACCAGGCAAGCAGCTCCGAAACGCACCACCCAGGTTAAGCCTGCATCAAAGCAGCCAGCAACGACATCTGGCAGAAAGGGGAAGCAGGCCGTCACGCGCCCGAAGCCCGCAAGGGCGTCGAGGCAGCATATCGGCCTCCCACCGCTCCTGCGCGCGCCCCAGTTCTGGAGCAGGGCTGTGGGCCTGCTTCTCCTGCTGGGCGCGGTTTACCTCGGTGTGTCTGTTGCTGAGTCTGGTGTGGGCCGGAGCGCCCCCCTGCGGGCGCTTATCGAGAGCCTCGGAGTCGGGACAGCCCCGCTCGTGGCGCTCGGGGCTGCACTCACTCTCTTTCTCCTGTTCAGCCCCGAGCGCCTCTTTCAGCCAGGAACCCTGCGCAAGGCTGGCGGAGTTGTGCTGGTCCTGGTCGCCTGCGTCGCGCTGCTTGGGGCGGTCGGCGCAGGTGGCGCTGTGGGCAACGCGGCGTGGAACGCTACGGCCGGTCCGCTCGGTCTTGGAGCTCTGCCGATCTTTCTCGGCGCGGTTGTAGTCGGCCTGCTGCTTGCCGGGGTGCCACCGCGCGTGATGCGTTCCGCGGTAGCTGGTGTGCTGCGGTCAGTGCTGGGACTTCTCTCCTCGGTTCTGTACGGCCTCGTGGGCGCCATCGTCTGGGTAGCGCAGGGCAGGTCGCGCGGGCAGCAGGAGGAGGAGCAGCCGTTCCTGCTCGAGCGGGAGTGGCGGCCGGTGGTGGAGAGGGATCCGCCTGCTCCGCCTCCGGTGGAGGATGCCCCGGTTGAGGTGACGCAGCCCGCGCTGCCTGTTATACAGAAGGTGATTGATGAGCCCGTACGCCGGCCCGCGCCACGCCAGGACGGATGGCTGCTGCCGCCTATCACGCTGCTGGAGGTATCACCCGATGTCGAGGTGAGCGAGGCAGACGCGCACCAGCAGGCGAAGGTCATCGAGGACACGCTGGCGAGCTTCGGTGTGCAGGCCCGCGTCCGCGAGATCAATCCCGGTCCTACGGTAACTCAGTTTGCCCTGGAGCCTGGCATGGGCACAAAAGTAGCCCGTATCACCTCGCTGCAGAACGACCTCGCGCTTGCCCTCGCCGCACCCTCGATACGAATGGAGGCACCCGTTCCGGGCCAGTCGCGCCTGGGACTGGAGATACCCAGCGGCCAGCCGACTACCGTGCGCCTGCGCGACGTTATGGACAGCGGGGCATTCCACAACTCAAAAGGCAAGCTCAAGCTGGCGCTAGGGCGTGACGTTACCGGCCGGGCGGTCGTCGGCGACCTGGTGCGGATGCCTCACCTGCTGATTGCGGGCGCCACCGGCGCGGGCAAGAGCGTCTGCCTCAACTCAATCATCGCAGGCTTCCTCTTCCAGCACACGCCGGATGAGCTGCGGTTCCTTATGGTGGACCCAAAGATGGTGGAGCTCAAGACGTTCGACGGCGTGCCGCACCTGGTTTGGCCCGTCGTGACCGAGGTCGAGAAGGTGGTCGGGATCCTCAAGTACGCGGTGGGCGAGATGGAGCGCCGCTACAAGGAGTTCTCGGAGCTTGGCATCCGCAACCTGGACGGCTACAACCGCAAGCGTGAGGCGGAAGGCGAGCCGAAGCTCACACGCCTCGTTGTCATAATAGATGAGCTGGCGGACCTGATGATGGCCGCGCCCGAGGAGGTCGAGGCCTCGATCTGCCGCCTCGCGCAGATGGCGCGCGCGGTGGGCATTCACCTGATACTCGCCACCCAGCGCCCCTCGGTGGACGTGCTTACCGGTCTCATCAAGGCGAACTTCCCCTCACGCATCGCGTTCGCGGTCTCCTCGCAGATTGACAGCCGCGTGATCCTGGATATGCCCGGAGCGGAGAGACTTCTGGGCAGGGGAGACATGCTCTTCCTCGGCCCCGATTCGGCGAAGCCGATGCGGGTGCAGGGCACCTTCGTTTCAGATGAGGAGATAGAGGCGGTGGTCGCGTACTGGAAGGACCTCCAGCCCGCGGAGTACGACCCGGAGGTGGGCAAGCTGCTGGAAGCGGAATCACGCAAGTCTGAGAACCCGCACGAGGACCCGCTGTACGCCCAGGCACTTGAGCTGGCCCAGACGCACGGACGCCTGTCCACCAGCCTGCTGCAGCGCAAGCTGCGTATCGGGTACAACAGGGCTGCGCGTCTGATGGATGCGCTGAAAGACAGCGGCGATCTGGACACGGAGCTTGACGACTGAGGGGGAACGAGTTTTGCGGGTTGCGTCCGCATCCGGCAGGGGGACGGAGGCGCAGTTGCCCCTCGCGGCGCGACACTGAGAGATGACGCACGCAGAGCAGGTGGGAGGGATGGACGTTGAAGAGACTGCGCATTCTCCTCGCGGATGACCAACCGCTCTACCGCCACAAGGTCCGGCACGCATTTGAAGGCATACAGGACATTCAGCTTGTGGGCGAGGCGTCGGACGGGCAGGCGGCCATTAAACTCGCTGACTCCCTTTCACCCGACGTGATGATGTGTGACATAGACCTGCCAGGGCTGAGCGGGCTGGAGACTGCGAGGGGTATCAGGCGGCGTGATCCTCACATCGCGGTGATCGTATTGACGGCTCACGAGGACGATGACCAGCTGTTCGGCGCGATCAAGGCGGGCGCGGCCGCATTTAGCACCAAGGACATAGCCGACGAGAAGCTAGTGGATATGGTCCGCCGGGTGGGAAGAGGCGAGTACATCATCAACGAGACGGTGATCTCCAGGCCGTTCGTTGCTGCGCGCGTGCTCAAGCAGTTTCGGGATCTGGCAGCGATGGAGCCCGAAACGGAGGGTATCTTCGCGCCGCTTACGAGCCGGGAGATCGAGATCCTCGACTGTATCGCGCGCGGCATGAGCAACAAAGAGATCGCCCGAAACCTGCTTATCTCAGACCAGACTGTGAAGAACCACATCACGTCCATACTGCGCAAGCTCGCCGTGAACGACCGCACTCAAGCGGTGATCTACGCCCTGCGTCGGGGATGGATCAAGCTATCCGATCAGGTGGGCTAGTCGCACGTCCTGGCGGCAGCTGGTACTGGATTCGCCCTCGCTGTCCGTCGCCGGTTGAGCTCTGTCAGTGGTGCGCGTACTTTCGTTTATCGTGAGCCGCGTCTGCCGAACTCGCGCTCCAGGTCCAGCCTGGATATCTCCAGCAGCGTGGGCCTGCCGTGAGCACAAGCGGTGGGGACGCGGGTCCGCTCCAGGTCCTGGATGAGCCTGCGCATCTCAGTCGTATCCAGAAGCTGCCCCGCGCGAATTGCGCTGTGGCACGCGAGGGTGGCGAGCATCGCCCTCCGCCGCTCCTCGGCACTGCCTAGACCCTCCAACCCTTCCTCCAGCGCACAGAGGATCTCTGGCGCGCGCTCGGCGGGAACGCCCGCGGGAACGGAGCGCAGCAGCAGGGACTGGTCACCGAACGTCTCTACTGCGAAGCCGAGGGAGGCGAGCTCCCGAACCCACTCCTCCGCTCTCTCGGCCTGCACGGGGGACAGGGGCACCACCACAGGCTCCAGCAGTGCCTGGCTCTCCTCCGCGGCGCCCCGGCCGTCCTGCAGGCGCTCCAGAAGCACGCGCTCGTGCGCGGCGTGCTGGTCCACCAGGCACATACCGTGAGGTCCCTCCGCGATTATGTACGTGCATGCGAGCTGCCCCACTATCCGTAGCGGTGGGAGCCGGCCCTCGTGCGCGTCGGTAGTGCTGTCCACATGGGCCACATCGAGCGATCCGTTGGGGTGCTCCTGACTAGCGCGGAGCAGGTCCGCGGATGCGGTCTCCATCGGCGCCGCTGGCCGGAAGGCGAACTGCGTGATATCCAGAGGTGTGGCGGCTGCGTCATCTGCTCTGCTGTTCCTCAGGAGTGTGTTCCGCGCCGTTCGCCCCACGAGGCTTGCCACTCCCCGCTCGTCCGCGAACCGAACGTCGCTCTTCGCTGGGTGAACATTCACGTCCACGTGGTCAGGGGGCACGTGCAAGTGGAGTACGCAGAGGGGGAAGCGCCCCACCATCAGCAGGGAGCTGTACGCCTCCTGCAGGGCGAAGAGGAGGGGTCTGCTCTGCACCCACCGGCCGTTCACGTAGACGTGCATATCCGAACGATTCGAGCGGGTGAGGCTCGGCGGGCTCAGGTAGCCGTTCACCTCCCCGGCAGCCTCCGCCGCGTCCACCTTCAGGAGCGACTCGGCCACGCGCCAGCCGTACACGGCGGCTATCGCGTCGAGTGGGTCGCCTGTGCCCGGACTGCGCACCCCTTCGCGCCCATCTACATGCAGCCGGAAAGCCACGTCCGGCCGCCCCAGGACGTAGCGCCGCATAAGCTGCTCCACCCGCGCGGCTTCGGCCGTGGGACTTTTCAGGAACTTCAGGCGCACAGGGGTGTTATGGAAGAGGTTGCGGATCTCTACCTGCGTGCCCTCCGGGCAGCCGGATGCCGTCTCACGGGCGAGCCGCAAGCCGTCGAACTCCACCTCGCAGCCCGGTTGCTCGATCTGGCGGCTGCGGATACGGAGCCTGCCAACCGCCGCTATGCTGTGCAGAGCCTCACCCCGAAAGCCCAGAGAGGAGATGCGCGAGAGGTCTTCTATACCCTCGATCTTGCTCGTGGCGTGCCTCTCAGCGCACGTCCGCAGGTCGGCACGATCCATGCCGGCGCCGTCGTCCACGACCTTAATTAGGTCCATCCCACCGTTCGTAATGAGCACGGACACGGTCTGCGCCCCGGCGTCAAGCGCGTTGTCCACCAACTCCCGCACGACCGACGAGGGCCGCTCCACCACCTCGCCCGCGGCCAGCTTCGCCGCCGTCTCGGGCCCGAGCACCTTTATAGCCACAACTTACCCACCTTGCTTGAAGCACAATTGTACCAGCGTGTTGGACAAGTGCCAGGGTCATGTCAAAGTCGTGGTCC
>JADDPP010000056.1 GCA_016781845.1 Rubrobacter sp.
GTACTAAGTGTAGTCAGTCATCAGGATGTCGCCCCATCTGTCTCGCACCGGGTGGAAGGGATGTCCGGTTGCACGGAAGCATCGCGGAGCAACGGTGCTGGACGCTCAGAGACTCGCTCGGAAGGAGGTGAAACAGCTATGAGAAAGGAGTACAACTCCCCGGAAGTCGTCGTATATGGCCGCATCGATCAAGTGACGCTGGGCGAGGGCGAGGGTGGCCTGGACGACTGGGTTTCGGCAACATCCGCCAACCAAGCAACATCAGTTGCAGCCAGTCGGTGGATACCGGAACCGAGGTTTATCTCGATTGCAAGACGTAGTATGGTTCGGGACGGTAGTGCGAGCGTTCTATCACTGTGGCGGCTGGCGGGCGGCGCCGTCCTGGGCATCGTCCCCGCCAGTCCCCGCGATTCGGAGTGGTGGTGAGTATACTCAGGCGTTACCTGGGCGACTGTCGTGAGTTCTGGTGGGGGTGGCTGCCGCTGCTACTCATTTCGGTGCTCCTGCCGCTCAGCAACCTGGCTATGCCGCTTGTCGAGAAGAGGCTGATTGACGACGTACTCCTGGCGAAGCAGGCGCAGTTGCTACCGCGGACGTTGCTGATTTATGCTGGCCTGTGGATGTTCAGCGTCGCTATCCTGGTGGTTGCCGTGACGCTACGGATCTATGTAACCGAGCGGCTCACCATGCGCTTCCGCCAGCGCCTGTTCGTTCACTGCGAGGCGCTGTCCGTTGACTTCTCGCGCCGGGAGCACAGCGGACGCACCCTGTCGCTCTTCCTCAACGATGTGCCGAACATGACGACGGTGTTTACCACGGTCATCGGGGGGCTGGCATGCTCGTTGTCCTGGTGGTAGGGATCGCGATCATGTTCAGCTTGAGTCCACCACTCGCGCTCGCGGCCGGCATAGTGCCACCGCTCGTGGGGGGCGCGGCGAGTGTACTGACTCGTCCCTTTCGCCCGGCTGCCCGGAGGGTGCAGGAGAAGTTAGCCGAGCTGAACGAGCGGCTCCAGGAGAACCTGACGGGGATGCACGAGGTGGTGGCTTTCGGGCAGGAGCAGGCACAGGCTATGCGCCTCACCACCACGCTCCGCGAACTGCTGCGGCTGCGCATGCGGGTTGGCTTGATGGATACCGCACTGCAGACCGGGCAGGGCCTCTTCTCCATAGTAGTTACCCTTGTCATCTTCGGTTACGGGGGATACCTCGTCGTCCAGGACCAGACCACTCTGGGTACTATCGTGGCCATGCGCGCGCTCTTCATGCACGTGCTACGGCCAGCGGAGCAGCTCTTCGGACTGGTCAGCAGCCTGCAGAAGACGCTTGCATCAGCCGACCGGGTCTACGCATTCCTGGATCAGACCCCTCAGGTGCGTGAACGGGCATGGGCTCGGGCGCCGCGGCAGGACGGCGCGGGCTCGGTGGTATTCGAGAACGTCAGCTTCGCGTACCATGCTCACCGCCCCGTGCTGCGGGATGTATCGTTTGTTACGCATCCGGGTGAGTTGGTCGCGCTCGTGGGGCCGAGCGGCGCCGGTAAGAGTACGCTGGCAAGCCTGATCGCACGCTTCTACGATCCCACGGAAGGTCGCGTGCTGCTGGACGGCATGGACGTGCGCGACCTGACGCTTTCCGGGCTTCGAGGCCAGGTTGCCACGGTGTTCCAGGACACGTTCCTGTTCGCTACGACGATCCGTCAGAATATTGCGTTTGGCCGCGAGGGCGCCAGTGAGGACGAACTCATGGGAGCGCTTAGAGCCGCTCATGCCTGGGAGTTCATCGAACGCCTGCCGGAGGGGATGGACACTATGGTTGGAGAGAGAGGCGTCCAACTCTCGGAGGGACAGAAGCAGCGTCTCGCGATCGCGCGTGCCCTGCTGCGCGATCCTCGCATCCTGATCCTCGACGAGCCCACCTCCGCGCTCGACGCGCGCTCCGAGCACCTGCTGCAATCCGCCCTCGATAACCTGATGGCTGGGCGCACCACCTTCGTCATCGCGCACCGCCTCGCTACTGTGCAGCGCGCCGACCGCATCCTCGTGCTCGACGAGGGACGGGTAGTGGAGCAGGGCACTCACCTGGAGCTGTTGCGCCGCCGCGGCCTGTATCGCGAGCTCTACGAGTTGCAGTTCGCGGGCTACGCCCAGACGCACGAGGAAGGACTGTCGGTGGCTTCCCCACTGGCCAGGGCCCTTCACTCGGCCTGAGGCCAGCGGGACTCCTGGCCGTCGCATAACCCGTATTCGCGACGAGAACTCAACGCAAACTCAACACACGTGCCGTAGCTTAGAACTGAGCGTGCGGGGACAGTCAACAGCCACCGTCCGGCTCGAGACAACGACATCTCACTTATCGGGAGGACGATGTGGTGGATATCGCGAGCAAACTGGTGACCAGGCGTCGGTTTCTGCGAGGAGCGACAGCTACCACTGGCGCGCTGGTTGCCAGCACATACGTGAAGCCAGGTATGCACGCTCTTGGACTGCCCGCAGCCTACGCATTGGTCTCTGCCCCTACGACTTCTGACGGTCCCGTCCTGGACACGGCTACTCTGGAGTACTGGGCGAGCAGCGAGAATATAGATGCCGAAGGCACGAACCTGTGGGACATGACGAGCGATGAGGAGTGGACGGCAGCAGGGGGGATAGGCACGAACCCATACATACACTCTACGATGTTCAACTCATTCTTCACGTCGTACACACCGTTTGGCTTGCTGACGATGCTGGAACTGGCGAACAATGGTGTTAGCGGGTACGACGACGAGGTAGTGCAGGCAGCTGTAAAGGCAGCGCGCAACCTGGTGGCGGCGTACCTCAACGCATCGTTCTACGGCTCAGGGCCGGACGGGTATCCTCTGTCCGTGGAAGAATTGCAGCAGATGTGGGAGGACGCGGTGCAGGCGAACGAGCAGGGGGCTTTCGACGCCTTGAACTGTCAGTTGGGCAACGCGAACAACGGTCTTCCTCTGGACGCTCCATGTTAGTGACCGTTCCTGATGGGCAGCGAGAGGTGAGCGATGTGGACGGGCGGGACGTCCGTCCGTCCTGGCGCGCTGAGACATCGGCATTTCCTCTCGACGATGAGCTCGTGGTGTACGACGCCGATAGCGGTAGGTCTTACGTCCTCAACCCCACTGCGGCGTGCATCTGGGAGCTGTGCGACGGCTTACACAGCCTGCCCGCTATCGCACAACAGCTCTGTGTTGCCTTTGCTATACCATACGAGCGTGCCCTGGACGATGTCAGGGAGTTGATAGATGATTTCCACGCCGCGGGCCTGCTTGCCGCCCAGTAGCAGCCACCCGGCCTCCGGCGCTTCGGGCGAGGCACTCTGCAGCGTAAGGATACTCGACGTCCTCGCCGAGGTGA
>JADDPP010000385.1 GCA_016781845.1 Rubrobacter sp.
TAGACCTCTTTGATGTATCACCCGGTGTTTTCCTCGAGTTCCTCAAACGCAAGAGAGACTAGCTGAGAGAACCGGCTAAAGGCGCGAGCGATAAGGCTGTGCAGAACGCCACGGTACTCCGTCCCACCTCCCGTAGAGACGTTGCACGCAACGTCTGCGCGTCTGGGAAGTGTGCGTGCGGGAGACGTTGCGTGCAACGTCTCTACAACTATTGGGGCACACATGTACATGTGACTGGCAGGGACACACGAAATGAGAAAGCTACCCTGCTTATCGAGTCAGCACCTATGGGTCCCAGTACCTGCGCCCGCGCAGACTCTCCGGCAGGTGTTCCTGGTCCACCTTCGCGTTCTCGTAGTCGTGCGCGTACTTGTAGCCCTTGCCGTAGCCCAGGCCCTTCATCAGCCCCGTGACGGCGTTGCGAAGGTGCAACGGCACCGGGTCGTTGCGGGTGTTCTGCACGTCCTCGCGCACCTTACCGTACGCCGCGTACAGCGCGTTGCTCTTCGGAGCGAGCACGAGGTACACGGCAGCTTGCGCGAGCGCCAGGTTCCCCTCCGGCATCCCCATGACGTGAACAGCCTGCTGCGCCGCCACGCACACAGAGAGCGCCTGTGGGTCGGCCAGCCCCACGTCCTCGCTCGCCGCGCGCATCAACCGCCGCGCGATGTACAGCGGGTCCTCCCCCGCCTCCAGCATCCTGCCCAGCCAGTACAGCGCCCCATCAGCGTCGGAGTCGCGGATGGACTTGTGCAGCGCGCTGATGATGTCGTAGTGCTGCTCACCGCCCTTGTCGTACAACAGCGCCCTGTGCTGCAAGGCGTCCGCAAGCAGCTCCGCGGTTATCTGCCCTTCCACCGCCGCATCCGCCGCAAGCTCGAGTGCTGTGAGCGCAACGCGCGCGTCGCCGTTTGCGTACAGCGCGAGCTTCCGCAACGTGTCCTCGTCCGCCCGCAGTCCGAGCGCTCCGAGCCCCCGGACGGGGTCCGAGAGGGCACGCAGGAGCAGGGCAACGAGTTGCTCCTCCGTGAGGGAGCGCAGCACGTACACCCGGCTGCGCGAGAGGAGCGCTGCGTTCATCTCGAAGCTGGGATTCTCCGTCGTCGCCCCGATGAGCGTGACCGCGCCCTTCTCCACGTGGGGCAGCACCGCGTCCTGCTGCGCCTTGTTGAAGCGGTGAATCTCGTCTATGAACAGGATGGTGCGCCTGCCGCTGGCGCGCCGCAGCTTCACCGCGTCCTCCACCGAGCGCCGCAAGTCCGCGACACCTGCCGACACCGCGCTCAAAGGTACGTACGCCGACCGGGTACTGTTCGCGATGACACCGGCGAGGGTGGTCTTGCCGGAGCCGGGCGGTCCCCACAGGATGATAGAGGGCAGCCTGTCGCGCTCGATAGCCACCCGCAGCGCCCTGCCCGGCCCGAGGATGTGTTCTTGCCCCACTATCTCGTCGAGAGTGCGAGGGCGCATCCGCGCGGCCAGCGGCTGGCCGGGGTCTATCTCTTCCTCTTCACGCAGTCCAGGCAGCCTCTCAGCGCTCATGCGCTCAGTATAATGCCAATCGGGTCGCGTTGCAGAGAACAAGGGCTTTCACCACTGAGCACGCGGAGAGAGCAGAGACTTGTAGGGCGTCAGCGGAGGCTGGTGGGTTCCGCCAAGTGCCTGCCCGTACAATCGCGCCATCTGGGCTCTCCGTGTGCTCGGCGGTGAAAAGTTCTGCGGAGGAGCTATGGTTGACGAGGCATTTCTGGCAAGATGGGTGACACGGCTCCGGCAGGAGGAGCCTGGCGCGGTCGCGGTACTGCTGAAGGGAAGCTACGCGCGGGGCAACCCAGGGCCGCACAGTGACGTGGACTTCGATGTGCTCACGGAGGGCGAGCCGCGGGTCCCATACCCCGTGTACCTGGAAGAGCTGCCAGGAGGCCGTCTCCTGCACGTCTCCGTGGCTGTGAAGCAGCTCGATCACTGGCTCACCAGGGAGGATGAGGCTGCTTACTGGTCGTACTCCCTGCCCTCCGAAGAGTGTATGCGTCTGCTGTGGGCAAAGAGCGATGAGGTAAGAGAGCGGCTCACCCGCCCTGCGCTGCAGCACCCGCCGGGTGACGCAGAGATGGAGGACTTTGTCGAGGAATTCGGCAAGGTGAAGAACGCTCGCGCCGCTGGGGACGAGCTGGCGCTGCGCCTCGCGGCACAGGAGCTTGCGCACCTATGCCCCTCACTGCTGCGCCTCATCAACCGCGAGACGCGCGTCGGCAGCCGGCTCGAAGCGCTGCGCGCCGTGCTCGACCTTCCCGCGTCCCCTCCAGGCTACCGGGAGGACATGCTCCTCTGCCTCGGCCTGAGTGGAAGAGCCAGCATGCTCGAAGAGGTGTACGACGCCGCCCGACGCCTGGCGCTCGGAGTGTTGGAGCTGCTGCATCTCCACTCCAAGCGCCTCGCATCTGAGATCCAGCCGTACCTTCCTGAATACCTTGCCGATGGCGCCCTGCAGCGCTATGCCGCGCAGCAGTAAGATCGCGACTTTCCGTGCCCTCAGGGGGAACTTTCGCGGCCCAAAAGCGTTGTGTGTTAAGTGAAGACACTCTCGCTGACCACGATACTCGTCCTTACTCTTCTCGCGTCGTCTAACGCCGCACGCGCCTCCTGTGCAGGGCCACCCCCTCCACCTCGCGAGGCGCTCGACCAGATGGCAGCCGTGTTCACAGGCAAGGTCGTAGACATTCGCCGGAACGTCCTCGTGGACATCGACAGCAGGCAAGTCGTTTTCGAGGTAGACCGGGTATGGAAGGGTTCGACTGACGGCAACAGGGCTGTGCTGCATAGCTACCAGAGCTCAGTTGACTACGCGTTCGAGGAAGGCCGGAGTTATCTGGTATACGCGACCCGGGGAAATCTCGAGGGCAGGGGCAGCACTCTTCACGCCAGCAATTGTGGACGCACCAAGGCACTCGCCTCCGCCGGGCAGGACCTGCGGGAGCTCGGGCCGGGCAGGGTGCTGCCGAGCCAGCCCGCGTCCGGCCCGAACCACGATACGGGGTCTATTGTCCTGATCGCCATAGGCGGAACGCTTATGCTGCTGATAGCGCTGGCAGTGATTGTAGGCCGGCATCACACGGGACGCGCCGAACACTGATGCGTCCCGCGGTCATGCTTCGATTTCGCCCCGCGACATCCTCCGGCGCGTGAGCAAGCCAAACAGCTTATGGGGCTGACACGAAGACGTGTACGCCGGCTATCCTCGGGGCCGCTTGAGCTCGAAGAAGTAGGGTCGCTGTGCGATACCCGAAAGGTTGTCCCACAGCTTCGCTGCCTCCTCGTCCGCAGGCACGGGGTCAATGACCGGGCCGAAGTACGGGGTAGTATCATT
>JADDPP010000145.1 GCA_016781845.1 Rubrobacter sp.
CCACTGCGGCTACCTCCCCCAGTATCAAAACTTCTGAACACCGCTGTAAGAAACCAGGCCGCCGGGGCAGACTCCTGGCGACACCTTGCGTGCCCCTTACTGTTCGGCGTACATAGCGGTCGCACCATGCCTTGCGCGACGGGAGCGGACGCGCAAAAGACCCTTGACATCCTCGACGGCAGTCGAGACGATATTGACGCGGCTGTCCAGGTCTTCGATCCAGTCCACGGGCACCTCGTAGATGCGAAGACCGTGCTCCTCCGCAAGAAGAAGCAATTCAGTGTCGAAGAACCACTCCTGGTTCTCCACCTCGGGCAGGAGACGGCGAGCCACGCTGCGCTTCAAGGCCTTGAAGCCGCACTGTGCGTCCGAGAAGCCATTGCGAAACAGGAGCTTGATCAGCAGGTTGTAGCAGCGCGAGATCACCTCGCGCTTCCATTGCCGCGTCACCGCGGCGCCCTTGAGGAGTCGCGACCCGATGGCAACATCGCTGTGTCCCGTCGCGAGCGGAGCGACGAGCGGGAGGAAGGCGGTCAGGTTCGTAGAGAGATCAACGTCCATGTACGCCACGATATCCGCGTCGGACGCGAGCCAGGCCGTTCGCAGCGCCCGCCCGCGCCCCTTTTGATCCAGGTGGAGCACGGACACGCGCGGGCAGGCTTCGGCAAGCCGCAGGGCGATAGCGAGAGTGCCGTCAGTCGAGGCATTGTTCGCGATCGTGACCTTCCAGTCGTATGGGAAGTAGTTCTCGAGGTGATCGCACAGGGTGGTGATGCTCTGCTGGAGCATGTCCTCCTCGTTGTACACGGGTATGACGATCTCCACCGACACCTGCCAGTGCGGCAACATCTCGTATTGCCGCGTCCGTTGCGTCCCCAGCTCCGTGCCCCTTTCTCCTGCCTACCTCACTTCGGTTGAGGCCTGCCACTATTAGTCACATTATTGCATGCGCTCTCGGGTTAAGACAGTTAGGGAATTACCGCAACACACCCTGGGGCGTACGCGCGCTGCCGACATCGCGACGCATCTTCACCCACACGCCATGTAGGGGTCGCAGCGCAAGCAGGGCGAAGCTCGCTATCAGGGTCAGCGCGCTGAGCACAAAACCAAGCGTTGTGGGCGTCGAGCTGTAGTACCATGTGATGGTGTGAGAGCCAGCGGGAACTTGTACCGCCCGCAGAGCACCGTTAGCCCTCACCACCTCCGCAGGCGCGCCATCCACACGCACCTTCCAGGCGGGGTAATCGAGCTCGCTGAGGACGAGCAGTCCTGGAGAGGTCATGGTAGCCTCTACCCGTATCTCGTCCGCTTCATATGAAGCCACCCGCACCTCATCCGGCCAGCGCGCTGGCTCAATGCCTAGCAGGGGACGTGAAACTGCCGCCGTTGTTCGGGGATCTAACTGACCGGCATCTATCAGGCGTAGCGCCCTCTCGTCCGTGGTCACCAGGGTCTCGTGGACCGTCCACGCTCGCGGCATTGCGCTTTCATTCTCGTACACGGATACCTTGTCCGAGGTAGTCAGCCGCCGATACTTATCAGGCAGATCCGTGCCCTCCGGAGCAAGGATCCGGCGCACGCTGAGCATGTCCAGCAGCGGGGAGTCAAGCGCGCGCGGGAGGATGTACGCGCTCCGATAATTCTGCCGTTGGTCGTTCGCGATCGCGAGTAACCGGTCGTACGTCTGCAAGTGCAGTGGGTTGTACCCCTGCACATCCTCGAGGCCATACATCGTCGCCTGTGTTGTTACCAGGAGGGAGTTGACAATGGGTTGGTACGATACCTGACGATATCCCCTGCTGCGTAATCCATACCGCTTGATATGCGAAGGATGGTATCCGAAGAACCTGCCCGTACCCTCGGGCAACCTCAGCGCCTTCACACTCGCCTGGACGTTCGGAGTCTGGTAATACGCATCGGGTGTATTGAGCCGCCTGTCGCTCATCGCCTCGCTGCGAAGGAGTTCCCCGGCCGTCAGCACAACGAATAACCACGCAGCGGCCTGTGCTGGCAGCCTCGCTACCCAAACGGCCACCAGGACCACCAGCGAGAGAGCAAGACCGACGTAGAAGGGGGTGGGACTCGGGGCCACCGACGCTCCGACTAAGAGCACCACAAGTGCTGCGAATACCGCGACCACAGCTAGCCGGAAGAGCCCGAAGCGCCATGCGTGCAACAACCTATCCAGGGCCATACCTGCTAAGGCGCAGGCGAAGAACAGGGAAACGGGCAGGACGCGCTGCGGGTAGTGCAGGTGAAGCTCGAGCGCGCCCGGGACAAGACCTACCAGGCCCCGCGCGAGAGGGCTGGCAGTAACAGCCTCTACGAGCCACCGCAGCGAGACGAGGTACAATCCGAAGCTCATCGCAGCATAGAAGACCTCGGTGCGGCCAGGCCGCAGAAGCAGCCCGGTCACGAACAGCAGCAGGGTCGCGGCGCCCACGTAAGCCTCTCCAGACGTGATGATCACCTGCCAAACATCCGGTCTCGCTCCACCCGAGAACTGCTGCTCGCCGGCGCCGTAGCCGCCGCTGAGGTTGGAGACGGAAAGCAACTCAAGGCGCGGCAGCAGCGACCACGCGCACCATGCGCCAACCAGCACGGCGAGCGCTATAGAATGCAGAGCGAACTCTCGCACTCTCGTGATGATGCGTTTGCCTGCAGCAGGCGGACCAGCGAGCACCAGAAACGCGACGTACGCCGCGGTCGCGAAGAACACGTAGTAGGCTCCCTGACCGAGCCAGCTGCTCACAGCCTGCGACGCCGCAAACGCCGTTAGCGACCAACCGAGGAACCTCCTCCTGCCCCGGTGTCTCACCGCGATGTCGGCGCCCAGTAGCAGCCACGGAAGCCACGCAACCATGCCCATGTAGGCGAAATTGGCGTATGCGATATCGATCTCTGGCGCCACCGACGTGCTGGCTACTCCGTACGCGAGTCCGGCCAGCGCCGAGCCGGAGACAGAGACACCGGTCGAACGCAGGAAGAGCAGGGTGCCGACGCACGCTAGCGCCACCTGGGCAGATATCGTCCATGCCGTAGCCGGTCCTACAGGGAGCAACGTGTACGCGAGCATGGAGACAACATTGCCCCATCCCGCCTGAGGGTCCGCCATCAGCGGCATCCCGCTCATCTGATGTACGCTCCACACCGGTAGACTTCCGGCGCGCAGAAACTCCCCTGTGAGGGTGTTTAGCGGGTAAAAGTACAGCAGCATGTCAGGGCTCCAGGGCACCACGCTCTGCAGGAGCATCCGCCATTGTGCCACCGCCACAACCGCGAGCGTGAAGAATACGGCTCCCACAGTGCGGCGAGTCTCCGTATTGGTAACCGCTAGCGATAGCCTTGCGAGCCCTAGTCGCGTCGTCTGAAGCCGTGCCTGCTCCGCTTCAGGCTGCGCACCCTTCGTGCTGTAGTAACCTTCATCCATACATCTAGAGTGTAGCGCCTGTCCAGCCCGCCCGAACAGGGTAATTCGCGCTTAAGCCCCCGTCAGCAGCAACGGGAAGCATCTCTGGCAGGTATAATTAGATTCGTCAGGAACGCTTGTAGCAGTTCTTCTGCCGCTTGTAAACCAGCTTGGAGATCACCATAGAGACGACACCGTGGCGCTCGATCTGATTCGAGCCATCCTCGTAGCCATACTCGTGCTAGCCGTACCTGGGTATCTCTGGGCCAATATTCTCGTCCCCTCAGCCGATAGAGCCGAGCGCATCACTTTCTCCGTCGCCCTCTCCGCCGTACTCGTGCCGACTTGCGGCCTTCTGCTGGCCGTGTTATTCGGCCCCGGCATCTCCTTGCCTATTTCGCTGACATCCGTCGTGCTCGTCACTCTCGGCGGGCTGCTGGCGCACTACAAGCTAGGGCAGGCGGAAGCGACGGACACTTGCATCCATCTCGACCAGACCCCGCTCAGCGCTCTCGCGCTGCTGCCGCTCGCAGCAGCCTCGGTTCTCATGATAGGCTCCATGCTGGGGCTACTAACCGTCCAAAGCACCTGGCTCGTGGTGGCCCTCCTCATCATTGCGTCGGCGGTCGTACACCTTGCGGCACAGCGGCAACCGCTCGCCCCAGCCTTGTTGGCCAACGGCAAACATGAGAAGGCAGCGAGCGCCCGACCTTCCAGGCCTTTCACTTCCGCTATTCGCTCCCTATCCCTCAGGCGTCTAATGCTGCCGCTGGTACTGCTGCTGACCCTTGCGCGGAGCTATGTAGGGCCGATCCTGCACGAGTGGCCGTACATCCGAGGACAGGACCAGTACGCGCACAGCGCGATGGTGAATCTCGTAATCTCTCGGGGCTCGGCCGAGGATATCCTTGTGTATCCCCCCGGCTTCCATGTCCTGAGCGCGATGCTTGTGCAGATCAGTGGACTGGAACCGCTGCGGTTCTACCCTCTGGTCGCACCCGCGCTGCTACTGCTGCCGGCACTCGCCTGCTACGTGCTCGCCAACAGGCTGTTCGGCCCTCCGTACGGCCTGGCAGCCGCTTTCTTCGCCGGACTCGTTCTGAACTCCTCGTACCTGTTTGTGCTGGATGGCACGTACGTGGACCTTGTCGCGGCGCAGTTTCTGCTGGTGCTCTCCGTAGTCTCCATCATCCTGCTACTGTTCAGACCCTCCATCCGGCACACAGTCCTGGTCGCGCTCACAGGAAGCGGAGTCGTGCTTTACCACTCGGTGGCAACGATATATCTTGCTCTCCTGCTACTGTTCGTATCAGTGGTGTTCCTGCCGTACCTGCTGTGGGGTCGCAACCACCGGCGTACGGGACTCGTGCTCTTCGGTGCGCTTGCGTTGCTGTCACTCCTATCGCTCCTGTTCGCGTGGGACACCTACCATGTACCGCAGACGCTTGCATCACTTCTGGGCAGAACTGGAACGACGGATACGGCTAACCATGCAGCCATGGCCATCGGTACCCAGCAGCCGCGCAGCGCCGAACTCGTGTTAGCCCATATCTCAACGGCGGTGGTCTGGTTCGGACTTCTTGGGGTGTTACTCCTCGCGCCGGTACTGCGCGGGCTGCGCTCTATCAACCGGCTCGCGGTCATCCTTCTGATCGCCTGGGTGCTCCTCTTCTTCGCGGCCAGCCGCACCTCCCTGAGCGGGTTCCCGATCCGCTTCACCCGCGATCTGGGGGTTCCTCTATCCATCACCGCTGGCTTCGCCCTCGTTACCATCCTTCGGTCGCTAGACCGCCGGAAGCCCCTCGGCATCCTTGCCGGGGCACTCATTGTATTCTCCCTGCTGGTCCAGCTGCAGCGAGGTGCGGCGCGAGCGGTGGAACCAACGGTTGTCCTGTTCATGACCCCTGAGATTGAAGAGGCTGGCAAGTGGCTGAGAGCGCATAATGAAGGCGGCAACATTATGGTCAGCCCACACCGGAATCAGGTACCTGGAAATGCCATGCTCGCTATGGGAGGCTACTCGGAACTCCCGAGCTACACAGACCGACAACTGAGGCAGCGTCGTCAGATACCTCCTCGGGATCACCAGGCAGTACAGGACACACTGTCGGTACTGAAGCATCCGGGCAGCCGCCGAGCAAGGGAGATCCTTGAACGGAACGACATCCGCTACGTGGTTGTTTACAAAAAGCTGCGGGAGGGTTCATACTGGTATGGTGTCAATCGCGTAAGCCTGAGACCTTTCGTGCGTAGAACGGATCTGTACGAGCCCGTCTTTCAGAACAGCGGAGTGATCATCTTCAAGGTGAGGTTGGATGAGTGAAGAAGCTGGCTTGGTCAACCAGCACCAGCCGATTACCGATGTCGTCGCCACAGCGCCACCCACTGCAACCTCTCCAACCATTCGGACCGGACCGCGGCTCGTTGAACGTCTGGTGCTGCTCCTGCGCGCACGTGCAGACCTGTTAGTGGCAGGCTCGCTCGGCCTGCTAGTCTTCCTCAACTACCTGTGGACCCTCGCTCCGACGGTTCTTGGAGAGGACGCGGGCCGCTGGCAGGCCCGCGTTTACGTCCTAGGCACGGGCCACCCGACAGGGTATCCGACTTACATCATGCTCGGGAAGCTGTTCACGTACCTGCCTGTGGGCGACGTTGCCTACCGGGTAAACCTCGCATCGGCCCTGTATGGTACTGCTGCTGTCGTTCTCCTGTACTTCGTGTGCCGCCGTTTCACGGGAATTATCCCCGCCGTACTGGCGTCTCTGGCATTTGCGATAAGCAGGACTTTCTGGTCGCAGGCAGTTGTGGCTGAGGTGTATACGCTGCACGCACTCTTCCTATGCGCGGCCCTGCTCGCACTGCTTGTCTGGAAGGACACCCGCGAGGACCGATACGTGCTGCTGACCGCCTTCCTGGTCGGCCTGGCGATGACCAACCACATGACCAGCGGGCTGCTCGTCCCGTGCGCAGCACTCCTCGTGTGGCTGACAGACTGGCGCAAGCTGAAGGACTGGCGACTCATCGGGCAAGCCGCGCTACTGCTGCTCTTGGGGCTAACACCCTACCTCTACCTGCCTGTCCGCGCCTCGATGCACCCCCCGATGGTGTATGGAAACCCAGACAACCTGTCAGGCTTTCTCGATGTGGTCTCGGGCGGGCCGTACAAAAGTGCGATGTGGACATTTGGCCTCTCAGAGCTACCGGCGCGCGGAGCGATGTACTGGGTGGACCTGCGGCGGCAGTTTAGCGTACTGTTGCTCACCCTCTCGGTCGCTGGATTTGTCTGGAGTGTAAGACGCGGCAGGAGCACGGCCCCATCCATCGTGCTTGTAGCTCTCTTCGCGGCAAGCCTCATCTATGCACTGGAGTACGACATCTTTGACATCTTTGTCTACTTCATACCGACCCACCTGATCATCGCCATATTTCTGGCGTGTGGCATTCAGTGGTTGATCGAGATCTCCGTACCGCACGTCCAGGGTGTGAGACGACAAGCTGTACTTCAGGGTGTCATACCAGTGGTGCTTCTGCTACTAATTGGATATGGTTGGCAGGCACGCTATGATGAAGTGGACCAGAGCGACAACTACAGCAGCCGGATGCAGATGGAGGCGATCGCAAGCGCCCCTGCTGGTTCGGTTATATATGACCACCGGAGCACAGGAGTGACGAGGTATCTGCAGTACGTGGAAGGCCGTGCGGACCACTTGCAAATCCGCCAGGTAGATCGCTCAAGCATCAGGCGATACCTGGAGGCAGACCTATCGGCAGGGCACGAGGTGTACTTCTTGAGTAAACATCTTGGCTACATGCTACGCCCGGACTATGTGCTTTACCCGAAGTCAGGGCTGTTCAAGGTATTGCCCAATGAGCCGGTGGAGTTGCTTACCGCGAATGCCGACCTCGCCGCAGCCAGCGAGTACCTGAAGACCAACCAGGATGAGGGCACAGTCGTTGCCAGTCCGTACGTAGATTTGGCTCTTCAGCGTATGGGCTCTAGGCACAAACTGCTCCCAGCGTACACAGAGAGCCAGTTGGAGGATCCTGAGGAGATACCGGCCGAGCTGCGACAACAGGCTGAAGACGTCAGGTGGCTCTACAGCCATGCCGCGGGCGAGAGAACATACAAGATACTGGACCGGTATGACGTCAGCCACATGGTCCTGATGAAGCGTTACCCGCGTGACCTGCCCAAGACGACACGCATCGAGTCGAGGGTTGGCTCGGGCCGCTTCCGCAGCCAGCCGCAAACGTACCGGGTTGCCTTTGAGAATGAGTCGGTCATCGTGTTCGAGGTGCTGCAATAATCCTCTGCTCCTTTGCCGGCAACTGCGGAACAGGCGTGGCTGACTGGTACCTAGGCTGAAGTATGTCGCTCGCCCCTCTATCAGATCCTGTGATTACCTCAACCCTTACTGGTCCAGACATTGGAGGATGGCATGATGCCGCGTAGGGCGTTGGTTACCGGCGCCAGCGGCTTCGTCGGCCCATACGTTGTCGAGGAGTTGCTGCGCGCGGGGTGGCAGGTGTGGACACTCCACCGATCTCAGGTTCACCACCAGGGGACTCATTCCGTCCGCGGAGACCTGAACGACAACGAATCCGTGCGCCAGGGTTTGTCGCTAGCGCAGCCGGACATTCTGCTGCACCTGGCGGCGCAAAGCTCCGTGCCCGCCTCCTTCCAGAGCCCGCTATCTACACTCGCGAACAACGTGCTTGGGGCCGCGAACCTGCTGTACGCCGCGGCCGCGCTCAACCCGATGCCGCGCGTCCTAGTGGTGGGCTCGGCAGAGGAGTACGGAAGCGTGCGCCCCGAGCATCTTCCCATAGACGAGACTCAACTGCTTGCTCCCGTCAGCCCCTACGGCGTCAGCAAGGCGGCGCAGAGCCTGCTCGCGCTCAGCCTCCTCACAAGCCACAATCTGGAGACCGTCGTCGTCAGACCCTTTAACCACACCGGTCCAGGACAGAGGCCAAACTTCGCCGTGCCCTCCTTCGCCCGCCAGATCGCTCGCATCGAGGCAGGGCTGGAGCCGCCGGTGCTGCGCGTAGGCAACCTAGAGAGCAGGCGGGATTTCTGCGACGTTCGCGATATCGCTCGAGCGTACGTGCTAGCGGTGACGCAGGCTGCCCCTGGTGAGGTGTACAATATTGGCTCAGGAACCTCAGTGAGCATGAGTCAGATACTCGATCAACTGCTGACCCGCTCCGGTGTTGAGGTCCGAGTAGAGATAGACCCGGAGCGGGTCACCCCGGCAGGCGTCCCTGAGCTGCGCGCGGACCCGGCGAAGTTCAGGCACGCCACGGGATGGACGCCGAGAATACCGCTCGAACAGACATTGTCGGATGTGCTCGACTATTGGCGAGCCGATACGAAGAAGGAGATGGAGCAGACATGACGAAGACGGCATTGATCACAGGCGTTACCGGTCAGGATGGGTCGTACCTTGCGGAGTTCCTGCTCGGGAAGGGATACAGGGTCATCGGGATGGTCCGGCGCACGTCCCTTGAAAAGTTCGACCGCATAGAACACATCCAGGACCAGATCGAGCTCGTCAACGGCGACCTGCTCGACCAGCTCAGCCTGATCAGTATCCTGCAGGAGTACCGTCCGGACGAGGTGTACAACCTGGCGGCTCAGAGCTTCGTGCCCACCAGTTGGAACCAGCCGGTGCTGACCGGAGAGTTCACGGCGCTTGGCGTGACACGCATGCTGGAGGCCATCCGGTTGGTGGACCCGAAGATACGCTTCTACCAGGCGTCGAGTTCAGAGATGTTCGGCAAGGTGCGCGAGGTGCCGCAGACAGAAGCGACTCCGTTCTACCCTCGCAGCCCGTACGGCGTCGCCAAGGTGTACGGCCACTACATCACCGTTAACTACCGAGAGAGCTACGACCTCTTTGCCTGCTCCGGGATACTCTTCAACCACGAATCTCCTCGTCGCGGGCTGGAGTTCGTCCCGCGCAAGGTGAGCTACGGCGTGGCCCGCATCAAGCACGGCCTGGACACTGAGCTTCGCCTCGGCAACCTGGATGCTCAGCGCGACTGGGGATTCGCCGGAGATTATGTAAAGGCGATGTGGATGATGCTGCAGGCCGATGGACCCGACGACTATGTAGTCGCCACCGGCGAGACTCACAGCGTGCGGGAGCTGGTGGAGCTCGCGTTCGAGCGGGCGGGCCTCGACTGGCGCGAGCACGTCATCATTGACAGCCGGTTCCTGCGCGCCGCCGAGGTAGACCTGCTCGTGGGAGACTACAGCAAGACACGCCGTGACCTGGGCTGGGAGCCAACCACGAACTTCCGCGAGCTGGTTCACATGATGGTTGACGCGGACCTCGATCTCGTTGCCAGCCAGAAAAGCCCCAACCTCGCGCGTATACCCTAGCGCACCTCCCACTACGGCTGCGAGCCCTGCAGGTCAATCTTTATCTCTCAAGGGCGAGGCGGTGCCTCGCCCCAGGCCCCTCTCTGCTACGCGGGCGAATCCGCCTCCACTCGCACGGTCGCGGTCCGTCCGGCTGGTCGCGCCTCGGGCAGCTTCCATAGGACAAGACCTGCCGAGAGCGATAGCACCGCGGCGTTCACCCAGAACGGCGAGGCGAGCCCGGCGTTGTCGTACAGCCACCCACCCGCGAGCGGTCCGAGCGCGCCCCCCAACCCCGTTGCAGCGGCGTAGAAGCCGTACGCCCGTCCCCGCACATCGCCCCCGCTCAGTTCCGATACAACTGCCTCCTGCGCCGGGACGGCGGCTGATACCAGCAAGGCCTCCATCAGCCACACCGCCCCCAGAACGAGCAGGGCGGGCGCGAAGGATGAGAACAGCGACGACACCGCGCTGCCCAACAGAGCTCCCGCTATCAGGACGCGGCGGCTGTATCGGTCGCCCAGAACTCCGAGCCGGGCGGGGGCGAGGGCGTACACAACCGCCGAGGGCGCGAAGACCACGCCCAGCAAAAACTCGCTGTAGCCCAGCCGGTCTTTGAAATACAGCAGGACTATGGGCACGAGCATAGCGTACGCCGCCGCGACGACGAACGCGACACCGAGCAGGAACACCAGTCCCGCGGGACTTGACCGCCGCGCCACAGGTGCGGCCTTTGGAGGCATCCCAGTCGGGACCCTCCGGTACAACAACGCCAGGGCCAGAGCACCGGCGAGCCCAAACCCCACGAACACCACACGCCATCCGAGCACGATGCCGAGCAGAAAAACCGCGCCTGCGCCAGCCACCGTGCCTGCGCTAGCGCCGGTCGTTGACGCTGTAACCAGCCTGCCGAACAGCCGTGCGCGGGAACCATCTCGCCCCAGGTCCGCCAGCAGTGCGCGCGTGCCCACCCAGAAGAGAGCGCTCCCAACGCCAGCTGCGATGCGCGACGCGAAGAGCAGCGGCAGGGTGAAGGAGGCTGCGCAGAGGATCGCCGAGAGCGCGTACGCCAACGCACCCGCGAGGATGAATGGTCGGCGGCCCAGCCGGTCTGCGGCGAGACCGACGAGAGGGCGGGCAAACACACCCACGAGCCCGAACGCCGTGAATAGAGCTCCTACCTGGAAAGCGGACGCGCCGAGCTCGCGCCCGTACAGCGGCAGGTATACCCCAATGACACCGAACGGCAACGCTATCAGGAAAACCGCCCATTCGGCGCCCGTCTCGTCCCTCAGGTATTCGCGTATATTCCGGCGCAGGAACTCTCGTATGTTCTGACTCACACTCTGAGTATAGCCACAGAGAAACCCGCCCGAAGCCTCGGGACCCGAAGAGCTTCAGCGGGACTGCTGGTCCCAACCGCCCGCAGACGCCCCCCCGACCCTCCGCAGCACGTAGCAGCCCGCCCCACCCCGCTCCACACACGCCACTACCACGTAGCCTCTGCCCAGCGCCCCCTGAAACACCTCGCGCAGGCGCAGTCGCCACTCCAGCGCCAGGCCAACGTCTGCTGCCCGCACCTTTCTGTACTCAAGCGGCGCCTCCATGAGCAGCACTTCGGCGTCCGAGAGCAGCACTTCGGCGTCCGACTGCCCCTGAAGGCGTGGCACGGGCAGTTCGCGGTCATCGCGCTCCAGTCGCACCAGACACGGGGTTTCTTTTTGAATCTCAAAGGATATGTCGCGCGACGCGCCGGACAAAGGCCCCACTCCCTCACCCACCCACCAGCTTACCTCGAAGCGGTCCGACGGCAGCCCCTGGTTCAGCGCGTCGTCCATCTCGCCGTACGCGTTCACCAGATACGTGTCGCACGTCACCCCGAGCCTGCCGAAGTTGAACAGGTTGTTCCCCACCTCCAGCGGGTCCACCGTCCACGTGATCATCTCCAGCCCCTGGGACCGCACGATCTCGCGCTGGCGCATCTTCAACGCGAGCCCTATCCCACTACGCCGATGCTCTGTAAGCACACCAAGCATGTGGGAGTGGTGATGCATCCGTCCGCGCGTCAGAGCCGGGAAGCCGTACAGTATGCCCACCATCTCCGACCCCTTGTACGCGCCGAGCAGCACCGCCCCATAGCGCGCCCCCGCCGCCAGCAGATTCGCAGGCACATCTATCGCATCGCTGCCCCAGATCTCCCTCTGCAGCCGCTCGTGCGTCCGGAACTCCTCTACCGTGGTAAGCGTGCGTACCTCAAAATCCATCGTGCGCCGAGTATAACAGACGGACGAGCACGTGGCCGCTGAGCACCGTCACGACTCGCCACTGTTGTGTTACACTGCCCCGCGTGAGCACGGACACCGACCGCATCATCCTCGAAGGCATGACCTTCTTCGGCTACCACGGCGACAGGCCCGAGGAGCGCAGTCTCGGCCAGCGGTTCATCGTGGACCTGGAGGTGGGCGCGGACCTCTCGCCTGCGGGAGAGTCGGATGACCTCGACCAGACTATCAACTACGCGGAGCTGTATCAGGAGACGAAGGCCATAGTTGAGGGCGAGCCGCTGCGGCTCATCGAGGCCGTGGCGGAGCGAGTAGCTGGCGTGGCCCTTCGGCACGAGAGGGCGCTGTGGGTACGGGTGCGCGTCCGCAAGCCGGGTGTCGCCATCCCCGGCAGTCTAGAAGGGGCTTCGGTGGAAATCCTGCGCCACCGGGAGCGGTCGTCCCGTGGTTGAGCGTCCCTTCAGATACGGCGGCGGGGAGCTGTGCTGCGAGGGAGTGGCTCTCGCGGATATAGCGGAGCGGTATGGCACGCCCACGTATATCTATTCAGCGGGCGCGATCCGGAGCGCGTACGCCGCACTCGACGCCGCTTTCGCCGCTCTCCCTCACCGCGTCTGCTACTCCGTCAAGGCGAACCCCAACCTCGCCGTCTGCTCTCTCCTCGCTGGCCTGGGCGCGGGGGCGGATGTCACCTCCGGCGGTGAGCTTGCGCGGGCTCTGAGGGCAGGGTTCCAGCCTTCCTCAATCGTCTTGGCAGGGGTCGGCAAGAGCCGTGAGGAGATGCAGCAGGCACTCGCGGCTGGCATCGGGCTTTTCAGCGTGGAGAGCGAGGGCGAGCTCCGGCTGCTATCGGAGGTGGCGCAAACGATGCGCCTCCGAGCCCCCGTCGCGCTGCGCGTAAATCCGGACGTTGACCCACGTACCCACCCCTACATTACGACGGGCCTCGCCCGCAACAAGTTCGGCGTGCCGCTCTCCGACGCCCGTTACCTGTACGACCTCGCTGGACAACTGCCTGGCATCTCGATCAGCGGCGTGGGCATGCATATCGGCTCGCAGATCGAGGACCTGATACCGATGATCGAGGCTACAAGGAGCCTGGCCGCCCTCGCGCGCGACCTGCTCGGCGCGGGCCACCCGCTGCGCTACCTCGACATCGGCGGCGGCTTCGCCATACCATACGGCGAGGAGATGCCCGACCCTCCCGTCCGCCTCGCGCGGGAGATCGAGCCCCTCGTGCGCTCCCTGGGTCTTACGCTGCTTACGGAGCCAGGCCGCAGCCTCGTCGGCGGCGCGGGGGCTCTGCTGCTCCGGGTGCTGTACCGCAAGAGGAACGGCGCGCGGAAGTTCATCATCGCTGATGGCGGGATGAACGCGCTCCTGCGCCCCTCCCTGTACGGCGCTCGCCACAAGCTCCTGCCCGTCCGCGAGGGCGCGGGGGAGACCGAGGCCGACGTCGTGGGCCCCGTCTGCGAGTCCGCCGACTTCCTCTCCCGTGATGTCCCCGTCCCCGACGTGCAGCCTGACGAGCTTCTTGCGGTGCTCGACGCCGGGGCGTACGGCTTCGCCATGTCCAGCGAGTACAACGGCAGACCGCGCCCAGCGGAGGTTCTCATTGACCGGGGCGTGGCCCGCCTCGTGCGCCGCAGACAGACCTACGACGAGATGATGGCCCTTGAGCTAGGGTTGTAAGAGGAGATATTCAACACAGAGACCACGGCTAAGCGGGCATCCTGCCCCAGAACCTCGTCGAACACCCGGTAACAAGG
>JADDPP010000038.1 GCA_016781845.1 Rubrobacter sp.
GAGCCACGCCCACGCTACCGAGCGCACGCCTAAGGAGACCCCACGGCGCGGTAATCTCCAACTGGATACCATCAGGGTCGCGAAAGGGCAACACGTACAGACCGAGTCCAGCGCCCAGATCAACGACCCCACTGTGCTGTACCCCATGCTGGTTAAATACCTGTACCGCCCTCTCTAACTCGTCACGATTACCAGCGGTGAAGCTCAGGTGGTCAAGCCCTACGCGGTTCTCATCGAAACGGTCCCCACTACTTGCTCGCCCTGGGTCTGGGGATGGCGCCAAGCCCAATAGCACGGTGCCATTGGTGAGCAGTACTCCCGGTGGTAACTCCATCGCTACCTGAAAGCCCAGTACCCCTGTATAGAACTGCTGAGATCTTTGTACATCCGTGACTGTCAGACGCAAGTGGTGAACCGCCCCTGTGGAAATCGGATTGCTCTCTGCCGACACTGAAACACCTCCTGCTGACTCTCAATAATGCGACGCATAGTAGCATCAAGGCGAGGTGTGGTCAAGGTGTTGCACGCAACGTCACTACTCCCGCAGGCATACACGAGCACTGGTCGGACGTAAGAACCTGCTCCCAAACCATCATTGGCTCGTGGGACCGGGAGCTATAAGGGACCACATACGCGCGACAGCTCCCGGCTTTCTTCTTCCCTCGCTCCTCACCCTGGTCAGCGATCTGGCGTCTTGGGATAGACTCCTAGTGCGATGGCGAGTCGCTCGCAGGGAAGGACTCCAGCGATTCCTCCAGGACGGGGTCCTCGGGGCCAACGAGGGCTGGTTCCTGGGTTGCCATTGACGTGGCTATCGCCTGCGCGTCGTGACGCCCCTCGGCAAACTCCTCGATGAGCTTCGTGTTGAACGCGGGAAGGTCGCCGGGGTTGCGGCTCGTGACCAGCCCTCGGTCGGTGACCACCTCCTGGTCCACCCACTCGCCGCCCGCGTTGCGGATATCCGTCTTGATGCTTGGGTACGACGTCAGCGTTCGGCCAGATACCACGCCTGCCTCGACAAGAGTCCACGGCCCATGGCAGATGGAGCCCACCGGCTTGCCCTGCTCGAAGAACTCGCGCACGAAAGCCACGGCGTTGACATCCATCCGCAGGTTATCCGGGTTCGCCACACCACCGGGCAGCACGAGGGCGTCGTACTCCTCGGCGCCCGCCTCGGACACTACGCGGTCCACGGGGAAACTGTCGCCCTTATTCATGTGGTTCACGCCCTGGATCTCACCGGGCTGCAGCGAGATCAGATCCACCTGCGCCCCTGCCTCTTCGAGCGCCTTGCGTGGCTCCGTGAGCTCCACCTGCTCCACCCCGTCGGCGGCAAGGATAGCCACCCTTTTGCCCTGCAGCTCATTCGCCATTCAGACGCCCTCCTTCTTGCATGTCCATCGTCATCTGTATGGTGTCGTTCGCCCTGCGGGGTGCATACGCTGTGCCAACACCTGCCGGAAGGCGCAGCACGCTCCTACCCGGCGCCTGCAGGCTACGATGGCGCCACTGCCTCTCCGGGCTGGATAGTCGCATCCGCGGCTGTACTCTGCCGCAAGTCAACCTCCCGGCCCGTCTCGGCGGAGCGGTAGATCGCATCGAGCACTCGCAGTACGTCCAGGCCGTGCGTGATCGTCGCCCCTGGCTGCCTGTTATTCCGGATACTGTCCACGAAGTCCGCGACCTCGGCGCGAAACGACTCGTACAGCTGGAATCCCGGCTGCTGCGCCTGCCAGGAGGTGAACTTCGGCGAGTGAACGATGGTCGTCCTGGTCGCGTCAGCGCCCGCGGTAGTCGTGATCTTCAGGTCCTCGCCCCCTCCGCGGTCTATCCTCGCGCCGCCGCGCGTGCCGAACAGTTGCGAGTACACCAGGTCGCCCTGCTCGATGTGCGACACCCAGCTCGCGTCCAGCACGATTGTGGCCCCATTGTCCAGCTTCACGAACGCCGTAGCCAGGTCCTCTACATCGGCCTCGTTGCCCGCCGTCTGCCGCATGAAGTCCGTAAACTTGTGGTACACCGAGCCGCTGACGCTGACCGGACGCGGGTTGCCCATAAACCACAGCGCCAGGTCGAGCATGTGTACTCCGAGGTCAATGAGCGGTCCGCCTCCGGACCTCGCCCTCTGCGTGAACCACCCGCGCAGGAAGAATATGGACGCCCCGCGCAGCCAGCCCGTCTTGGCGTAGTAGATGTCGCCGAGCACCCCCGCCTCGATCTGCTCCTTCAGCACGCGGCTGTCCGGGCGGTAGCGGTTGTTGAACGCGATCATGAGCGCGCGGTCGCTCGACGCCGCCTTCGCTGCGATGCGCTCGCCCTCCTCAAGATTGTGCGCCAGCGGCTTTTCGAGGAGGACGTGCTTGCCCGCGTCCAGCGCGTCTATCGCCATCGGCCCATGCAGGAAGTTCGGCGTGCAGATGCTGACCGCGTCCACGTCCGGGCTCTCCAGCATCTCGCGGTAATCGCCGTAGATCCTCGCGCCGTCCACGCTGTACTCCGCGCGCACCTTCTCCGCAGCCTCGGTGTTGACGTCCGAGAGCGCCACGATCTGCGCGTTCGGGTTCTTCTGATACCCCTCGATGTGACGCTGCCCCGGCCAGCCGACGCCTATTATTCCGACCCGTAGCTTATCCATGCTCCGTCCTCTCGCTATTCATCTGTTCTCTGGGCACAACGCCAAGCTGCACGAAACGTACCCAGATGCTTTCGAGCCAGGGAGCGCGGCGCCTACTGAGGCGGGCCTGCATCCAAGCTCCCGCACGACAGCTCCCCCGACCGTGCATTCGGGAAGAAATACCTACGCCGGTGGGGATGCGCGCGGCCCCAGGCTGTGTTACTATACGGACGTCAATTCATAAACAGTCAGTTGTGAGGACTGTCATGCCCGTGACGCGCGAGAGCGCCTGGCTCACCACGAAGTCAAACAAAAACGGCTAGACCGCTGCTTACACCCCAGAAAGCGTCATCGTAAGCAGCGGGACGGACGCACTCCTCCACAGCGGGCCGCTATCGTCGCGGCCGCTACAAAGGCGTGCCCTCCTGCTATGTATCAACAACATAGTCTCTCAGGAGTGTATCGCCATGCCCATGTCGCACCGCACGTACAAGCAGGTCATCCAGCGCCGCCTCGTAGGCAAGGAAGGAGGCGAGCGCGTGCGCGAGCTCCGCTCCATCCTCGACGAGCTGCCCGGTTACCTCAACGGCCCTTACGCCGACCTGCGCAAGTGGGTCAACCAGCAGATAGACGAGAGCCGAACCCGCACGCGCGCCGTACACCGCGACTCCATCCAGATACGCAGGGAGGGCGCGGCGCAGGTCGCGCTCGTGGGGCCGCCGAACGCGGGCAAGTCGAGCCTCCTGCAAGCTCTCTCCGAAGTGCAGATAAAGATAGGCAACTACGCCTTCACGACGCTTCGCCCCGTCCCCGCCCTCACGCGCATCGGCGGAGTGCTCGTGCAGCTAGTGGAGATACCGGGGCTCATAGAGGGCGCCACGGAAGACCGCGGCGGCGGTCGCGCGCTGCTTGGCGTGCTCCGCGGGGCGGATGCCATCGTCTACTGCCACGACGCGGGCGCGCCCCTCGATGGCCTCCTCCAGGTGCGCGCGGAGGTCGCCGCTGCGGGGATAGACCTGCCCGCCATCCTCGCCGCCACCAAAGCGGACGACGCGCCGCCCGGTGCGCTCGAGCGGCTGTGTGACAAGGTTCCTGACCTGAAAGTGCTGGGTGTCTCCGTGCTCGACGATGAGAGCCTGGAAAAGCTCAAGGAAGAGGTCTGGAAGCTCACCGGGCTTATCCGCGTTTACCTGCGCCACGACGGCCAGACCGAGACGGAGCCGGTGCCGCTCGACCCCGGCGCTACGGTCCTGGATGTAGCCGCGAGCATTCACAAGGACGTAGCCGCCTCCTTCCGCGGCGCGCGCGTGTGGGGGCCGTCCGCCCGGTTCCCCGGTCAGCAGGTTGGCCGCGCCCACTGCGTCCTCGACGGCGACACGGTGGAGGTTCTTACCTGAGTAACGAGTGCTGAGTAGTGAGAGCCGCAGCTTCTTGCTCAGCACTTACATCAGCGCGAAGGCGATGTAGATGCCGAGGAGTACAAGGGCTACCACGATGTCCACGAGCATCGTCAGGACGAAGCCCACGAATGCGCCCGCGCCGGACTTGAGCGCGGGCCTCAGTGTCCGGCGCACGGATAGCTCGCCCAGGACCGCCCCGCCCATACCGCCGACGAGCGTACCATACGCGCCGAGGAAGAGCACTCCCACGAGCGTTCCTAGCAGCGCGCCTGCGGTCGCCCGGCGCGACGCCCCCATCTTGCGCGTCATCCACGCAGCCGCGACGAAGTCCAACGCGACCGACGCGGCGGTGAGCAGCGTCATAAGCAGGAGCCACGGCCACGTGAGAGTGTTGAAGCCCGTCAGCGCCGAGTAGACCCACGCGCCGAGCAGCATCACCGGCGTTCCAGGCACGAGCGGCAGGAACACGCCCACGAACCCCACCCCCATCAGCAACAACCCCAGCGCCCCCGCCAAGTCCTCCACCCCTGCACCTCCCTCACCTGTATCTTACACCAGCACGCCAACGGTAACCCCAGCGCGAGTTCATCGTTATCAGGGACGATTCATAGCTCCCACTTCCGGCGGCTATCGGGCCCTGATATCAGTGCGGTGACAACGCCTATAGAGACGTTGCACGCAACGTCTGCGCACCGTGTCCACCCTTGCCAACAGTGACTTTGAAACCGTCCTGTTTTGCTGTCTGCACGTCTTGCATGTCACGTTCATGTGTGGGAATATGAGCCGCACGAGTCCCTGCAGGCCGTCTTGGGAAGGCAGCCCCTCTCGTTGACTGAAAACCACCCATGACGCTATAATAGGGAGTCGAATTAGAACATATTTTCTAGTATTCGTGTGCGTGAGGTAGGGAAAATGGCAATCAGCAGCGACCGCGGCAAGGCCCTCGAGAGCGCCATCTCGCAGATCGAGCGCTCCTTCGGCACGGGCTCCATCATGCGGTACGGCGACCAGACCAACAAGATGCACATAGAGGGCATCCCCACCGGCGCGATCGCGCTCGACATGGCGCTCGGCATCGGCGGCATCCCCCGAGGCCGGGTTATCGAGGTATACGGCCCGGAGTCCTCCGGCAAAACCACCCTCGCGCAGCACATCATCGCTGAGGCCCAGAAGATGGGGGGTACCTGCGCGTACATTGATGCCGAGCACGCGCTCGATGTCCAGTACGCCCAGCGCTGCGGCGTGCAGCTCGATGAGCTTCTCATCAGCCAGCCGGACACCGGTGAGCAGGCGCTCGAGATCGCCGAGACCCTGGTGCGTAGCGGTGGGCTCGATGTCGTCGTGATTGACTCCGTGGCCGCGCTCGTGCCTCGCGCCGAGATCGAGGGCGAGATGGGCGACAGCCACGTCGGCCTTCAGGCCCGCCTCATGAGCCAGGCGATGCGCAAGCTCACCGGCGCGGTAGCCAAGAGCAACACCGCCCTCATATTTATCAACCAGATCCGCATGAAGATCGGCGTGATGTTCGGCAATCCCGAGACCACCAGCGGCGGTATGGCGCTCAAGTTTGCCGCCTCCGTCCGCATGGAAATCCGCAAGGTCGAGGCTATCAAGCAGGGCTCGGATGCCATCGGCAACCGCGTCCGCGTGAAGGTCGTCAAGAACAAGGTCGCCTCCCCCTTCAAGACGGCGGAGTTCGACATCATGTTCAACGAGGGCATTTCCAAGGAAGGCAACCTCGTGGATGTCGGCCTCACAATGGGAGTGCTGCGCAAGAGCGGTGCGTTCATCTACCTCGAGGACGAGCGGCTCGGGCAGGGACGCGAGAACGCCAAGGAGTATCTAAAGCAGAACCCGGACGTGGCGCAGGAGATCGAGGAGCGCATCAAGAGCGCCGGGACGAACGGCAAGGTGGCGATAGGTGTCAACGGAAAGAACGGCGCGGCCCTCGCGGACGGCGAGTAACACGCCAGTCGGCAACAACGACAACCTGAGGCGGGACCCCAAAAACACTGAGGCGACAAGCCCTCGGACGGGGTCCCGCCCCTCATTTAAGTGGGACGGCGAGAGCACGCTCACCCTCTCCGCCGTCGAGCCTCAGGCGCGCAACCCCGAGCGGGTCAACGTGTACGTGGATGGCAGCTACGCCTTCAGCCTAAACGCCCTGCTCGCGCTGGAGCTACATCTGGGCCGCGACTCCGTGCTCGACCCCGCCACCCTCAAGGACGTGTTCCGCCGAGACGAGGTGGGCAAGGCGGTGGAGGTGTGCGTGCGCCTCCTCGGCTACCGCCCGCGCACAGAGGCAGAGCTTGCGCGGCGGCTGAGGGAGAAGGGCTACGACGCCGACATATCCTCTGAAGCTCTGGACCGCCTGAGACATCTCGGCTACGTGGATGATGCCGATTTCGCCCGATTCTGGGTCCGCAACCGTGAGCAGTTCAAGCCGATGGGCGCTCGCCGCATCCGCTCGGAATTGCTCCAGAAAGGCGTGGACCGCCAGACCGCCGACGAGGTGCTCGAGGAGCAGCTGCCCGCCGAGGAGTACGAGACCGCCCTCAAGGCCGCGCGCTCGAAGCTCCGTGCCTACGCGGGCGTGGATTACCCCACCTTCCGCAGGCGCATGGGCGGTTACCTGGCCCGCCAGGGCTTCGGCTTCGACACCTCCGCTCGCGTCATGAAACTGCTATGGGCCGAGCTCGCCGGCGGCGCCACCGAGGAGGAAGACACCCTGTAGGGGCCTTCAACTGAACGCCCTGCACACGCGCCAACCACGGCGCGCGCATGTGATACTTGTACATCTTTCTGTTACGTTCTCACTGGTTACTCACCGCTCATAAGGACGGTGCTAGAGGTAGTCACAAATATGGACATAACCTGGCTCGGTCACTCATGCTTTCGCGTACGCAGCAAGGACGCGACGGTCGTGATGGACCCCTACAACAAGATACCGGGGCTCGACCTCGGCCGCCCACGCGCTGAGATCGTCACAATCAGCCACGACCATGCGGGGCACAACAACGCCGCCGCCGTCAAGGGTGACCCCGCGCCGAAAGTCGTCTCCGGTCCCGGCGAGTACGAGATAAGCGGCCTGTTCATCACTGGTGTGCGCACGTATCACGACGCCGAGAAGGGCAAGAAGCTCGGGCGCAACACCGTGTATCTGCTCGAGAGCGAGGGCATGGTGATAGCTCACCTCGGCGACCTGGGCCACCCCCTCACCGCGGAACAGGTGGATCTGATGAGCAACGTGGACGTGCTCCTGCTACCTGTCGGCGGCGGCAATGCGCTCGGCTCCGAGCAGGCCGCCGAGGTCCTCGCCCAGGTAGAACCCTCCATCGTGGTGCCCATGCACTACAGGACGGCCGCCGGGCAGGAAGGCCTGGAGGGCGTGGACCACTTCTGCAAGGAGGTCGGCCTCGCCGAGTACGAGACCATAGACCGACTGACGGTCCGTAAATCGGACCTCGGAGAAACGCTCCAGGTCAAGGTGCTCGCGCCCCGGCCGGCGTAGCGAGGGACGCCAGGATACGAGCAAGGAATGGGTGGACAAGAGAGTGTCTATCCTGGCAAGGATGCGATAACATGGAGACAATAGAAGGGTACGCAGGGAACGATATTCGCTCTGCCCCACTTCTCAGTCCGACCGGGCGCTCCTGGCGTCACGGCGGTTAGGTAAACCAAACGACCATTGGTAAAGGGAGAGGCCGTGGCTAAGTTTATTTTCGTAACAGGCGGAGTAGCGAGCTCGGTTGGCAAAGGCATCGCCACGGCCGCGATAGGGCGCATCCTCAAGAGCCGGGGGCTTTCCGTCCAGGCACAGAAGCTGGACCCGTACATCAACCTCGACGCGGGCACCATGTCCCCGTTCCAGCACGGCGAGGTGTTCGTTACTGACGACGGTGCGGAGACGGACCTGGACCTCGGCCACTACGAGCGCTTCATAGACGTGAGCCTCACGCGCGACAGCAACGTAACCACCGGCCAGATCTACCGCGATGTGCTCCAGGCCGAGCGCCGAGGTGACTTCCTCGGCGGCACCATACAGGTGATCCCCCACGTGACGAACGAGATTAAGAGCCGCATCTGGAACGTCGCGAACCACAGCAACGCGGATGTCGTCATCGTTGAGGTCGGCGGCACAGTGGGTGACATCGAAGGACTCCCCTTCCTCGAGGCCATCCGCCAGATGCGGCGAGAAGCGGGTCGGGAGAACGTCCTGTACATCCACCTCACGCTCCTGCCCCATATCGGCGCGACGAACGAGCTCAAGACGAAGCCCACTCAGCACAGCGTCAACGAGCTGCGCAGGATCGGTATCAGCGCCGACCTCATCATCTGCCGCTCCGACCACCCCGTCACCGATGACATTCGTCAGAAGATCGCGCTCTTCGGAGACGTAGACGTTGAGGCCGTTATCCCACTCGAGACCGCAGACACGATCTACGAGGTGCCGCGGATGCTTGAGAACTTCGGCATCGGCACGTACATTACAGAGCGGCTGCATCTTCCCTCGTACCTGCCCGACTCCCAGGAGTGGGAGACCCTCGTAGAGCGCATCAAGGCTCCCAAGCCCGAGATCAAGGTAGCTCTCGTCGGTAAGTACACGGACCTACACGATGCGTACCTCTCCGTCGCGGAGAGTCTCCGCCATGCCGGTCTGGCGCACGGCCTCTGCGTGGAGATTGACTGGATAGACGCTGAGACGCTGGAGAACGCGGATGTCGTGGAGCGGCTGCGGGATGTCTCAGGCATAGTTGTGCCCGGTGGCTTCGGCGCGCGTGGCGTCGAGGGCAAGATCGCCGCGGCACGCTACGCACGGGAGAACGACGTGCCGTACCTGGGCCTCTGCTACGGGATGCACATGATGACTATCGAGTTCGCCCGCAACGTCTGCGGACTCGCAGGCGCAAACACGACCGAGATTGACCCGGATACCCCGCACCCGGTGATTGACCTGATGGCGAGTCAGCGCGACCTTGCGGATATGGGCGGCACTATGCGGCTCGGCTCGTACCCCTGTGAGCTTGTGTCCGGCACGAGAACGGCGGCGGAATACGGTGAGCCCGTGATCAACGAGCGCCACCGCCACCGCTTCGAGTTCAACAACGAGTATCGGGAGACTCTGGAGCGGCACGGGCTGTGCATCAGTGGTATCTCCCCTGATGGCAAGCTGGTGGAGATCCTGGAGCTGCGCGGCCACCCGTGGTACGTGGGTAGCCAGTTCCACCCCGAGTTCAAGAGCCGTCCCACGCGCCCCCACCCGCTCTTCGTCGGCTTCATGGGCGCCGCAAAGCACGTAGTCCACGAGGGCGAGCAGCACGAGCTCCCCCTGGTCCGTCCCGCAATTGAGTACGCCCGCCCCCGCGAGCTGCAAACCCCCGCCGGGGTCTGATCGCGGGGGATACGCATCATCGCGTAGGGGCGAGTATCGAGCGGCCCAGCTCTCTGCTACGGACCGTGGACACACAAAAGGGGCGAAGCACTGCTTCGCCCCTGTGGCTTCAGAATAACCTCGATGAGCCGCGTGAGTCTCAGCCCAACTCCGACATGATCTTCGCCAGCGACTCGCGCGAAGGACGCAGCGTGGACTGCGGAAGCTGGGCCAGTGGCGTCTCGGTCAGGTGCTGCAGCGCGGGCAGGGCAGGACGGCTCTCGTCAATGTAGATCAGCCCTGTAATGAACTCCTGCTTCTCCTGCGCCTCCTCGAGCAGCCTGAGCGCCGCCAGCTTGTCCGTCACGTCGTGCTCTTCGTCCAGCTTGCGCAGCTGGATCACGGAGCCGTCGTGCATCTCCACCTCCTGCACGCTGCCCGGCTCGTAGTTCACCGTGATCTCCTCACGCCTCGGCACGAAGGTGATGTCGTGCAGCTGCTCCTCGTGCTCCTTGCCGTACGAGTAGCTCTTCGTGCTCTCGTCGTGGTTGTTGAACGTCACGCACGGGCTGATGATGTCGAGCACCGCCGTGCCCTCGTACGAGATCGCGGCCTTCAGCAACGCGCGCACCTGCTTTGCGTCTCCTGCGAACGACCGTGCGACGAACCCGCACCCGCCAACCAGTGCCTCGAGGCAGAGATCAATCGGCGGCAGCTCGTTCACGCCCGCGTGCCTCAGCTTCTGGCCCGCGTCCGCCGTCGCGGAGAACTGTCCCTTTGTGAGGCCGTACACGCCGTTGTTCTCAATGATGTACGCGATGGGCACATTGCGCCGCAGCATGTGCTTGAACTGGCCGAGCCCAATGCTCCCGGTGTCGCCATCGCCCGACACACCGATAGCTATCAGCGTGCGGTTAGCGAGCGTCGCGCCGGTCGCGATAGCCGGCATCCGTCCATGCAGGGAGTTGAAGCCGTGCGACCGGCCCAGAAAGTACGCCGGTGACTTGCTGGAGCAGCCGATGCCGCTCATCTTGATGACCCTGTGCGGCTCCAGGGATAGCTCCCACGAGGCCGCGATAATCTGGCTGGAGATGGAGTCGTGACCACACCCCGCGCAGAGCGTCGAGACGCCGCCCCGGTACTCGTTGCGCTCCAGCCCTATCAGGTTCACCTTCATCGCGCCCGAGCCACTGCCCGGCTTAACGGCGGTTGCCATCTGTTACAGCTCCTGACTACTTATGGATTCCGCGACGAATAGTGCCGTAAGCGGCAGCCCGTCGCAGTGGGCGATTGAGCGCACCCTGCCCGCAAGCTCGGGCGCCTCCAACCGCACTAGCTGGGCCATCTGCCCATCCTGGTTGAGCTCCACCACGTACACCCGCTCGTGCCGCGCGACGAACTCCTTCAGCGTCTTCTCCAGCGGCAGCGCCCGCACCCTCAGATAGTTGGTTGCAAGCCCGAGCTTCGCGAGCCTGTCCCGCGCCTCTACCACCGCCGGGTCCGCCGAGCCGTACGAGATGATGCCTACCTGCGCGTCCGGACCCTCGTCCACTATCGGAGGGGGGACAAGCATCCGCGCCGTCTCGTGCTTTCGAGCCAAGCGGTCCAGGTTATTCTTCCAGTCGTCCGGCCGCTCGCTGTACACGGCGTCCTCGGTGTGGCCCGTGCCGCGCGCGAAGTACGCGGCGAGCGGGTGGTCCGTTCCCGGCAGCGTGCGATACCCTATCCCGTCGCCGTCCGGGTCCGCGAACCGCTTGAAGCCGCCAAGCCGCGCCACGTCCTCCGCCGAGAGCACCTTGCCGCGGTCCATGGGGAGCTCGGGATACTCGAATGGGGGAGTCATCCACAGGTTCATCCCCAGGTCGAGGTCGCTCAGGACGAACACAGGCGTCTGCAGCCGCTCCGCGAGGTCGAACGCCACGTGGCCGAACTCGAAGCACTCCGCGACGTTACCCGGTAGCAACACCACGTGCCGGGTATCGCCGTGGCCGAGGAAGTACACGGAGAGCACGTCGCCCTGCGAGACGCGCGTGGGCAGCCCTGTGCTCGGGCCGATGCGCTGCACGTCCCAGATAACGCCCGGCACCTCCGCGAAGTACCCCAGGCCCGCGAACTCAGTCATCAAAGAGATGCCGGGACCGGAGGTCGCGGTCATCGCCCGCGCGCCCGCCCAGCCTGCGCCGACAACGGTGCCGAGCGCGGCCATCTCATCCTCCGCCTGGATAACTGCGTATGTCGCGTTGCCGTCCTCGTCCACGCGCAGCCGTGAGAGATACCCGGTCAACGCCTCTATCAGACTTGTGGAGGGGGTAATGGGGTACCATGCGGCAACAGTCACACCGCCGTACACAGCCCCAAGCGCCCCGGCCGAGTTGCCATCTATCATCACGAGGCCGCTCGTGCGCTCCATGCGCTCCACGCGGTACACGTCTTCCTTGACCCAGTTCTCCCGCGCGTACTCAGCGGCCGCGGCGATAACGCCCCAGTTGAGCTCCACCACCTTCGCCTTGCCCCGGAACACGTATGACAACGCGGCGCGAATCTCACCCAGGTCTATTCCCAACAGCTCCGCGAGCGCGCCGACGTATGTCATGCTCGCCAGCTTGTCGCGCAGCTTCGGGTCCGCGCCCGAGGCTGCGACAATCTCCTTGACGGGGAGAGAGTAGTACACGACATCATCGCGATCTCGCTTCAGCCTGGATTCGGCGGGGTGAATGCAGACACCGCCAGGAGGCAGACTTGCGAGGTCCTCCGCGGCGGTCTGCTCGTTGAACGCTACCAGCACCTCCGCCTGCTCGCGGCGGGCGGTGTAGCCCTCACGGCTGACACGGATCGTGTACCAGGTGGGTAGACCGGCGATGTTGGAAGGGAAGAGGTTCTTACCGTTGACGGGGATGCCCATCTTGAAGATGGCCCGGATAAGAACCTGGTTGGCGGACTGGCTGCCCGAGCCGTTGACGGTTGCGGCGACGATTGAGAAGTCGTTCGTCACAAGTTGGCGTTCGTCAACCGCCGCCCCGCGCGACTGTTCTTCTATTATCATGGTACCTACAGTATACCTCAAAATCCTGTCTTCGGTCATGTGCCCGAAAGCATCAGCACACACTTGTGCACCCTGCAACATACCCGGCGCCTTGCCGCCATACCTTCACTCCGTCGTCCATCCATGACGGCACTGATCCCGGTCCCCTCAACCAGGCGCAAGTCGCTGTGACCTCTGTCTTGAAGGCCCTCCTCACATCCTCTCCAGCTCCACCCGCTCCCCAGGTCTCACACCCAGCATCTCCCCCGCGCTGCCCTGGTTCACCCCTAGGCAGGCGTAGCCCGAGGAATCGTCGAACGCGAACAGCTCGCCGCGACCCACCTCCCCGAACGTCCGGGCTGTGGGGACCTCCCGATCCACACCAGCGGCGCGCACCCTGACCCTCGCGCCCGCCTCCACCGGCCAGCGCGCCGTCTCGATGTTCGTGCGCACGTTTCCGAAACTGTCGAGCAGCGCTGCCTCACCCACCACCCGCTTTTCCTCGTACTCCGGCCGCCGCCACGGCGGGCCGAAGAGATGGCCAATCTCCACCTCTGGCCCCACCTCCTCGAAGGGCAGCCCGCCCGCCAGTCGCGCCCCAACAGGCGCGAAGATGTCCCGTCCGTGGAACGTCGCGGAGACAGGCCGCCGCATCAGGTCCCGGTTCGTGATCTGCCGCGCCTCCACTACGCCGCCCAGCCGCTCACACGCGGGCAGGAGGAGCCCGTTGTCTGGCCCCACCAGCACATCCCCCCGGTCGCACAGCAGCGCGAGGGGCAGGCGCGACGTTCCCACCCCTGGGTCCACCACCGCCACGTGTACAGCCGCTGGCATATACGGCAGCGCCGAGGCCAGCACCCACGCCCCCGCCCTTATCTGGAACGGTGGGATACCATGCGATACGTCAACGATCCTCACCCCCGGCGCAACATCGAGCATCACTGCGTGGCACGTACCAACCGGCCCCCACGCCAGCCCAAAGTCCGTCAGGAACGTCACTAACCCCCGGCCGATCCCACCCTCGCTCACCGCTGTGATCCTCGCCGCCAGTCCTCATCAGCTTCTTCCCTGACCTCTCCTGGCAACGGCTCCACCTGCGGCGACGATGGACCCGGCTCCGCGCTCGCCGCCAAAACGCCCTCGTACTGCGGCGCCCCCTGCAAGTCCTCCTGCGGCGCCCCCACCGGCCCGAAATCCTGCTCCCGCGGCTCCTGACCCACTTCCTTACCTCCCGCACTTTGCTCCCGGTGTCCTCGCCCCCGCGAAAGGAAGCGCCCTCATTCTAGCAGGCATGCATCCGGAAGGGGTCCAAGTTCGTACTACAAGGCGTGGAGGGTTGCAGATGCAGCCCGCCCGCGCGTACCG
>JADDPP010000248.1 GCA_016781845.1 Rubrobacter sp.
CGGGTGGCCGGTTTCCTTGACGAATCATAACAAATCGTGATAAAGTATAATGCTGTGGTTGGGCATACCATACATGCCCAACCATTCTTGTGTGTCCAGATTTAGCCTCCGTCCCTTCTGTTTGAGGGGCGGAAACTTCGTATATATAGTAAGAGCAGCAGGAGAAAGACGCAGATGCCAACTATCAACCAGCTGGTGCGCAAGGGGCGCGTGAAGCGGACGAAGAAGACGAAGGCGCCCGCGCTCCAGTTCACAAACAACGGTCTCGGCCGTTACGCGGGCCGCCTGCGCAAGCAGAAGGGCGCCCCACAGAAGCGCGGTGTGTGTACGCAGGTAAGGACGCAGACGCCGAAGAAGCCGAACTCCGCGCTCCGCAAGGTCGCGCGCGTGAGGCTGACAAACGGCATGGAGGTCACGGCGTACATTCCGGGCGAGGGCCACAACCTTCAGGAGCACTCCGTCGTGCTGATCCGCGGCGGCAGGGTGCGCGACCTGCCGGGCGTGCGCTACCACATCATCCGTGGAGCGCTCGACACTCAGGGAGTACGCGACCGCAAGAAGGGCCGGTCTCTGTATGGCTCGAAGAAGCCGAAGTCATAAGGCACGGGGAGAGGAACTGAAGAATGCCGCGTAGAGCGAAGGTACAGAAGAGAGAGGTTCTGCCGGACCCACGGTACGGCAACCGCACCCTTAGCCGCTTCATTAACAAGGTGATGTACGGCGGTAAGAAGGGGACGGCGGAGCGCGTGGTGTACGGGGCGCTCGACATCGTTGGTGAGCGCACGAGGCGCGACCCCGCGGAGGTCTTCGAGGTGGCGCTTCGCAACGCTACCCCGGTGCTCGAGGTGAAGCCTCGGCGCGTCGGAGGCTCAACGTATCAGGTGCCCGTGGAGATCCGCGGCGACCGCAGGCAGAGCCTGGCGATACGCTGGCTCATAAGCTCAGCCCGCAACCGCAACGGTCACTCGATGTCCGAGAAGCTCGCGGCGGAGATTCTGGATGCGGCGAACAACGTGGGCGCGACGGTGAAGCGGCGGGAGGATACCCACCGCATGGCGGAAGCGAACAAGGCGTTCGCTCACTATCGCTGGTAACTAGCAATTGATCTGGCCTGTCGGCAACGACCGGCAGGCTATAAGGGGAATTAGAGTCTTGGCTACTGTTATTAAGGAAGCTACCGGCGCGGCAGGCACGGAGCTCCAACGTACGAGAAACATAGGAATCATCGCGCATATCGACGCGGGTAAGACCACGACGACGGAGCGCATCCTGTTCTACACCGGCCGGCTCTACAAGATGGGCGAGGTCCACGAGGGCGCCGCCACAATGGACTGGATGGAGCAGGAGCGCGAGCGCGGCATCACGATCACCGCGGCGGCGACTACGTGCCGCTGGCAGGATCACCGCATCAACATCATTGATACCCCAGGGCACGTGGACTTCACCGTCGAGGTGGAGCGCAGCCTGCGCGTCCTCGACGGCGGCGTCGTAGTGTTCGACGCGGTCGCGGGTGTTGAGCCGCAGAGCGAGACCGTGTGGCGTCAGGCGGATCGTTACGGCGTTCCGCGCATTGCGTTTGTGAACAAGATGGACCGCACAGGCGCGAACTTCGACCGTACGGTCGAGATGATGCGCGACCGGCTGGGCAGCAACCCGGTTCCCGTCCAGATGCCCATCGGCTCCGAGGCGAACTACCGGGGTCTCGTGGACTTCATCAACAACGTGGCTATTCTGTACACGGACGACCTCGGAAACAACGTCGAGCGCTCTGACATCCCTGAGGACATCCGCGAGGAGGCCGCGCTCCGCCGCGAGCAGTTCCTTGAGAAGGTCGCGGAGACAGACGAAGACCTGACGATGAAGTACCTCGAGGGCGAGGAGATTACGGCAGACGAGCTGCGGGCCGCGCTTCGCAAGGCGACGATCGAGCGGACGCTAGTGCCGGTGCTTTGCGGTTCGGCGCTACGCAACAAGGGCGTGCAGCCTATGCTTGACGCGGTGGTGGACTACCTGCCCAGCCCGCTGGACGTGCCCCCTGTGACCGGCGTTCGACCCGGCACCGAGGAAGAGGTGGTGCGCACGCTCGATGAGGACGAGCCGTTCTCCGCGCTGGTCTTTAAGATCGTTGCGGACCCATTCGTCGGTAAGCTGGCATTCCTCCGCGTCTACTCGGGCAAGCTCGCTGCTGGCTCCTACGTGTTGAACACGACGAAGGACACGCGGGAGCGCGTCGGGCGGCTGCTGCAGATGCACTCGAACCACCGTGAGGAGATCTCGGAGGTACACGCGGGCGACATCGCGGCGGTTGTGGGGTTGAAGAACACTTTCACGGGTGACACGCTCTCCGCGGAGAACGCACCGGTGGTGCTGGAGACCATCCAGTTCCCGGAGCCGGTTATCTCCCAGGCTATCGAGCCGAAGACGAAGAGCGACCAGGACAAGATGGCTATCGCTCTGACGAGATTGGCGGAGGAGGACCCGACGTTCCGGGTGCAGACCGACCAGGAGAGCGGGCAGACGATCATCAGCGGCATGGGCGAGCTTCACCTCGAAGTCATCGTGGACCGGATGCTGCGCGAGTTCAAGGTGAACGCGAACATCGGTCGCCCACAGGTGGCGTACCGCGAGACAATCACCCGCCCCACGAAGGCCGAGGGCCGGTTCGTGAGGCAGACAGGTGGCCGCGGTCAGTACGGACACGTCTGGCTGGAGTTGAACCCACTCGAGGGCGCTGTCGGCTTCGAGTTCGAGAACAAGATCGTCGGTGGCGTCATCCCGCGGGAGTACATCCCCGCTGTGGAGGATGGCGTGCGGGAAGCGCTGGAAGGCGGAGTCCTGGCGGGCTATCCGCTGGTTGGCGTACGCGCCACGCTTTACGACGGCTCGTACCACGATGTTGACTCGAGCGAGATGGCGTTCCACATCGCGGGCTCGATGGCTCTGAAGGCTGGCGCGCAGAAGGCGGGTCCGGCGATCCTCGAGCCGATAATGAGCGTCGAGGTAGTGACCCCGGACGAGTTCCAGGGCGCGGTCATCGGGGACCTGAGCTCGCGCCGCGGGCAGATACAGGGCATGGACACGCGCGGTAACGCGCAGGTGGTGCGCGCGATGGTGCCGCTCGCTGAGATGTTCGGGTACGCAACCGACCTGCGGTCCGCGACCCAGGGCCGGGCGACGTACTCGATGCAGTTCGACCACTACGAGCAGGTGCCGGCGAGCATCAGCGCGGAGATAACGGCGAAGGCGAGGCGCTAGAGATAGCGCCTCTTCTCCATAGCAACGTATAACCAGGCTAACTCAAGAACGGATAGAGGAGAGGAAATTGGCGAAGCAGCGATTTGAGCGTACGAAGCCGCACGTAAA
>JADDPP010000449.1 GCA_016781845.1 Rubrobacter sp.
CGTCAAACAGCGTCACCGGCACGCGGGCTATGGACGCATCTTCACAGCTGTTTGGTTTGACACTGTCCCGCTCGCGGCTCTATACTTTGGGCTGGTTGACGGGGGCGGAAGTCCCTGGATTTGTATTAGACGAGGAATCAGTTGCCTGGTGTTATAGACCTGGGGCAGTACCTCCGGGTACTACTCAGGTGGTCCTGGATCATTATCCTGTTCGCGCTGCTCGGGGCGGCCGCGGGGGCATATCTCGCGATGACACGCGACGCGACGTACGAGAGCACCGCCACATTGCTTGTAAAGCCAGCCCCGGAAGGTCTCTCTGTATCGGCCCAGAACCGAACCGGCGTCATTGACCCTGATCTCAGGAGTGTGACGTTGCCGGACGTGCCCGTTCGCTCTCTGGCTCTCATCAGCAACACCTCAACACCTGTTGAAACCGCTGTGGTGAAGCAACTGGGGGATCAGCTCCCTCCAGACCTGAGGAAACCGGGGGAGCTTCGCAAGCAAGTGATGGTGAGCGAGGTGGCCGGTCGCCCCGATGTGCTTGTTGCAACCGCCACCATGCGCGACCGAGCGCTGACTATGAGGGTCGCCAACCTGTGGGCGAACCAGACCGCTCTGCAGCTCAACTCATTGCTCGGTAGGGGCTTCTACGATCCTGAGAGGGCCGCACCTGAGATCCAGCAGGCACAGCAGCGCCTGGCCCAGGCGCAGGCCGCGCTCGGCAAGTTCGAGCAGAACCCGCGGGTTGTTGAGGTCGCGCGTCAGGTGGAGACGAGGCAGGACCTGCTCAGTAGCCTGTCCGAGCAGAGTAACCGGGTGAAGCAAAACCTGGACAACGCCGTTCTTCTTCGGCCAACACTGCAAGGCAACAGGGGCGGCCAGGGGACGAGTTTGCCGCTGTCGCTTATCACCCTCACGACGTTCGCGGTTGTTGAGGCAGACGTGGATGTTAGTAGGTTTCTGCCGTCGCTCAGCGCTCAGGCCGATCCTGGAACAGACAATCTCAGCTCTGACCAGGGCAGCGCTCCCGCCCGCCAGTCGGACACCGTCCAGATACAGCCTATTGTGCAGGCAGTTGGCGCCCTGAACGCGCGTGAGCAGAGAAGCTTTCTGGAGTCTTTGATCGTACTGCTTACACAGAAACAGGCGCAGTTTCAGAAGGACATAAACAACCTCGACCGTGAGGTGGCGGTGCTGCGGTCGCAGTGGACGGAGTTGGAGGCTCAGCGGTACACGCTGGAGACCAATATGCGCTCGGAACGCCAGGTCTACGAGAACCTGATCATGATTGACCGGCAGCAGCGGGTGACGGCACGGATACAGAGCGATAAGGTAGCCGTGGTCGGTCAGGCGGTGGAGGCGATGCGGACGGACTTTCGGGGCATCCTGCCTCCGTTGCTGGGCGTGGTAGCCGGAGGGCTGATTGGGACTCTGCTCGCGTTCCTTATGGAGTTTGCGCGTAGACCGCGACCCGGAGTGGCGGGAAGTCGCTCTGTCACGACGGCGAGTTGAGTTTGTTCTTTAAACCAGGTGTAGGCCCTAACAGGAGGTAACCTCAGGTGGCAATACTTGTAACAGGCGCGGATGGGTATATCGGATGGCCGGTGATGCTCAAACTCTCGCGGGAGTTCCCTGACGAGCGCATCGTGGGCGTGGATAACTTCGGCAGGCGCAGGTGGGTGGAGGAGATCGGCTCCGTGTCGGCCCTTCCCATCGTGAGCATGGAGGAACGCCTGGAGGTCGCGCGCGAGACCGGCTCCAGTAACCTCAGCTTCATCGAAGGCGACCTATCCGACCGCGCCTTCGTGCAGCAGTTGTACGCGACGTTCAGGCCGCGCGTCGTGCTCCATCTCGCCGCGCAGCCGTCCGCCCCGTACTCGGAGATCAATGGTGAGCGCGCGAACTATACCCAGGAGAACAACACCGCCTCCACCCGCAACCTGCTCTGGGGGCTCAAGGAGAACAACCTTCTGGAGAGCGTCTTCGTGGAGACGACGACGACGGGCGTCTACGGTCAGCCGGACATTGACATTCCGGAGGGCTACCTGGAGGTGGAGCGCAACGGGAAAAGAGGAACTGTTATATACCCCGGCATGGCGGGCTCGTGGTACCACATGAGCAAGTGCCACGATGTGAACAACCTCTGGCTTGCGAACCGCCAGTGGAAGCTCTCGGTCATTGACCTGCGGACGGCGATCACTTACGGCACGACTACCGAGGAGACGCAGGCTGATCCACGGCTGGCGACGCGCTTCGACTTCGACTTCTACTTTGGGGTAGTAGTGAACCGCTTCGCGGCGCAGGCGCTCGCGGGTTACCCGATAACCGTGTACGGCAAGGGCGGTCTCAAGAGGCCGATGATCGGTCTGCAGGACGCGGTGGACTCCATCGTCGCGGCGGCGAGGCGTGAGCCGGATCAGAAGTTCGAGATATTCAACCAGACGAGCGGCCCGGTAGGCATCCAGGAGATCGCGGATGGCATCCAGTCCATCGGAGCGGAGATGGGCATCCCCGTCCAGGTGGATCACTTGCCTAACCCGCGTGTGGAGAAGGAGGAGCACCAGATGGTCATGGAGAACACGCGCTTCATGACTGAGCTTCTGCCTCACCCGACCATTGACATCAACGATGGGCTGAGGGACACGCTCCAGAATCTGCTCCCGTACCGCGATACGTTGCTCGCGTACAAGGACCGGTTCATCCCCGAGCAACTGCTCAAGCGCGAGCCGGTTGCGGGCTGAGCCCAATTCAGCTTTACGTGATTCGGACGGGGCGAGGACACTAAAAGCGCTCGCCCCCTCTGTCTCGCCGATCGCAGCTTTCTCACTCGCCGGCCCCCGAGCGACCGTGCTGCTGTGTATGGCGCCACCGCTCGACATCCAGGTGCTCTTTCATCCCGACTACGAATCCGCGGCCGGAGGGTCCGGAACCACCGCAGCCTCGGGTGCACAGGGTAGGGTGGCGCAGGCCTAACCAGTACAACCTCGATGGACGGAGGCACTCACCCTTGGCCTTGCAGACCGATACAGTGGTCTCAGACGCACAACGCCCCATCCGCTTCGGCGTGATGCTCGATGGCCCTTTCCTGCTGGAGTGGCAGGCGCGGTGCATCCGGGAAGTGTTGAGGACGGAGGATGCAGAACTCGCGCTGCTAATTCTGAACGATGGGGCCTCTACCCCGCGGAAGCGACTCAGGCTGCCGCGAGTGAGGGCGGACAGGGCGCTGTACTCAGCGTACCGGCGGTTCTTCCTCAGACCGCAGTCGCGGGTCAGGGTGGGACTGGGGGACATGTTCGAGCGTGTTCCATCCATCTCTTGCAAGGTGAGGCTG